>NZ_BLPF01000004.1:300000-567500 GCF_011764425.1 Phytohabitans houttuyneae
TATGGCGGTGAGGATGGTGACCGGGCGTCCCGGATGGTCGACCGCCATCGCATCCATGGCCGCGCACGCCTCGGCCAGACCGTCCGCCACGTGCAGCCCTGGTATTCGTGTCTGGACTGTGTCGGCACCGCCGATCAACACCTCTAGGTCGTCGTTGGTGGTGACGACCCGTGGATGACCGGACCGGTGGGTCAGCAGCAGCGAGACCAGGGCGCCACGGGCGGCGGCGGCCGCACCCGGACCGGTCAGGCCCACGCCCCGTGCGGGCAGCTCGAACACCGCTGCGACCGGGCTGGTGGCCGGAGCGGCGTCGGCGAGGGTGGCCTGCACCGCGGCGACGGTCGCCGGTAGCGGCGTTACACCGGCGTCATCGGTGTCAGGGTGGTAGAGGCGGCGGCGCCGCCACCACACCGCTGCCGCCGCCGCGTTGACCGCGTCCGCGACCGAGATCGGTAGCCACCCGCCATCGGGCAGCTCCACCCCGACTGCCTCGCGCGCCATACGGCTGCTCGTCGGTGCGGTGTCGTCCAGAGTGGACGCAGCGGCCGGCGGCGCAGCATCGGTCGCCGTTGTGGAGGTGGTGACGGCGATGGCGCCGAGCATCCCACCGGTAAGCCCTTGGATAGCAGTGGGCAGCGGCAGGCGGGGAAGCCGACGCAGCCACCGCGCTGCGCGTCGTGCCCGGACCCACGCCTCGGCGAGCGCCGCGTAGAGCAGCCCGGCCCAGATCAGCCACGCCACCAACGCGATCGCGGCGTACACGTTGTCCTCGGCGAGCGGCTCGGCCACCAGCGCCGCCAGGTCCCGGCGGGCCGGCAGCGGGTTCCCGACCATGACGACCAGCACCACCGGGACGCCGACCAGGAGCACGGCGAGCCAAAACCCGCTCCATAACCGTTTGATCATTGGCCGTTCACCGGGTCCCGACCAGTCGAACCCACGGCGGGCGGGTCATGTGCCGGGAAGCCAGCGCTGCGGGGGCCGCTGCCACAACTGCCACACCCTCTGCAACCACCACAACGTGACCGCGGCGATGTAGGCGGCGGCGAGCACGCCGATCGTCCGGTAGTCGGTCAGCGCGGCGGTCACCGCACCGACCGGCCCGGCCAGTACCAGCCGCCACAGCCACGGCCGCACCATCGTCCACGCGATCCCGACGCCGACCAGCAGGCCACCGAAGCGTTCCACCAGGTTCGGCAACATGTGGTCGCCGTAGTAGGCGTTGACATGATCGACCAGCAGCATCCCGACCGCGACCGGGATCGTTGCGATGACGGGAAACCCCAGCCAGCTGTGCCAGCCCTGCGCCGGCCGCCGTCCCCACCGGGCCACCAGCGCCGCGACCGCCACCACCGTGGCCACCAGTGGGACGATCGGCAGCAGTGTCCACCGCAGGAACGGTTCGACAGGCGCCCCGAAAATCAGCGACGGGCCGACCGCGTACACCCCCGCCACAGCGGCCCCCAACCCGGCAGCCACCAACAGCCCACCGGCAAGCTGACTCGCGTCCGAACCCGCCGGGGTACGGGGATGCGTCGGCATCGGTAACACCGAGGCGATCATCGTGGCGGCGGACAAACACGCGACCACCATCAACAACGCCGCCTCCCCGATCACCCGCCCAGCCAGAGGCATACTCGCCCCACCCCCGACCATAAACACCCCCGCTAACCGGTCCGGGGCCAAATCGGCGGCGGCGACCGCCTCCACCACCAGCCGTGCCGCCCGCTCCAGCACCGGCCGCGCCACCGCCTGCACCTGCCCGGCCGTCCACACCACCGGCGGCGAACCCACCGTCACCGTCGGATGTATCGAGGCGGCCTCCTTCGCCGCCCGCACCGCCGCCACCACCGGCCACCGCCCACCACCAAGCGCCTGGGGGTCTGGGCGATGACCGTCCAGGTGGGCAACGAGCAACTCATCGATCCGAGAGCCACCGCCGTGCTCATCGGCCAACGTGGACAAGATCTCGAACCCGGTCGGGCCGCGGCGCAGCACACTCGCCTCGACCCCACCACCCAGATCACAGACCGCCAGGTAGGAACCCACGGGCAGCCGCACCTCGCTCGCCAGCAAATGCTGGCCCACCGCGACCGGCGCCGGCACCAATGTCACATCCTCCAAACCGGCCAACCGTGCGGCGTGCCGCAGCCGCGTCGACCGGCGCGGTCCCCAGCCGGCCGGCACCACCAGCCGAACGTCCCGCACCGGGCCCCCCGCAACCCGGTTCGCCTCGTCCACCACCAGCCGCAGAATCGCCGCCACCAACTCCGCGGACGATATCTGCACGCCCGACACCAGCAGCCGATCCTCACCCCCACCGTGCACCGGCCCAGGAACTAACCCGTCCGGTGTGGACTGCGCCGCCAGCCACGCCCCCTCACCCGCGGTAATCCGACCATCCGCTGAAACGTGGACCGCACTCGACAACCACGGCCACCCACCCCACTGCAATGGCAACCAGCCGTCATCCCACGCCAAAACGGCCACGGTCGTGACCGAACCGCAGTCCACCGTCAGCCGTAGCTCCCCGTAACGCATAGATCACAGTCATACCACTATGGGCAGAGAGCGTCACCCCACCAACCGACGCGGGGTACGGAGAGACTGCTCATGACCATGAACGAGCGCTGCCGGTCGCTGGCTGGAGCATCTTCTGGCGCTCCATTTGGACGGCAATCTCTGGCCGGCATCGTTGGGGCAGTCCAGGACGTAGGTACACAACGCGAGGACCGCGGCGCCGTGCGAATGTCGCGGAATCCGGTGCCGAGCGATTGCCAGGCGTGCTGCCACGACTCACGTGGTCAAAGGGGTTTGTACTCGCTGTGCGGGGTAGCGAGCGCCCAAACGGCCTCGAAAGCTGTTCGGCAGAGCTGCACCGCCGCCGGGTCGGTTGTTAGCTGCCGCTCGGCCACGTCCCCGACGCCGTTGAAGACTGTGAACAGTAGGGTCTCGTCGTCAAAGAGCCAGAAGTCGTTGCCAGGCAGCGCGATGTTCGATGCCAGGCGACGCGGCAGCCAGCGGACATCTTCACCGGCCGCGACGATGTGAGCGGTGCCAGCCCACTCATAGCGGATGTACTCCGTTACAGGCTCGGAGACGACGCGTGCACGGCGCACCGTTCGGCTGTCCTGGGTGACGCTGCGGATGAGGTCGGTCCAGGGCCGGACATCCGCAGCCTCGGCCTTCAGGTCGCGGTAGCCCAGCTTCTTGAACTTGTCGAAGCGCTCTGCGTCACCCGCGACGCTGTAGAAGTCGCGCAGCTCCAGGTGTACGGCCTCGCTCTTGCAGACGGCCAGCAGCAGATCGCGTTCAACAGCGGTAACCAGTCGCACCGTGCCCTCCAGGAGTACTGTCAACGCAGCCTTGGAAAAGCTTGACGGCGTTCTCGTGCTCAGCCGTGGCCGTCTGCGTCGCCCATCATCGTTGGCCAGGCGTGCCTGGCTTCCGTGAGGTCGCGCATCGTTTCCGTGATCAGCGCCCGTGCCTCAGGCCCGTGTACGGCTTCGTCTTGTAGCCGCCGGAAGGCTTCCGCGAAAAGCCTGATCTCCTGCGGCTGCGTCACCTTGATTTCCGCGCTCGTCGTTTCGATGACAGCCAGGTCGTCGTCGAACAGGAAGAATCCTTCGCCGGGCCACATGCGGCGAACCGTGCCCGGAGGAATCACGCCGAGTGAAACGCGGGGTAGCGTGGCAACCGCGAGCAGGCGGTCGAGCTGTCCGAGCATGACGTCGACCCCACCGAAGATCGTTCGCAGCGCCCATGCCTCTACCACGAAGAGAAACCGCCGTTCGCTCTGGTAAAGGAACCGCTGTCGGTTCATGCGTGCCTCGACAGCGGCGGATATGTCGCCGTCTGTGCCATAGAAGTCGGCGGCGATCCGCAGTACCGCCTCACAGTAGCCCGCCGTCTGAAGGATGCCTGGCACGACAATCGATTCATAGGAGCGTACGACGTTCGCTCGTTGATGATGCCGGTCGAACGTCTCCTGCATCCGTTTTAGCCCGCCCCGAAGTTGCCGTTTCCACTCCAGCCACATGCCCTCGATACCGCGAAGCGTGGCGATCAGTTCCAGCGCCTGGTCCTCGACGCGGCACGCCCTGCACCAGCGCCGGATGTCGTCCTCTGAAGGGCTCTGATTGGCGTGCTCGATACGGGATATTTTGCTGACGTGGAGGCCTGTGGCAGCAGCCAGGGCGCGCCCGGAGAGATTCGCGTCTTTGCGAATCTCACGCAGGCGCGCTCCAAAGGCTTGTTTGGCCTGGTGAACCTGGGGTGACATGCGGCGGGCTATGCAGTAGGCCGATAGTCGCGGTGCGGGATGCCGAGCTGCCACACGGCCATGAACGCAGAGCTGCACAGGTTGATGTCAGCGGCGTTGGTGGAGGTCTCGATGCCGGTTGACGCCCCGTTCCCGGAGTAGTGCATCCACACAACGAGCGCGCCGTCGATGACGTAGGCATCGTTGCCGGGTAAGGCAATTGATGAGACCAGCCGCCGCGGAATCCACCGGATGTCTTCGCCGGCGTCCACAAGTGGCTGTGTCGTGGTGTAGGCCCAACGCTGATACTCGCTCAGCGGTTCAGATACCACCAGCGCACGGCGGAACTTCTTCCCACGCGCGGCACCCCGCCGCAGCGTGTCGCACCAGCCTTGTAGCCACTCCAGATCGTCCGGCTCACCGACCTTCCACTTCGCCAGCTGAGGGATTTCTGCTTCCGTCCCGTAAACGTCACGCATCTCCAGGTGGAGGACCTCGCGCTCGAAGTCCTCGAAAAGGGCGTCGAATTCCGCACGACTCAGGTCCGCCACCTAGCGCTCCGCGTCCTGACCCTCGGAGAAGAACGGGATCATTCGATCAGGGATCTCAACGGCGGATTCACCTTCGGGGATGTTCATCTCAGCCAGCACATCAGGATCGGTGATGTTCCAACCCTGCACCAGCCACGATTCGCGGTCGGTGCGGTACAGCGTCGGCGAGCCGTTCGGGCGGGAGTCGGGGTCTTGGGCGATCTTGCGGATACGCATCGGTGGCACCTTCCTCACACTGCGGCCTGCGTTTTTGCGCAGATTGCACGGACGGCATCGAGTGTTGGGCCTCTTTCCGGCTTGGTCAAGGGGCGTTGCAGGAGATTGCATCCATATAGCATCGGGTGGTGACAGCCGGTTCGTCCCTCGCCGGGCGGCCTAGCAACTGCGGGCATCACGCCTGAACTGGGCGAACATAGCACTCAGAGGCAAAAGGCTAGCCGCTGATCAGTACGCATCTGGCTGACCGACGTCCTGCAATCTTATGCAATTTCCTTTTCTTCGGGTTCGGTCCTACTGGATGGTGGAGCGACCGGGGCGCTTGTCTGCCGTACCCCAACGGCGATTGCTCGGTCTCGGCGCATTGGAAGGCCCGGCTGGATGTGACGAGGCTTCCGTCGGGCTGGGCGTTTGCGAAAGGAGAAACGTGTCCTGGCTGCGAACCACCGAGCCGTCGCTGCGTTCCTGCTGGTTGGGCCGACAGCTGCGTGAGCTGCGACTGGGCTCCGGCGTTTCGCTTCGGTATGCCGAGGGTGTGACCGGCGTGCCGTGGGGGCAGATCAAGGCTGCTGAGCAGGGGACGCATGTGCTTCAGGTGGGTCGGGTTGGTGCGTTGTTGGCGTTGTACGGCGTGGGCGACAGCGCGACGCGTGAGCTGCTGCTGGAGTTGGCGCGCGACGTGCGGTGCCTGCACCGGTGGGAGTTCCGCGCGGATGCGCCGCCGTTAACTGAGGCCGTGCTGGACTACCTGTGGCTGGAGTCGCATGCCCGGCACATCAGGTCGTATGACCCCACCGTGGTGCCTGACCTGTTGCAGCTGCCGGAGTATGCCGAAGCGGTCGCTCAGCAGTCCACTAGTCCGGTGGCGTGGCAGGGCTGGGCGTGTACCGAGCGGCAGCAGATGCTTGACGGCCCGCCGCAAATGCTTCACACCGTCGTGGCCGAAGCGGCGCTGCGCCGCCCGCCAGGTCGTTCGGCCGCAGTGCTGCGACAGCAGCTCTACCACCTAACCGAGCTCACCGCGATGCCGAACATCACGGTGCAGGTGCTGCCGGCCAGCGTCCCGCCTCTACCCGGAGTCGACGGCTCGTTCGCCTCCTTCGACCTCGGGCCGCCCTACGGGTTGGTCGCAGCGGTCCACGACTTGGCCGATCCGGTCATCCACGAGTTGGAGGGTGCCGAGCGGTACGCCGGCGTGTTCGAGCAGTTGTCTGTGGCGGCGTTGGACGAAGCCACGTCCGCCGCCCTGATCACCGAGGCCGCGAAGCGGTCATCCAACAGAGAGGAGTAAGGCGATGCCGACTGTGCGGGAGCAGTTCGTGCAGAGCATGCGTGCGCAGTGGTTGGGCGCCCGGATGCGGGATCTACGCCAGGAACGCGGCCTGACGCTGAAGTACGTCTCGGCGTACCTCGGTGTGGAGTTTTCCACTCTCGCCCGCTATGAGCGGGCTGAGTGGCCGTTCCGCCGCGACCACGTCGTCGCACTGCTGGACGTCTACCACGTCTACGACGAGGCCGAGCGTCAGGTGCTGGTGACGTTGGCGCACGAGGCGTGGCGGATCCACCAATGGGAGCAGGACGGCTTCTTGGGCCCGGCCAGCCTGACCGTGGTCGATCACTGGTGGGTGCAGCAGCGCGCCGTGGAACTACACGTCTACGCCACCATGTTCGTCCCGCCGCTGCTGCAGACGCGCGACTACGCCGAGGCGGTCATCCAAGCCGCCGCGGGAACCTCACCATTGCCGATGTCGAAGGTGGACACACTGGTGCGTCAGTGCGTTGACCGGCAGCAGGTCCTGGACGACAAGCCGCCGAAGCGTCTGGAGGTGTTCCTGGAGGAACATGTGCTGCGCAAGCCGGTCGGTGGTCGGGCGGTGCTTCGCGCACAGCTGGAACACCTGGCGGGCGTCGTCGAAGGCCGGCCACACGTCAAGATTTGGCTCGTGCCAGCGGCCGGCTGGCACCCGGGCATGTACGGCGCCTTCACCACCTGCGTTATGCAAAGGCCCTATCCGTCGATCGTGCTCCTGGAACACCTCGGCGGACGCCTCGCCCTCGAAGCCCACGCCGCAACAGCGTACGAAAAGGCGCTCGACCGTATCCGCGAGATCGCCCTCGACCCGTACGAGTCGATCAACCAGATCGCCAAGACCGTTGAAGAGTTGGCCTGAAAGGGGAGGACGCCATGGAGGTGTACGACTTCTGCTTGATCCTGGCCAGTCCGCCGGAACAGCGGCGTATCGCGCAGGTGCGTGGCGTTGAGCCGCATCTCACCGACCAGCCGGACAAACGCCAAGTCATCGCGCGCCGAGAAGCGCCCAGCCTCGCCGAGGCCGTCGTCTCCGTCATCCAGGAGCTGGAGGCGGTCAACCTCGCACCCGTCCGAGTCTGCGACAACGACTGGCTCACCCTCGCCGACATCGCAACCCGAATCGGAAAGTCCAGAGAGATTGTCCGGCTGTGGTCCATCGGCAAGCAGGGACCAGGCGCATTCCCACCACCGCTCAACCCCGGCTGCGACACCCGGTTCTACTCCTGGACCGAAGTGTCCCACTGGCTACGGCGACGCCTGGGCTACCAACTTCCAGATCCAGGACCGGATCTCGTCGTGGCGAACCTCCTGCTACAGGCCCGGCGGCAAGCGTCCCGGCTCCTCGACCCCCAGGCCCTCAGCGTTCTACTCACCTCGTATATGGCGGCAAGCCCGACCGGCGTCGTCCAGCCACGGCCGTACGCCGTCGGCGATCAGAGCTGGCCAAGCCGGCCGGCGGTTCGGGCGCGTGCGGCCGCGTAGGGCGATGACTCCCTCCGCGTTGAGAGCGAGCCGTGGATCAGCAGCTCACATCAGCGCTGGTCACCGCAGTCACGAAAGGTTGGCAGGGCTTGGCCGTCTGGAGACCGTCCGACCCGCGGAGCGCCGCCATCACGAGCCTGGGTGAGCGTACGGCGACTGCGGCACTCGTGTCGACGCAGGCAAGATGGCGGTGTTGGGGGTCTTGAGCCAACACTGCTCCGCCGGGAGGGTCAGCCCATGACCCAGACGATTCCCTACGTGCGGGACCTCCGCATGACAGCGGCAACGATCGCGGCGCAGCACATCAAGGCCAGCTGGCACGACCGTGGCAAAGCCATCCCACACGCCGTGGCTGAGGCTGCCCTCGACGCTGTCGCGCCCATGCTCGTCGACGCCTACCGCATTGAGAAGGTGATCGCAGACGCCGACGAACATGCAAAACACGACCCGTACCGATACCTTGCGGAGCAACAGCGTAAAGGCGAGCTGAGGCTTCAAACACTGCAGGCCGACGAGGACGACTCACCCGCCAGACCGTAACCGACGTAGAGCAGCAACACGCGGCTCCTCGATGATCACCGGGGAGCCGCCCATGAGCCTCTCCCCGGAGCCCGGAGGACGAGCCCCATGTGGCGCGCACTACCAGAATCAACTGCCTGTGCGGTGCTATCACCGCCGACCAAGTCAACGCCTCCGTCGTGGCGAGGAGCGAGGAGCGAGGGACTGTACTACGAACGTTTGACGCGTGATCCTCTCCCTGGGCGGGCGTGCTCACACGTGCGTCTGCTGATCGATGGCTGCCTCGTAGAAGGCGTCCGCGAGCGCCATGATGACCGCGCGGATCGATCTCCCTAACCTCCTCCGCGGTCAACACAGCCCTGAGCTTGGAAGATCTGCCCGGACTGCGACGAGTGCGCCTCAGCGGCGATCACCGCGAGCCGCCGCTCCTTCAACGCCGAGTCGGCCCGGATCTCGCCGAGGGCGAACGGAAAGGTCTGCACCGTCACCGCGACAATCAATTCCCCATTCTTCAACGCGGGCCGCCAGCAACCCGGATTTCAACCTCGTCCCTGCTTTGCGGACGTCCTCCGGGCTGATCGTGGCCACACAATCTTCCCCGAGCCGTCGATCTGCCGGATCGCATCCTGGAGTTGCCCGTCGAGTACGTTGCGGTCCACGACTACGATCACCGAGTCGAAGACCTTCTCGTCGGTCAGGTGCAGCCACGCCAGCCGGTGCGCGGTCCAGGCGACGGACCAGCATAGCCCTGTACGTGCGGGCTTTCGCCGCGGCTGCCGTTCCGTTCTGTCGGGATCGGATCAGCTTGACAAGGCGCGTCACTCTGCGCTTGGACTACGGGATGACGGCAAGGTACCTGAGCAGCGAGATTCCCAGGCTGGGCTGTGGTTCTTGGTGGACTGCAGTCCTACTCGGAGTTCATCCTATGTGGAACGCCAACCCACGCCCTCGCTGATCAGGACCTGTGCCGCCCGCCCAGGATGAAATGCCTCTATGCTGACTGCCTGGGTTGAGGGGTGATTCGGTTGGCTAGAGAGAACCGTGTGAGACGGGGCACAAGCTCCGGTGATGGACGACCTAGTGGGAAAGAATCAGTGAGCCACGCCATGACCAAACCGCTGATGCTTACCCGATACCAGGCGTGGTTGACCAGTCGACAAGGCTCGGCGATCGGGGAAAAGCACGAAGCGTTTTTTACGAAGGGCCTCGTTGTACTCGATGCAAATGTCTTGCTAGACCTGTACCGCTACACAAGGGAGCCGCGCAATCAGGTGCTCGCCGCCCTCCGCATGGTCGCCCACCGGCAGCTACTTTGGTTGCCCCACCAGGTCGGCCTAGAATTCGTGCGAAATCGCGCCAAGGCAGTTGAGGGACGACTAAGTCGCCTTCGCGCGGTGGGTGGAATTGTGGACGAGCGCTTCCGGTCGGCGGCGAGGCAAATCGTTGAAGCCCGGGATGAGGTAGTCGGCCTACTCCGAGACATGGCCCACGACGATACCACTGCCGATGGTCTCGTTCGTCGAATCGACGAAGGTATTGTAGTGTCCGCAATGAAGGACTGGCGTAAGGAACTCTCGGACCATCTGGCCGTACTCAGGAACGCCGAGAATGTAACCCCGCAGCACATCGCCGCTAACGACCCTCTAGTCCCTGAGATAGCGGCACTCTTTGGGAACCGAATCGGTGATCCTCTTGATGAAGAGGAAACTCAACGACTGGTCCGTCACGCCGTGAATTTTCGATTTCCGAACCGGATTCCTCCCGGCTTTGCCGACCAAGGCAAGGGTACCGACCTTGCCAAGGCGGGCGACTATTTGTTGTGGGAGGAGATTATCCGACATACCGCAACTCTTCCCACGCCTCGCCGCGTACTCTTTGTCTCCCGAGATACAAAAGAGGATTGGTACGAACAGAACGATAAGGGTAAACCTCTTCGTCCATTACCCGCATTATATGATGAAATGCTAGCTCGATCAAAAGCCGAACTATTGATTCTCACACCAAAAGAGTTCCTGCATGGTGCTCAGATGTTTCTTGGCGCTCAACTGGAAGCTGGTACTTACGAGGAGGTGGACCGAGTTTCTGACGAGGTCGATCGGCAGCCGCGACCGATACAACCGGTAGAGCCAGACATGCTGTTGGCTAGCTTCTCCGAAGCCGAACCGTACACGTTCGAAACTGTGGCTAACGCTCCTAGTTCGCCGGGCGTGCACATCGTTCTTGTTGGGGACGTTATCGTTTATGTCGGATCAACGGGCCACCTGCGACGGCGGCTCCGGCAACATCTTACTGGCCATCGGGGTTCGTCTGTATTGCATGACCGGGTTGGCCAACTTCTTGACACTCCGGAAAGTGCTGCTACGCCCGCGGATGTGGCGGCCTGGTTAGGTCGGTGTACGGTCGGTTGGTACGAGACGGATGAGCCTGCGATAGCGAAGGAAGCGCTCGTCGTGGCGCTAAACCCCCGTTTTAACCGTTAAGGGCGACGCACGAGCTCGCGAGCTGCTCCAGTTGGCGACGCACGAGCTCGCGAGCTGCTCCAGTTGGCGACGCACGAGCTCGCGAGCTGCTCCAGTTGGCGACGCACGAGCTCGCGAGCTGCTCCAGTTGGCGACGCACGAGCTCGCGAGCTGCTCCAGTTGGCGACGCACGAGCTCGCGAGCTGCTCCAGTTGGCGACGCACGAGCTCGCGAGCTGCTCCAGTTGGCGACGCACGAGCTCGCGAGCTGCTCCAGTTGGCGACGCACGAGCTCGCGAGCTGCTCCAGTTGGCGACGCACGAGCTCGCGAGCTGCTCCAGTTGGCGACGCACGAGCTCGCGAGCTGCTCCAGTTGGCGACGCACGAGCTCGCGAGCTGCTCCAGCTGGCGACGCGGCGTCCTCGATGAGACTTGCGTGGGGGCACGGGGAGCACCAGGTCGCCACCTGAGCTGAGCGGACAGTTGACTCCAAGATGCGCTACGGGTCTGCCCGAACATCTACTCGTCACATGCAGGCAGTGGATGGGTGGAACGGCGTCGACCTCCCCGACGGGCCATAGGCAACTGTCGTACGCGGGTACTAATTTGACCACGGGTTGGTGACGGTCCTCAGGGTGCTGCTGGTCAGGGCTTGGGTCTGCTGCCGTGCTGGCAACTGTCACCGTGGCGAACTCGATCTGCGGCAGTTTCTTGGGTAACGTCACGCACGGTGGTGCCGAAAACTACACCCCTGTAGTTCGCGTTGCGGCATCAGTTTCTCATAGGGGGTTCCAGCGATGGGCGAGTCGAAGGCAGTAGTCCTGCTCAGCGGAGGTCTGGACTCGACGACAGTGTTGGCCGTTGCCGCCAGCATGGGCTTCGAACCTTATGCCCTAAGTTTCCGCTATGGACAACGTCACACGGTTGAGTTGGAGGCGGCGAGTCGTGTCGCGCGGGCCCACGGGGTGCGTCGTCACGTGATCGCCGACATCGACCTACGTGTGTTTGGCGGCTCGGCGCTTACCGACGAGGCCATCAGCGTGCCGCACCACGGCAGCGTCGAAGAGCTCAACTCCGACATCCCGGTGACTTACGTTCCGGCTCGTAACACCATTTTCCTGTCGTTCGCGTTGGCTTGGGCGGAGACGCTCGGCGCGTCGGACGTGTTCATCGGCGTGAACGCCCTGGACTACAGCGGCTACCCCGACTGCCGTCCCGAGTACATCGAGGCCTATGAGCGGATGGCGAATCTGGCTACCAAGGCCGGAGTCGAAGGAACGCAGCAGTTGAAGATCCACACGCCGTTGATCAGTCTGACGAAGGCAGAGACGATCAAGCTGGGTATGGAACTCGGCGTGGATTACTCGCTGACCCACAGCTGCTATGACCCGGTCGGCGACCGTGCCTGCGGAACGTGTGACTCCTGCCTGCTGCGCGCCCGCGGTTTCGCCGAGTTGGGGTACACGGATCCGGCGCTCGTTCCGGCCAGTTGACGTGTACCGCGTCAAGGAGATCTTCTACACCCTGCAGGGTGAGGGGAGCCACGCCGGCCGCCCCTCGGTGTTCTGTCGATTCACGAACTGCAACCTGTGGACCGGTCGAGAGCACGAGCGCTACCGCGCCATCTGCCAGTTCTGCGACACAGACTTCGTCGGCACCGACGGACCTGGCGGCGGGCGGTTCGCCACCGCCGACGACCTCGCCGCCGCGGTCACGAAAGCCTGGCAGGGCCTTGAGCACCCACGCGCGCGGCGTTACGTCGTGTGCACTGGTGGTGAGCCACTGCTGCAACTCGATCAGCCAGCGGTGGATGCACTCCATGCGGAAGGGTTTGAGGTCGCCATCGAGACCAACGGCACCCGCATCGCGCCGGCCGGCATCGACTGGATCTGCGTGAGCCCGAAAGCGGGAGCCGATCTTGTCTTGACCGCCGGCGATGACTTGAAGCTGGTGTACCCGCAGCCGGGAGCGATGCCCGAGCAGTTCGAGCACCTGGCCTTCAGCAGGTTCCTTCTACAACCGATGGACGGGCCCGACCGGGAAGCGAACACCGCCGCAGCGGTCCGGTACTGCCTGGAACATCCCCAATGGCAGTTGAGCCTGCAAACCCACAAGTACCTGGGAATCGCATAGTGGAAATCTTTCGCGAGTTCACCTTCGAAGCGGCACACCGGCTGCCGCGTGTGCCTGAGGGCCACAAGTGCGCTCGCCTACATGGCCACTCCTACCGGCTCGAGGTCCACATCCGTGGCGAGGTCGACCCGACGGCGGGCTGGATCATGGACTTCGGCGAACTCAAGGCAACGGTGAAGCCGGTCATCGACCAACTCGACCACTACTACCTCAACGAGGTGCCCGGGCTGGAGAACCCCACGAGCGAGAACCTCGCCCGCTGGGCCTGGGGGAAGCTGGCCGACGCCCTGCCTCTATCAGCGATCGTCGTGCGCGAGACGTGTACCTCCGGCTGCGTTTACCGAGGTGAATCATGACCCTGATCGACGTTCAGGCACTTGCTGACACCCGCGGCGTCACGCTCGACGAGGTCGGCGTTGAGGGCCTTCGGTATCCCGTGCTGGTCTGCGACGGGCAAGGCAACAAACGCGACACAGTCGCAACGCTGGCAATGTCCGTCGACGTCGCCAGCGACGTCAAGGGCGCGCACCTGAGCCGATTCGTTGAGGTGCTCCACGCCTGGCGCGACCAACTCAGCGCCGCCAGCCTCGTGCTCATGGCCGATGACCTCCGTCATCGGATGGGCAGCAACCGAGCCACCATCGCGGCGTCATTCGTCTACTTCCTTGAACGACAGGCACCGGCAACCGGAGCCATGTCCTTTATGGACTATCCATGCACCGTCTCTGCAATCGCCGGTCCCGGTGGCGCCGTGATCCGGCTACAAGCGGAGGTCGCGGTCACCAGCGTCTGCCCGTGTAGCAAAGCCATCAGTGACCGCGGCGCGCACAACCAGCGCGGCCGCATCACGATCGACGTCGAGTTGGCCGACCCCGACAGCGACATCTGGTTGGATGACCTGATTGGCATCGCTGAGCAGTCAGCGTCCTCGCCGCTGTACGCGCTGCTGAAGAGGCCCGATGAGCGACACGTGACGATGGCCGCTTACGACAATCCGGTGTTCGTCGAGGACATGGCCCGCAATGTGATTGTCGCCATCCGCGATGACAAGCGTGTTGCTTGCGGTCGCGTCCGGGTCGTCAACGACGAGAGCATCCACAATCACGCTGCGTTCACCCAGGTTTCCTGGACCCGGCAGCGATGAGGACGCCGCGATGACCAACGCTGCCGACGAGCCCGTACACATTGTGGTTACCTGCACCAACCGCAAGCGATATCCTGTGCCGCCACAGTTGCGCATCAGCAACCTTGCCCACTTACGACCGGGCACCAGGTTCAACGAATGGACCGCGCGGCTCGCCGACAGTTCCCACTCTCGGTACCCGGCTGCGGACCTCTACGCCGGAGAACACTGGCAGGTAGCCCAGAAGCTGACCGAGGCCCTCGCAGCCAAGACGGCGGTGTTGTGGATCGCGTCAGCCGGCTACGGCCTCGTCGCGGCAGACACAGCAGTCTGCGCCTACGGGGCCACGTTCTCTGCCTCGGCCCCCGACGCGGTCGGTGCCAGCCTCGCTGACGTCACCGACTGGTGGCGTCGACTTGGACAGTGGCCAGGACCAGCACGTGAATCTCCGCGGACATTCGCCGACCTGGCACGTCGCAACCCGCAGGCAACGATCGTTGCGGTACTGTCCGAGGCCTACCAGCGGGCGTGTGTCGATGACTTGCTAACCGCGGCGGCGGTCCTCGGCCCCGAGGCTCTATCCGTGGTGGGACCGCCGGACGCCCAACCCCGGCTAACTGATTTGCTGGTGCCGGTTACCGCGCCGATGCGTCACACCGTCGGTGGAAGCCTGCAGGCACTCAACGTCCGCGTCGCCAGGCACCTGCTGGAGCACAGCGTCGGTCTTCAGCGCGCACCGTTGCGTGAAGCTGCCGTCGCCACTATCCCCCGAGGCCACCGACCCCTCGGGCGGCTGGGGAGCGTATGTCCGATACCGAGCTCCGTGCGTACATCCAGATGCAGGCGCACACCAGCGCCACCAACCTGCTGCGCCAACTGCGTGCCACCGGCCGCTCTTGCGAACAGGGCAGATTCGGGCTCCTGCACGCGCAGATATGTCGCGCCGATGGATGTCAGCGGGTGAGCCGATCATGACTAGCAAGGCGGAGTTGGTGCGGCGCGCGCTGAGGCTGGAACAGACGGGTGGGCACCCGCTGTACCTCTTTACGCTCACCGCCGCCGAAGTACTACAGGTCGCGGACGTGTCGAGGGTCAGCCGCGACGAGGCCGGCACACTTATCGGCTACCAGCGCCCCGAGGTACAAAGCCACGTCCAGGACATCATCGACTACCTCGACAGCGACCCCGTCATCTTCCCCAACGCCATCATCTTGGCCCTGTCCTCGAAGGCAAAGTTCGTCTCCAGCCGCGGTCCCAACGTCGGCGACGGACTCGCCACCTCCGGCACCCTCACCCTGCCGCTACCCACGAACGACCGGCGGAAGCCGGCGTGGATCGTGGATGGCCAACAACGCGCCCTGGCATTGTCTCGCGCCACCCGCACGGATCTCCCGGTTCCCATCACCGCGTTCGTCGCTGACACCGTCAGCCTTCAACGTGACCAGTTTCTGCGGGTCAACAACACCAAGCCTCTGCCACGCAGCCTCGTCACCGAACTCCTGCCAGAGGTTGACAGCCCGCTCCCGACACACCTGACGGTCCGCAAAGCCCCCTCCTACCTGTGCGACCGACTCAACAACGACCAGGACTCACCCTTCTACCGCATGATCAAACGTGCATCTACCAGCAAGAAGGACGCCGCCAGAGCCGTGATTGCCGACAACAGCGTCGTCCAGATGCTTCAAGAGAGCTACCGGCACGGCTGCCTCTACCCATACCGCAACCTCAGCACCGGGGACACCGACGTCGACGGCATACACCACGCCTTGTGCATCTACTGGGGAGCCGTCCGCGACGCGTTCCCCGAGGCCTGGGGGAAACCCCCACCAACAGCCGGCTCATGCACGGCGCCGGCATCCGGGCAATGGGTCGCCTCATGGACCAAGTGCTCGGCACCATCGACGTACACCAACCCGGCTCCGCGGCCGAGATCCGCAAGCACCTCGACCTGGTCGCTCCACACTGCCGCTGGACGTCAGGCACATGGGACGAGAGCGGCCTGCGCTGGGACGCGGTCGAAAACGTCCACCGACACATCGAGAAGCTGTCGAACTACCTCATCCGCGTCTACCTCACCGCGAGGACCCAGCTGCGATGAAGTTCTTTTTTCCCGACAGCCAAGACCAGGTCGATCCCAGCTTCGACTTCATCACCGAAGAACGCGACCCCTTCCGGGTCCGCCAACGCGACGACCTATACGCCCACGAAGTCCTGCAGCCCGCACCGTTCGACGGGCTCCTCGTGTCGAAAGCGATCGTGGACGGCACCGCCGCTGCCAGCACCGGCAAGTACACCGTTGCTCAGCGTCACCGCCTCTACCGGCAAGGCGCTCAGGCTTTCTTCCGGCTCAACACCGGCAGCACCCAACTGAAGATCATGGGTGACTGTGGTGCGTTCTCCTACGTCAACGAGGAATATCCGCCCTACACCGTTGACGAGGTGATCGACTTCTACGACGGCTGCGGCTTCGACTACGGCATCGCCGTGGATCACGTCATTTTCCAATACGAACCGACCGTGGTCCGAACCGACCCCCGCGCGGCCGAATGGGTACGACGCCAAGAGATCACCCTGACGCTGGCTGCGGACTTTTGGAAACGGTGCAGCGCCCGGGACGTCCACTTCACGCCGGTCGGTGTCGCCCAAGGGTGGAGCCCAGAATCCTACGCAGACGCCATCACTACCCTGCAGCGCATTGGCTACAAACGCATCGCCCTTGGCGGCATGGTCCCACTCAAGACGTACGAGATACTTGCCTGCCTCCGCGCTATTGACAACGTCCGCAACCGAAACACCCAACTCCACCTGCTCGGCGTCAGCCGCTACGAAGACATCCCCACATTCACCAGTCACGGGGTCACCAGTTTCGACAGCACATCACCGTTCCGGCAGGCGTTCAAAGACGACAAGGACAACTACTACACCCCTAAGCGCAACTACATCGCGCTACGAGTACCGCAAGTCGACGGTAACGCCAAACTCAAAAAGCGCATCCAGTCCGGCGAGATCCAGCAAGACCAGGCCCTGCGCCTGGAGCGCACGGCATTGCAACTACTGCGCCAGTACGACACAGGTCAAGTCGACGCCGATCCCGTCCTGGAGGCACTGCAGGCCTACAGCGCGGTGTGGGACGGCAAGTCCGACCGCACCGCCCAGTACCGCCAAACCCTCGAGGACCGCCCCTGGCGCACATGCGGCTGTACAATCTGCGGCACTGTCGGCGTCGAAGTGATCATCTTCCGCGGATCGGAACGCAACAAACGACGTGGTTTCCACAACCTGTATGTTTTCGGACAACGCCTACGTGCCCAACTGGGGAAGGACGACTCGTGACCCGCATACGTGCCACGGCCCGCGCTGCTGACAAAAACACGCCCGCCGGCGGCGCCGTCCAGCTTCTCCGCGTGCCAGCGTTGGAAATCCGACAAGGACCAACGCGGAGGCTCTATACCTTCGCCATCGACGGTAAAAAGGTTCCGCAATTTGCCGCTGTGTCTCGGGTTCGTCGTGACGAACAGAAGCAGTTGCACGGTTACCAGCGCCCCGAAGTCCTCAACCATGTCGCCGCCATCCGCCGCTACATCGAATCCGACGACAACCCGCTGCTCCCCAACGCGATCGTGATCGCCTTTGACGAGCGGGTGAAGTTTGTGCCTGCCACGACTCCTGGGAATGAGCCCGAAGGTACGGGCTATGTGCGTACAGGCACGCTCCAGGTCCCGATCAATCACCTATGGGAAGACGTAGACAAGCCCGGCTTTATCGTCGATGGGCAGCAACGCTGCGCGGCAATCCGCGACGCCAGCGTCGATGCCTTCCCGATCTGCGTAACTGCATTCATCACAGGAGAGCACGCCGACCAACGATCCCAGTTCATCCTAGTCAACTCGACCAAGCCGCTGCCGAAGGGTCTCATACACGAGCTCCTACCCACCGCCTCCGGAGCGCTGCCCACGCCACTGCGGGTACGGCAACTGCCCGCCACTGTGCTAGAGCGCCTCAATTACGACGAGCGTTCCCCGCTCCAGCACATGATCCAAACGCCAACCAATCCAACCGGGGTCATAAAAGATAACTCGGTCCTCAAGATGGTTGAGAACAGCATCTCCGACGGAGTGCTTTACCGGTTCCGCGGGGACGACGCACTTCCGAACGTTGGACTCATGTTCACCGTCCTGGCCAACTTCTGGACCGCGGTCCGGGACGTTTTCGGAGAGGAAGCCTGGAACAAGCCGCCACGCAAGTCGCGGCTCATGCACGGTGCGGGCGTCATCAGTATGGGCTTCCTCATGGATGCCATCGCTGACCACCATGGGCCGGGCGAGGACCTGCCCGACGCCAACGAGTTCGCCGCCGCCCTCAAGACCGTTAAAGACGACTGCCGCTGGACCGGTGGCACCTGGGACTTCGGCGACGGCGTCGTATGGCGCTGGAACGACATCCAAAACACTCCCCGTGATATCCAGCGAGTGACCGACTTCCTGTTGGGGCGGTACCGTGCGAGCCTCACCACTGGAAACGGGCGCAAGGCGAAGCGCCGACGGTAGCCAACGCGACCCCACGGCGAACAACTGCAAGAGGGATGGGCTACCCTCGGCAGCTTCGTAGTCCACCAGTGGAGCGCGCCTGTTGTGCTGTCGGCATTTGGCGGCTGAGAGGGCGTCGGATGGCGGCAGCCACGTAACGAGGGGGATCTCCCAAGCAAGGGGCCGGATTCCCCATTGGCGGCTGACCGATCGACCCATCCGGCCCGGCGGCAACCCGCAGCTCATGCGCATCAAAGGTTTCACTGAGTCATATCGACGGCGCCCTTTGCCGGTGCCGCAACGACGAGGCCTGCCCCCTCACGGGCCAGGGGTCCACGTTGTTTATGCAAGGGCCTGGGGTGCGAGGGGTCTTCCGGCCGGCTGGAACAAGCGACGTGCAAGTCACCGCTGGCGCATGGTGCCGGGCGAGTTTTTCCATGGACTACCTGACGGACGCGATTCGCTGGCGCCCGCCGCTGGACCGAGGGGAATGGATCTTCAGTCGCGGGCCGTGCATGGATGGAACGGCATCCGGAACACACGACCCGTGACCGCCTTTCCCGCACGACTACCGTGCCATCGCCCCGTAAGTAGCGAGCGCTGCAGGGCCGAGAAGGTAGGCGAGAGGTATCCAGTCCAGCGTATGGCGCGACGCCGGTCCGGAGGTGCCTGGCCTCCGTTTGTGTCTATTTCCCGACTGACCTATCCATTTGGCCCACACGAGATCCTCTTTAGTTTACTCGCAAGGGGCTGTCGGTGGGGTGAAGAATGTCGGTGGCGGTAGATATCCTGCGTGTGTGGCTCCTCGCATCCCTTCGACGACATTGGCGATCGGCCAGTTCGTGGAACATGCTTGCGTGCCTGGGACCGCCCAGGTTGGGGAGCGCGTCGGCGGCCGGGTACGGGTCGACGCGTTCGAGTCGGTGGCTTCGTCGGTCGCCGCGTCGTGGTGGGTGCCGGCCGAGGAGTGTCAGCCGGTGCGCCTGCTAGAACAAACGCGGGTGTACTGGCACGATCCCGACACCGGCCGCTGGTCGGCCGGACGGGTGATCGGCGGCGGTCCGGATCTGTACTTCGTGCGCATCCCGAACCGTGACCGCGACTTCCAGGTGCCGCAGGAGGACCTGCGGGTGCGGTGGGATCGCCCGATCCAGTCTCCGGTGGAGGTCCTGACTGCAGGCGCTCACGAGTCGCCTTACTTCCGGGATGCACGGTTGCCCATGCTCGGTAGCCTCGTGGCACAGCGGGCAGCTTGCGCCAGCTTACCGGCATTTCTCTCCGCAGGCGTCGAGATCTACATGCACCAGGTTCAGGCGGCCCTGACCGTGCTCAGCGACCCGGTCCAGCGGTACCTGCTGGCCGACGAGGTAGGACTCGGCAAAACCATCGAAGCTGGCCTGATCATTCGACAGCGTCTGCTCGACCAGCCTGCGTCTCGGATCCTCGTCGTCGCGCCCGACGTGCTGCGCCGGCAGTGGCAGGCCGAATTGAAGACCAAGTTCTACATCGACGACTTTCCGGCCGCCACCGTGCGGATCACCAGCCATGAAACCCCCGACCGGTGGACGGAATACCACGGCTTCGACCTCGTCATCGTGGACGAGGCACACCGCCTATGCCGCACCGACGACCCGAACCAGAGCCCATACCGCGACATGACGCTACTGGCCCACTCGACGCCGCGGCTGCTGCTGTTGTCGGCCACCCCGACCACCGCCCGCCCCGAAACGCACCTTGCCCTGCTACACCTGCTTGACCCCGACCTCTACCGATGGCAGGACCGTGCCCAGTTCACCACCCGGTTTGAGGATCGCAGAACGCTGGCGAGGGCCGTCCATAGTCTCGATGCGGACTTCGAACCACTGATACCCAGCGCCATCGACGAGATCGCGGCACTGATCCCGGAAGACACTGCCTTCAGGCGGCTCGCTGACGACGTGACTGGACTGCTCACAGCCGATGGGGACCTGCAGGATGAGACCCTCCGAGCCGTGCTGCGCGTGCGGGTGGATGGCCTTCGTGCGCACATCAGCGAGACCTACCGGCTACACCGCCGCGTCATCCGGCACCGCCGCCACAACGTCCTCGCCGCCAGCGCCGACACCGAGGCGCTACCGTTCGAAGTCACCGGACGTCGCCGACCGGACCCTATCGCCATGCCAGCCGGGCGCGCCATGCGTGCTTGTGACGTCCTGCTGTGGTGGCAACAGCAGGTGAGCCACTGGCTGCTGGATCAGGGCGCAGAGCAGTACGCCAGCGCCTACGGCCGGATCCTGGCCGTCCTGTCCTCGCGCGTTGACGACCTGAGCCAGGACCTGCACGATGCGCTGCGCTGGCGGGTGCACCGCGACGAGGCCGCCGCCACCCGCGCCGGCCTCACTGCCGACGAGCGTTACCTCCTCGCCTCGCCCGTAATCCTGGCAGCGGACGAACTCGCTCTCGACAAGCTCGCCGACGACCGCAGCGAAACCGAGTTCGACCCGCGCCCGCTGACGCGTGCGGCGGCCCAACACCTGCGAACAGTGATCTTCTGCGGCGCCGGTAGCCTCGCGAGCCGACTCGCGAGCTGCTTCAACGGCCGGGCCAGCCTCAACATCCACGAGCATTCTCAATCGCGCAGCGCAGTAGACAACGCCGCCGCCGTCGACCAGTGGCGCGCACACGGCGGCGTCCTCGTGGCCGACGATAGCGCCGAGGACGGGGTGAACTTGCAGGACGCGGACGCCGTCATCCACGTAAGGCTGCCCTGGTCACCGAACCGGTGCGAGCAGCGACTCGGCCGGGTCGACCGGTTCGCCGGGGTCTTCGGCGCGGTGCGGCAGCCGGCACCGCAGTTCGTAGTGCAGGTCGGAGTCGACGACCAAGACTTCACGGCGGGCTGGTCCACGCTGCTCACCCACTCCATCGGGATCTTCGACGACTCGGTCTCCGCCCTACAGGAAGCCTTGGACGGGGTCGCCGAGTCGATTTGGGAAGCGGCCCTGTGCGATGGCCCTGCCGCTATGCTCCGCGCCGCAGGTAGCGTGACCGAGACCCTCACCCGTGAGCGGCGGGACATCGACGGTATGGACATGCTTGAGGCTGTGCACGAGGCTGCGCTCGGTCGCAGCGTTGCGGAGTCCACGAACGCCCTGGAAGCCGAATGGCGGCAACACGAGCGAGCGATGCGCGGCTACGCCGGCGACAACCCGGGCGGGCTACGCTTCCGCTGTCGGCCTCGCGTGGACGTCCAGCATGCTCTCCGGTTCGAGCGTGGTGCGCTACTGGTGTCCCCCCGGCTGCTGTCACTAAGCGGGCATGCTGTGCCCGCAGCGGCGATGGAGGGAACCTTCAACCGCAACACGGCGCTTCGCCACCCTGAGCTTCGACTCCTGCGGTTGGGTAACCCGTTCGTCGACGTGCTGGCCCGCGTGGTCACCGTTGACGACCGTGGGCAGGCAACCGCGTACTGGCGGCGCGGGTATCGCAGTGACGCCCCGCAGCCACACTTCGGCCTGGACTTCCTGGTCGAGGCCGACATCGATCCGGCGCTAGAGACAGTTGCGGACCGAGCCGATGCCCAGCGGGCACTGCGCCGGCAGGCCGACGTGATTTTCCCGCCGTTCCTGCAGCGCGTCTGGTTGCCGGCAGGTAGCGAGGTCGCCATCGTGGACGGACCGTTGCTGGGGTGGCTCGACGCCCGCTACAGCCCTGAGCGCGGAGACGTCAACCTCAGCGACGCCCGAGTCAACGCCCTGTGGGAATGCTTCGGCGGCCCCGAGGCGTTCGCCGCCGCCGCTCGGCAAGCCGAACAGCACGGACGGATCGAACTGAGCCGCTCGGCAGACCTGCTCGCGCGCGGGCAGCAGGCGCGGGCGGAGGCAGAGCGGGCTCTGGCGATTCGGCAGGCGCAAGCCCGGGCCAGGCAAAGAGCGGGCCACCTACTGTCCGATACCGAGAGTTATCTCGACGATGTCAATGCGACCGCCGCGCTGGTCGCCGGGCTTGGTCGGCCCCGGATGCGGCTGATGGCGGTCACTTGTCTCGTCGGTGGCAGATTGCCGTCGGAGCCGCCGAGTGTCTGACGCCTGGGCCGACGCGCAAGCATTGTGGTCGCTGTGGCCCGACGCTGATGCCGCCAACTCCACGGATGGCACGGTTATCCGGCTCCGCGACGCCCTGAGCGGTCTGGCCAGCGGTGAGACGGGTTGGCGTGACGCGGCGACCCTTACCCGCCAGATCCTGCTGGAGCAGCAGGCACGCCGCCACGGCATTTGGCCCCTGGAGGTCCCCACCGGCCCGCCGTTGCCCAGTCGAGAACAGTGGGAGCAGGCTGGCTGCCAGGCGTTGACCACACCGTCCGGGCTGTCGCTGACCGCCCAGGCATGGCATCCGCGCACTCCATCGGCGGAAGTGAACCGGGCCGTCGATCAGGAGATGACCGAGGTCTACGCCGGACAAGCAGCCACGCCGCCGTCGCATCCCGCCGATCCCTTCTGGACGCGAACCCTCGGCCCGCGCTACCAGCACTACACCTCCGTTGGACAACGCGAAGCAGCGCGCTCCATCGTGACGGCGTCACCGGGCAGTTGCCTCATCGTTTGCCTGCCCACTGGACAGGGCAAGACCGAGCTGGCCTGGGTGGCAGCGCTACCCGCGACACGCCAGCGTGGTGTGGCCGTCATCGTCGTGCCCACCGTCGTGCTAGCCATGGACATGGAGCGCCGACTCCGCGGATTGCTGGCCGAACGCAGTGAGCAGGCCAGCCCCAGTGGACACTACGCCTACACCGGTGGCCTCGCCGACGACGTCAAGCAGGCCATCCGCCGAGACATCCGACAGGGCCGCCAGCGAGTTGTCATCGCAGCACCCGAGGCATTGCTGGGTGGCCTCAACTCCGCCCTTGAAACCGCAGCGCGTCAAGGCCATCTCACTCACCTCATCATCGACGAGGCACACCTTGTCGAACAGTGGGGCAACGAATTCCGCCCCGAGTTCCAGGCCATCGCCGGACAACGCCGCACCTGGATCACACTCGCGCCGCCGGGGCGCGCGCCGGTCACCCTGGCCATGAGCGCCACCTTGACCCGCCAGCAGATCCACACTCTCCAGCACCTATTCGGTACAGCAGGAGAAAGCGAACTGGTATGGGCCGCTCAGACCCGGCGCGAGCCCAGCTACTTCATCGACGAGTACGAGACGGAAGCCGCTCGCAACGCAGCAGTCCTGCAAGCCGTCAGCGCCTTGCCCCGACCGATGATCCTCTACACCACACGTAGGCGGGACGCGCAGGCATGGGCACAGCGGCTGCGCGATGCCGGCTTCCGCCGCCTGGTCGTAGTCACCGGCGACCTCGATGACACCGCGCGCCGCGACGCCGTGATGGGTTGGCGTGGCGAAGACGCCGACGGCCGCCTAGCGCGCACCCGCTACGACATCGTCGTGGGCACGTCTGCCTTTGGACTCGGGCTGGACATGGCCAACGTCCGCACCGTTATCCACGCCTGCGTACCGGAAACCCTCGACCGCTACTACCAGGAAGTCGGCCGCGGCGGCCGAGACCGCCGCCCCGCGATCGCCTACCTCGCCAGCGCACCCACCGACTACCCGCTCGCCACCAGAATCAACCGAGAGGTGGTGATCAGCGCAGACAAAGGGTGGGACCGGTGGGGCAGCATGCGCCGATCGGCGAACAACCTGGGCCACGGCACCTACGACATCAACCTCGACACCCTACCGACCTACATTCCGGAGGAGTCCGGCCACAACCGCCAATGGAATGTGCGCACACTCAACCTGATGGTGCAGGCCAGGTTGATCGCTCTAGAAACGCCGCAACCCCCGACGCGGCAGCCCGAAGAACCCGAGGAACAGTGGCAGCGGCGGCTCGACGAATACCACGAGCGCTCAGACGACCGCGTCATCGCGCATGTGCACGACGGGCGCACCAACGACCACGCCTTCTGGCACCAGACCTTTGAGACGCAACGGCGGCTCGTGACAACAGAACAGACGGCGGCGTTGGCCTACCTACGTCGGGTGATCAAGGGCGACCAGTGCGTCGGTGAGATCCTTGCCGACTACTACCGGTTATCGTGGCGTGGCGGCACCCTCCTCACCACCATCAACTGTCGGGGCTGCCCGGCGTGCCGACGGCGCATGCCCTCGCGAAACGCTGGCGGCAACTACCGCAGTGCCAGCGAGCCACTGCCGGGCATGGCGTGCTGGCCGAACCAGCCCGACCCTCTCAAACACCTTCGGGGCTCGAGCAGTTGGATGAGCCTGTGGTGGCGCGACGCCGCCATTCGCGAGGACCTTCTGCCGCAGTTGCTGACACAACTCGCCCGCCGCGGCATGTCGGTGATCGTCGGACCCGGCGCAAGCACGGAGCTGACCGTGGAGGTACAACGCGGTGCTTGGCCGATGCCCGTCATCGTGGACAGCGACGTCAGTTTGGTCGACGGCTATGGCGGACCGCTGATCTGGGTCAGTGACGGGCGACCAAGCCTTCCGCAGGAAGTCCAGGCCCGGTTATCGGCCCGAGCGCCGACGTATCTCGTGCACCCGCGCGAGCTGCCGGATCCCGAACGTCCCCACCTGCGGCTGTGTCAAACCTGCGACGTGTCCCTGCCGATCACGACCGTAATCGGAGCGCTGTAAATGCCGCTGCTCAACGATCCGGCTTCCTTTCCCACCGCTATGTGGATCGTCACCCGGTACCTCCTGGGCCGCCCTGGACGACGGTTGAACCGTCAGACCCTCAAAGCCACGGTAAGCCCGGCCAGCCTGCTCCCTCCAGGCAAGCACGACAACGACACGACCTTCGACTACGCCGTGAAGACCCTCATCGACCTCGGTATCGTCGCCGAAGACGGGGAGCAGTTCGCGCTCACCGACGTGGCGAAGAGCCTCAAGCCAGATGATGTAGCCGCTTTCGACGATCTTCTACGCCGGCAGGCGCTGGCCCCCATTCGGAACGAGAACATCGCAGACAGCGCCAACCAAACGGGCCCCAAAGATCTCGTCCGAGCGCTGTCATGGTTCCTCACCCTGGATCCGTATACGGCAAAGAGCCACGACGACATCGTTCAAGAGCAACGTGGAGCGTTCACCGAGAACCTTGGCACCCCCTCGTCAACGACTTCCGATGGAATCGGTTCACGTACTGGGCCCCCGCACTGGGCTTCGTTGCACCACCGCTCATCCCACCCGAAGGGACGAGAAGTCAAACGCTAGCCCCGACTGCACGACCGCAGTGCGGCGAACAATGCAAGCCAAATGGTCGCCCGGCACGCGCCTACCCGCACGTGACGCGGTCGCCGCCGTCATCGACGAGTTGCCCGTCCTGCCGGGCGGGCGCTACAGCGTGGCACTCGGCCTGGAAGCCGACGCTCCCGACGTGTCCGCGACACTATCCTTTGCGCTGCTCTGCGCCGACGAGTACGGATGGCTGCAACTGCATCGCCGCTCCGACGCTGACGACGAAGTCCTGCTCGTCGACCCCGACCAAGCAAACGGGACCCGGCGGGTGACGCACCTAGACATCCTGGAGCCCATCGATGAGTGACTTCCGGCAGTATTTGTGCTGGTCCCCCCTCACCGCAGGGCACACCATCAACACCGAGGCGGTTTCACCGTCTCGGGCCGTCTTCTTCGCCACCCACGCACCACTGCGTATCCGGCGGCGCCACCCCGAGGGCCGCGCCGACGCCCGCACTACCGAGGTCACCGAAGAAGAGGTTTGCAGCGACTTCTTGAACCGGCCGACCGCCAACGGAGTCCTGTTCATGCCAGTTGTGGGCGAGTCGGGCGCCGGCAAGTCTCACCTGGTGCGATGGGTCCATGAGAAGACGCCTGAAACCCCCACACGATCTATCGTCTACTTGCCCAAGACCAGCACCAGCCTCCGCGCCGTCGTCCGGACCTTGCTCGATAAACCCGACATCGACAGCCCCGAAATTGCTCGGCTGCGCGCCGACGTGGATCGGATGAGCACCGAACTGGACCAAGCCGCCCTCGAACGCCGGCTGATTAACGAACTCTCTGAAGCAGTGAGCACTGCGGAACCCAAACCAGGCCATGCCAGGATGCTTGCAGGACCTAATCGGCTTGCCGCCGTGCTGCTCGATCCCTACATTCGTGACTACCTGCTACAACCCGGCAAACTAATCCCACGCCTAGCCGCCGCGCTCCTGTCAGACCAGCACGACGGACTCAACGACCGGCCGTCCCACTTCACTATCGATGATCTTCCCCTTGATGTGGCCGATATCAAGCTGGCCTCGGACAAGGCTCGCCAGGTGTTGGGACATTTATATGGAAAACCTGAGTTGCAACCCGTCGCGGCAGAGATCCTCACCGAACAGTTGCCGACGGCTGTCACTGGGGCATGGAACATTGGCGGTGGGCGCCTTCAGGAGGCGATGCTCGAAGTTAGGCGACAGTACGCCCTCCAAGGCAAGGAACTGCTACTCCTCATCGAGGACTTTGTGGTCCTACAAGGCGTTCAACGGGACCTTCTCGACGCCCTTATCGAGGTTGGTATACGCGACGGCAAGACCGTGCTCGCCCCCGTACGCACGCTGATGGCCGTCACCCCGGGCTACTTCGACCGACTCGAGGAAACCGTCCTAACACGTGCAAAGGCAGCAACGCCCTACATCTACGATCTCGACGCTGTCTTCGATGTGTCAGAACGAGGAGAAGCGGAGGTTGCCGCCTTTGTGGGGCGCTACCTCAACGCAGCCAGGGTGGGCCGCGAGCGGATCGAGGAGGTCGGCGTCGGGGCGGGTGCCGACGTTCCCAACCAATGCGACGATTGCCCGTACAAGCAGCCTTGTCATTCGACGTTTGGCGTCTCGACCGCTGGACACGGGCTATATCCGTTTAACTGGTCTGCGCTGCGGCGGGCAATACGCGCGCGGCCAGCACACAAGAGTCCAAAGTCTTTCAACCCTCGCGCCGTTATCGGTGAAGTCATTCGACCAGTACTTTTGGAACACGCCGAGTCGCTCGCGGCGGGAACGTTCCCAGATGCGAGATTCCGCGAAGACTACCCTACCGCAACGGGATTGGGAGAAACATTCCTTTACGGCGCTGTCAAAACACAGATCGACGAACTTGATCCAACCGGTAGTGAGCGCCGGCAGACCCTCTTGGAGTTTTGGGGCGACGCTCCCAAGGAACTCGTCAATCTTCCACCCGACCTACATCACGCCTTCGGTATCAGCCTACTTGACCTCGCCGAGCGACCAGATCGGATCATCCGCGAACCGCAGCGTCCAGCCGCCGGCAGATCAGCTACCGAACCCGCGGCGGCCACGCATCCCTCGGGACTGGATTCGCTGCCGCCTCGGGTGCGTAAAATGTGCGACGACCTAGAGAACTGGCAAGGCGGCGAAGGAAAGCTACTGCAAGGCACGGCGCTGGAGTTGCGAAGGATCATCAAGCAGGCGGTGGTGAGCCAGTGCGCGTGGAATGAGCCGGTGATGGCTGAGCCACTGGCCGCACAACTGGATAAAGCGTGGCCATCACGCTCCACAGTGGTGTCGATCAAGGATGCCGAGGGAGAAGGCATGGTCGGCACCACCGACGCACCGATCAAGTTCGACCGAAACGCGCGCAATGCCACCTTCTTTCAGCAACTACTCTTGGCTGCCAACGGCATGACCGTCGGGAACGCGGGTGCCATCCGGCGCCTGCACCGCATCGCGAGCCGGCATCAGCGAGACCTGCAGCGCGCCGTAGTCCGGGCCAGGTCATTCTCCGACGAGGATCTCGTCACCGCCATGCGCGCCTCTCTGCTAGGCGCTGTTCTCTCTGGCCGTGCATGGCCAGAGATGGCAAGTCCTGAATTGCTTGACGCTGTCCTCGACGACGGCGCCTCGTGGAAACGCAGCGACGTGGACGGCTGCGTTGCGCCGTGGGTGGGGTTGTGGGAGGCCCACCGGGCTGCACGCCTCGAGCTCGTTGCGAGGCTCCGCGAGAGCGTTGGCTATCGCCGCGGTACCCGAGGAGACGTACGCGTGGTGGACGCGGCCCGGGTTGTGCCGTTGCTTGCTCGAGCGGCCGAGGAGTGGGTCTGGCGACCCGACCGGTTGCCGGAATGGGTAGCTAAGGAGGCCGTAGCCGGATTCGCCAAATTCGCCGGCCTCGTCGAGGCGCAGGCCGCGCGGCTACGCGAGGAGCTTGGTGACATCCGGCGCGGACTTCCCACTGGCGTTAGTGGCAGCGACACCATGACCGCGGTCGAGCAGGCGCTTGACGACGGCCTTCGCGAAGGGCTCGGACCCGACGATCTCGCAGCCTTCCGCAACGTCGTTGAGGCCGCTCGTCGCTGCGACTGGCGTCGAATTGATCGACTCGAACGTCATTTGGGCCAAATCGAGTCGGAAGCCGATACAGATGCCCGGTACCGGGCCACGCTGAAGCTGGTGACAGCCTACAGAGGACACGATCTGGCAGTCATCCGTGAGTTCCTGACCGCAAGCGACACCTGGCTGACGCAACAACTTGCCACAGCCAAACAGCGGGCTGGCGGATCTGGCGCGATCGCCGCCGTGCGGGTGCAGGAGTTCCTCCGTCGCTGGAGCGCCCTTGGTGGAGGTGTGCAGTGAACCCCGGATCGGTGTTGGACAAGGCCCGGGATTTGAGCGCCCAAGCGGAAAGACTCCGAGTTGGCGCAGCGGGGGAGGAGAACGCCAAACGGATCCTGACCAGGCTGGACGAACTTAACGCCCTCCTTGACGAGGTCGAAGCGGCATCGGGTGCATCGGATCGCCTTCGTGAACAGGCCGTGGACTTGCCTCCAGTTCGACTCGACCAAGGACGTGAGGCGCTCGAACGGTCGGCCGGGGACGCCGGGCTGCCCACCGTGCGAGCCCTCACAGCCGCAAAGGAGAAAATTGAGGCGGTCCGCCGCGACGTGCAGCTCAGCCTGTCGCAGGCGTGGTCACAATGGACTACCGCGCGAATGGCGGAACTAGCACTGCACCGCATGGTCATGCTTCCCCCCGTGGAGCGGCGCACGGAGGAAGCGCGGTTGGGTAGACTGAATAAGCTCAGCAAGGTCGGCAAGAACGATGTCCCCTCTCGCTCCGACGTGGTCGAGTTCGTCGCGGTCTACGCTGGGCTTAAGGAAGATCTTGATGCGCTCAAGGATCCGGCACCCGAACTGCAAACGCTGCTGACTCGCCTCGGGCAGCGGACGACGCTGGCCCACCTGTCGGACGACGACATCGCGCTGCTGCGTCGGTACGAGGTCGCCGATCAGATCGAAGTACAAAGGAGAAGTGGGTGACACAGCGGCGTGACGGTCGCTTCCTGTCAAGGATTCTCGATGACTTGGAAGACCTTGAACTGCCGCTACTGACGTGGGGCGTCACCACGGGCAGTTTGGCTCACGACGAGGTCATGACCGTTATCGCCGAACGGCTCGGCGACGCGGACGCACCCACCGACACCAGCGTCGACCAGGTCCGCGAGGCTCTGCTCGACGCCGCGCTGCTGTTCTCGGTGCCCAACACATCTCCGAAGCGCTACCGCACACGCATGGGCGAGACGGTCCGGCTCACCAGCCGACTCCGGCAACTGTTTTCACTGCGTCAGCCCGCCGCTCCACCGCCACGGTGGTGGCTGAACGGCCGGACACTTGTCGCCGACTTCCGGCTGCAGGTCAGCCGGCGCCGCTACCCGAGTCGCAACGTCCCAGTCGACGCCGCGCTGACCACACTCGCCGGGCTACCGGCCTGGTCCGACCACGACGCCGCCATCGCCCGAGCACAGTTGGGCGACCTGGCCTTGGCCCGCTTCCAGGTCGACGGCACGACAGCGATCATGAGCGCTATCAGAGCCGGCCGCAACGCCGGAGTCATCGTCGGCGCGGGCACCGGTAGTGGAAAGACGCTGACCTTCTACCTACCGGCCTTCCTGGCGATGGCAGGCCGTGCCTGGGCAGGTGGCACCGGCGTGCACACCCTTGCCCTGTACCCCCGCATCGAACTGCTCCGCGACCAGCTCCGTGAGGCAGTCAAGGCCGCGATGCGCGTCAACGCTGCCCAGGAGCAGCGCGGCGCTCGCCCCCTGCGGATCGGCGTCCTCTACGGCGACACCCCCCAAAGCCTCCAGCAACTCGAGTCCGGCACCGCGGCACATCTCAGGCGCGGCTGGGCCGAGCGTGGCACCGACCTGCTCTGCCCCTACCTGAGATGCCCCGCATGCGGCGGAGAACTGGTGTGGAGCAGGCAGGACCGCGGGGACAACCGCGAGCGGATCCAGTGCACCACGGCGTCGTGCGGCACCACGATCTCTGATCTGGTCCTCACCCGCGACACGCTTCGGCAGTCGCCACCCGACCTGTTGTTCACTACCACGGAAATGCTCAACCGCAACTCCACCGATCCCGGCCTCGGGCCCCTGCTCGGCTGGTTCGGACCACGGCGGCCCAGCCTCGTCCTGCTCGATGAGGCCCACACCTACACCGGAATGCACGGCGCCCAGGTGGGCCTGCTGCTACGCCGATGGCGCCACGCATTGCGTGCCCCGGTGACGATCGTCGGGCTCAGCGCCACCCTCCGCGACGCCGCCGCGTTCTTCGGGCAACTCACCGGTCTGCCCGACGCGTCGGTGGACTACATCACCCCCGGGGCTAACGATTTCGAGGAGGAAGGACGGGAGTACGCCATCGCGCTCCGCTCCGACCCGGTGTCCGGCGCGAGCCAACTGTCCACGTCAATACAGACCGCAATGCTCTACGGCCGAGTCTTGGACCTGCCCGGCCGCGAGTTCCAGCACGGGTCGAGGGGGTTCCTCTTCACAGACGACCTCGACGTGACCAACCGCTTCTACGACGACCTGCGCGACGCCGAAGGGCAGCAGGGCGGCCGAAGCACACGTCGAGCCGGCAACGTGCTGGCAGGGCTGCGGTCGCCCGACGCGCAGCACTGGAGCGAAAGGTACACCGACGGCCAGTCGTGGGATCTCGTTAAGCAAATCGGCCGAGACCTCGACCCGATGGCCACTGTCGGCGAACTCCAGATCGGACGCACCTCCTCGCAGGACGCCGGCGTCGACCAACACGCCGATCTCATCGTCGCCACCGCGTCACTCGAGGTTGGATACGACGACGACCGCGTTGGACTCGTCCTTCAACACAAGGCCCCGCATGACGCCGCCGCGTTCATCCAACGCCGCGGCCGGGCAGGCCGCCGCCGCGGCACACGGCCCTGGACTGTGGTGACCCTGTCCGACTACGGCCGGGACCGACTGGCCTACCAGGCATACGATTCGCTGTTCTCACCCGAGCTCACCGCCACCCGCTTGCCCATCGGCAACCGCTTCGTCCTGAAGATCCAGGGCACGCAGGCCATGCTTGACTGGCTCGCCGCCATGCTGCGCCAGCACCACGTCGATGTGCGCCGTGTACTGACCGCGCCCGTGCCCGGCGGCCGGCCGATACCGGACCACTACGTCACCCCGCTGGCCAACCTTCTGGAGCAGTTGCTCACCGACGCGGCGCTGCAAGACAATCTGATCAACCATCTGCGTCGCGCTCTCGACATCAGCCAGGACGAAGCCCAAGCTCTGCTATGGGAACAGCCCCGTGCGCTCCTGCTGGGAGTCGTGCCAACCGCGCTACGCCGACTGCGCTCGGCCTGGAGGCCCGCAGCAGCCGTCGATCCTGGCGCGCACCCGAGAAGCCTGTTGCCCGAGTTCCTCACCGGAACACTGTATGAACCACTCAACGTTCCCGAGGTTACCCTCGAAATGCCATTCACCGACGAGGAGGAAACCCTCTCGATCGAACGGGCACTTCGCGAAGCCGTGCCCGGCAAGGTCAGCCGCCGCTACGGATACCGTCGAAGCGACGACAGAACCTGGGTAGCGCTACCCGACGCATCCGCAGGCGGAAACCTCGACATCGGAAGGTTCGTCACCGCATTCACCCCACAAGGTGTCTGGAGCCCAGACGGCCACCCACCGGTCCAGGTGCTACGACCCCACGTGATCGCTCTGCGTCGACCACCAGCCGATATCGACACCCGATCACAGGGCATCCCGAACTGGGCCTCTCAGGTGCTCGCACCTACCAGCGGCATGTTCGCGGCCGATGTCCCGCAGCCCTCCGCCTGGGGCACACGCATCAGTTCCGTCGGGTTCGCTACCAGCGCCGCCGGCAACTCGGCAGAAGTCCGACGCATGACGATCGGCGCCGAATGCGATACCACGTACACGCGCCCGAACCGTACTGAAGCCAGCAGCGTCCGCTACACCTTCGACGGCCAACCAGCCGCCCTCGGGTTCCGCCTCACCGTCGACGCGGTCAGCTTTCGTCTCGCACCCCTTGACTTGCAACGCGACACGGTCATCAACTACCTGCGCTCACCGCAGTGGCGCCTACTCGCATTCACGACAGCCCTTGCTGAGGACACTGAACTCGACCAAGTCGCGAACACCTTCCAACGCACCTGGCTGAGCTTGGTCTACACCACCGCGTACGCACTCGCCGCCACACAACCTCACCGCGCCGACCAGAGCAGCGAAACAATTCACTCCGCGCTACGCGGCGGAGCGTGGCGAGCCGACATCGACGAGATCTTGCGTGTGCTGTACCGAGACGCCACCCCTGGCAGCACCGCGCCCGAGCGGCTCGTCACCACACTGACCGAACTCAGCCACGACGCCAGGGTCATCGAGCGGTTGGACCACCATGGACGGTTGCTGTGGGCGGCCGACGTCACCGCCAGCAGCGCAAACCTCGCCCGCAGGGTCTACCAGGACACCATCGCCGCCGCGATCCTCGCCGCGGCGCAACGCGCCTGCCCCGATGCCCAGGACCGCGACCTCATCGTTGACATCCAGGGAACGGCCCAACCCGACGCTGCCGCTACGATCTGGCTCAGCGAGACCTCACTCGGCGGCCTAGGCATCGTTGAGCAGTTCGCCATCTACTACGCGCAAGATCCGCGCCGTTTCTGGGCGCTCGTCGACAGCGCACTCGGCCCCAGCGACTACGAACACGTGCACGAGTCACTTGTACGCCTGCTCGAGCACGTCGTCACCCACCCCACCGGTGCGGCAGCGCAGGCCATGGACTCGCTCCGCCAGGCGCGATCAGCGCACGACGCGGACGCCGCCCTGCGCCAGTTGCGTGAGGCGTGGACCGCGCTCGACGGTTACCCCCGCCATCAGGCGGTCGCCGCCCTCTCCGCGCGACTGCTGCGACCAGGCAGCACCCGCGCCACGGACACCACCACCCTGGCCCTGGTACGGGAATGGGATGCGCTACAGGAGCGACTCGGTATCGAGATCGACGCCACGACATTGGCGTACCTGGTCGGTGCCGGCCGGATGACCCTGCCCGGTCTGAGCGGGCCAAACCTCACCGCCGACCAGGTCTTCAGCCTGCTGTGGCCCCGCGGCAACCGTGCCCGCGCCCAGCACCTGCAGCACTACCAGCCCTACGCCGGGCCACCGCTGATCGACCGGCTTCTGGTCCAGGCCGCCCACGACGAACGGCTGCCCACCGTCGAAGTCACAGACCCGGAATGGTTGAAGCAGTACACCACCGAAGTCGGTAAACGTGGCGCCCTAACTCTCGTCGCACCGGCTAGTCACGCACGCGAGTTCAGGGCCGCCCTGCAGGCCGTACCCGCGGTCGCGATCGACCGAGACGTGCTGCGGGTATATGGGGAGGTCACCACCGTGGTCCGCGATGCCGGCCAACTCCGGGCGAATATCGAGATCCGCGAGGCACTACAGTGATGCTGGAACGAGTAGTGCGTACCGGCCGGACCACAGGGTTACGCATCGACAAGATCCTGACCACCGTCCTCGTCGCCGAACTTGTGTCGCCCAGCAGGATCCTGTGGCTGGTTTCGCCGTGGATCAGCGATGTCAACGCCATCGACAACACCACCGGCGGATACGACAGCGTCTTCATCGAGGCAACCAACCGCATGTATCAACTGTCAGAGGTGCTCGCACTGCTGACCCACAGCGGTGCGACCTTAAATGTCGTCACCCGTCCCGATGCCCACAACGACACCTTCCTGCGCCGCCTGCGGCGCCTAGCAAAGGCCGAGAACGTGTACGTCGTCCAGGACGACGACGTACACGAAAAGACCTTCTGTGGCGACGACTGGCTACTCACTGGATCGATGAACCTGACGGTCCGCGGGATGCAGATCAACGATGAGGCGGTCACCTACAAGATCAACGACCAGGTCGCCGCGAATACACGAGTTGACCTGCGTCGACGCTTCGGAGCCGACGCATGAACACCGAACCCAACGTCGGCGACTACGGCCACGCAGTCGACATCTTCATCGAAGCCTTCTTCGGCCCCGCCAATCCGGTGTGGTCGGATCGCGACCCGAACTCGGCCATCGGCCGCCGCCTAGCCCCGTACCTTCAGGTCCTTCGCCACGGCGCCGGCGTTCCCATCGTCCTGCCGCGACAAAACCCGCAAACGCGCCAGTGGGCCGCGTACGTCATCCCGCGGGATGCCCGTCACGCCGGCGCAGTGTCCGAACTGCTTCAAGCATTCGTCGGTCCCACCTACGCGCGGTTCGATGGCCTACCGACACAGTTGGCTGACGAGGACCCAATCGATCAGGCCGTCGTCCGTTTCGCTGGCCACCGCCTCATCTTCGTCATCGAAAGCCCACGGGCTGTCGAAAAGAGGATGTGGGACGCCCTACGCCTAATGCAGCAGACCCTCGCCGTGCGGCCACACCGATCCTGGCACGCACCGGTCCCGGTAGGTCGACTCCTGGCACAGTTCGAGATCGCGCTGGCCTCAGGTGCCAACGCCGCCTCCGCCGAGGTCCTCGACCAGCTCACCGCAACCGGGGGGCTGAACGCCAACAACCTTAGCCATCTGAGGATCAAGCGGCTCGCACGACTTGGGAGAAGCAGCGAGCTACTGCGGTTGCCCGATCTTGTCGACGTCGCCACCACACGGCCACCCGTCCCAGTGCGTAACGCGATCCTCGGCGCGGTGTACGCAACGGCACTCGCTGAACCCCTGTCCACCGGCGACCTGCAAACGGCCAGAATGCGTCTCATCGAGGCAGGAACCCTGGTGCCGGCGCTGATGGAAGGAGCCCTTACCGACCTCAGCCCAGAATCTCTGACGGTGCTCGCCATGGCCGCCTGGATCGCCGACAGTACCCCGATCGGCGAGTTCCTCCGCCAGAGCCCAGAAATGCTCGCCGCGGTGGAGCGGTTGGCTCCCGGCCTCGCTATTCACTACCGGGAGCCCTTAACAGCCCTAGAAGCCGACGGCCTGCCAGATGGCGACCAGGCCGAACCTGATACCCCAGCCCTCCCCAAGTCCTGGCTAGCGTGCATCACCAGCCTCGCCGGGCAGGAAGCAAACCGCGAGATCATCGACCAGGAGTTGTGGCGCTCCTGGCCCGCTGCGGCCGACGCCGACGCCGACATCGCCGCCGCCCTCGAGCAACTCGATGACGAAGCGGCGGGACACGCCTGGCACCTGGTCGGCGCCTTCGTCGATTCGGATCAGTACCGACGACCAGCCGCCAAAACGGCCCGCGAGTTCCTCAGCAACGCCCTCACACATGATCGCTTCAGCCCAGGTGATCTCGCCGGCATCGTTGCGCTGGCGGAGATATTCCTCCGGGCCAGCCCAGACGCTTCGACCTATGCGCGGCTGCTCGACGACCTGGCCGCCGAAGCAACCCGGTGGGTCGGACCCGACCGCGCCACAGTTGTGCTCGACCTCGCCGACCTCCTAGCCAGCGCCCCCTACCCGGACGAAGAGGCGAGGCTTCGGCTTGCCTACCAACTTCTACGGCCACTGTCTGACCATCCCAAGCGGCTCGATGCCGATCAGTTGACCTTCGCGGCACGGCTGAGTGCAGAACTGGGCGCAACACTGACCTGGCCTCGGCAGGATGATCACGGCACGATCAACCTTCTACCGGACGTACCGACACAAGAACTGCTGCTGTACTCCCTCGACGAAAAGGTCCTCGATCGTGTGCGCGCAGAACTCCAACTGCAAGCCCCCAAGTCACCGTGACCGCAAGTCACGACCACGTCGGCAGCCGGCAGTTCAAACAATGGATCCGCAAGGCCGACGCCATCGTCATGGCCACCCGATGCGCCACCCACGCCGCGACCGGATTCATCCGCGCCCACTGCAGGCCAGACGCCATAGTGCGGGAAGCCGACGGCAGTGGATCAGCATCGCTGCTACGCGCTGCCACGCTAGCCATCACTCGCCGACAGACCGAATAGCCAAGTGTCGATGTCGGCGGGCTCTGAGGCTGCCGGATGCGTCAGCCAACCCAACACAGTCCAGTGGATTCGACTCCACGCGCTATACGAAAGATGGTGCTCCTAGGCACGCCTGTGGCGCGGTAGGTAGTGTAAGTGCATGACCTGCTACTTCCGATTTGGTGAAGGGGTGCTCAAATGGGAGACGTTGCCGCAAACCATTCGAACTCTTCCGAAGTGCCGCTTGCATGGCTTGCGGATGCACCGCTTTTCATAGATTCGGAGCAAAGTTTCGGCCTTCTATGATGCCGTCGTAATGCCCGAGAGTGAAACTGATAAAATATCGATCTCCACCAAAGATATGAAGCTTAGCAAGACGAGCGTAACCGGTAAGGCGGGGTTGCGATTGGGAACGTCCGCCTTGCTTGCGACCATCTTCCCGTTTCTTGATGCCCGAGCAAATGTGGAGGGTACGCGCGGTAAAGAGCGCTCCACTCAAGAGGAAAGAGGCGATGTCATTGAACTTCGTCCGATCAAGACCCCCCATCGTCAGTTGATCCAGCTTGCGTTGCACTACTCGGCGAATCTCCCCGACAGGGTTTGCTCCATCGGGGCTGACGACTATGGGCCTGTGCTTGACGCAGCCTATGTTACTCAGTTACCCCGTGCCCTCGTGTTCTTCGAGGTTCCTGCCGGGCTGCCAATTATTCCTCTTGCAGTCGAGCATGCTAACGGAAAAGTTGTCACGCTGTTCGACGAGTTGGCTGGAGGAATTTCTAAGACGGTTCGGACCTTGCCGCCGACGTATCCGGCAGAAGATGATTCGAACGCTACTCGTGAATACTGGAAATGGTATTCCAACAACTACAAGCCCATCGTCGCAATGAATGTGCTCGAGTCTGGTATCGGGGAGGGTGGGTTGCCGCGATGGGTAGACTATCGGCTACCGATGACCGAGCATGAATCTCTTCACCTTTCGGTACGTGGTCGCGGGCGATACGAAACCGGAATCTATGCGTACTCCACCGTGCTTAGGGGACACGAACATGGCTTGCGCGTCGTCGGTACGTTGAAACGCGGTCCGGGACTGAATATCCTGGCAATCTTTGAAAACTAGGCCTGTCGACGTCGGTCAACTGGTGGGGCAGTTTTTTCTGCTCGTCGGCATCCATTCTTCGCATGCCTGTACCTCGCAGCTCTCCGCCCGGGCGAGGCGCCGGGTATCGGCAACGTGCCTTCAGTCTCCCCGCTGAGGGCTGGGGCCATCGCATGGTAGAGAAGTCTCGGTCGGCGGCAGGCAAGCGCTACACCGACAGCGGTGAGGTCCACGAACGACCGCGGCCTCAAGCATCGAGCCGAGACGGAGACGCGGGCGGTGCCCATCCCTCCCGAGCCGGTGGTGATCCTCCACGAGCACATCGAGCGTGTCGGCGTCGCCGACGACGGCCGGCGGTACCGCAGCGACCACGGGAACGTCGCCGCCGCCTCCACGTACTCACGCGTGTGGGACGACGCATGGGCGCTGGGCCTGCCGCCGGATCGGGTGGAGTCGCCTCTCGCCGGTCGGCCGATCCTCGCCACGCGGGCTGGTTCTGACCGAGTTCGTTGGCCCCACCGGGACGTTGATGTTTGGCCCCGGTTTTGTTGATGGCTATCTATTGGTGTGACGGTCTTTGTTGGCCCCGGTCCTGGTCTGCTGGTAACTCGTGACGGTCATGTTTGGCCCCACCCGGGTGACATGGGCGCTGTTTCGTGACAGTTGATCCTGGCCCCACCGTCAGGCTGAGTGTCTGCGATTTCGTGTCGGTTGGTGGTTGGGGGCCTGGTGAGATCCCGGGTGGAGCTGTTCGAGGCGATCCGGCGTGACGCACGTCGGGAGGATCTGTCGATCCGTGCGCTGGCTGAGCGGCATGGGGTGCATCGGCGTACCGTGCGGGAGGCTTTGCGGTCGGCGGTTCCGGCGCCGCGGAAGCCTCGGGTGGCTCAGGCGCCGAAGCTTGATCCGGTCCGGTCGGTGATTGACGGAATGCTCCGGGTCGATCTTGATGCGCCGCGCAAGCAGCGGCATACGGCTCGGCGTATCCATGATCGGCTCCTGGGCGAGCATGGGGTGACTGGGCTGTCGTACTCGGCAGTGCGTGATTATGTGCGCCGGCGTAGGCCAGAGATCGCCGCCTTGGCCGGCCGGGCGCGCCCGGCGGCGTTCATCCTGCAGTCGCACGCGCCCGGTGCGGAGGCCGAGGTTGATTTCGGCGAGGTCTGGGTCGAGTTGGCCGGGGAGAAGACGAAGTGCTTTCTGTTCGCGTTCCGGCTGTCGTTCTCCGGCAAGGCCGTGCATCGGGTGTTCGCCTCTCAAGGGCAGGAGGCGTTCATCGAGGGTCACGTCCACGCGTTGACCACGATCGGCGGGGTGCCGACCGGGCAGATCCGCTATGACAACCTGCGCTCGGCGGTGTCGCGGGTGCTGCTGGGCCGCAACCGCACCGAGTCCGAGCACTGGATCGCGTTCCGTTCGCACTACGGCTTCGACCCGTTCTACTGCATCCCCGGCATCGAGGGTGCGCACGAGAAAGGCGGCGTGGAGGGCGAGGTCGGCCGGTTCCGCCGCACCCACTTGACCCCGATGCCGGTGATCGACAGCCTGGCCGTGCTCAACACGGTCATCGACGAGGTCGACGCCGCCGAGGACGCGCGGCGGATCACCGGCAAGACCAGCACGATCGGGCAGGACTTCGCCGTCGAGGTGCCACTGCTGCGCCCGCTGCCCAGCGACGCCTTCGAGACCGGGCAGTGGCTGCAACCGCGGGTCGACCGCTTCGCCCGGGTCACGGTGCGCTGCTACTACTCGGTGCCCGCTGGGCTGATCGGCCGGCAGGTCCGGGTCCTGCTGCGCGCGTCCGAGTTGGTCATCTTCGACGGCCGGCGGGAGGTGGCCCGGCACGCGCGTTCGGTGGTCAAGGGTTCCCAAACGCTGGTGCTGGATCACTACCTGGAGGTGTTCACCCGCAAACCCGGTGCCTTGCCCGGCGCGACCGTGCTCGCTCAGGCCCGCTCCAACGGCTGGTTCACCTCGGCCCACGACGCGTTCTGGGCCGCCGCCCGCCGGGTCCACGGTGACGCCGGCGGCACCCGGGCCCTGGTCGAGGTGCTGCTGCTGCACCGCCACCTGCCCCACGCCGACGTTGTCACCGGGCTGGAAGCCGCGCTGCGCGTCGGCGCGAGCACCGCTGACGTGGTTGCGGTCGAGGCCCGCAAACGCACCCAGCAGTCACCCCGCCGGACCCAGCCGCTCTGGCCACCGTCGGATCAACCGGTCGCCCAGGTCGTGAGCCTCACCGAACGCCGTCTGGCCGACCCGGCCGCGGTGATCGGTGGCCTGCCACCAGACCCGCGGCCGCTGCCCAGCGTCGCCCGCTACGACGAGCTGCTCACCTTGCGACGCGCTGGTGGCGCGCCGCCGTCCACCGGGAGAGTGTCATGACCGCGACCCGCGCCACGACTCTGGCCGCCGGCTTCGCCCAACGCGGCCGCGGCCTGACCGAACAGGCCGCCGACGCCGCGATCGACTCAGCCTGCCGGGCACTACGCCTGCCCACGCTGCGCGGCCGTTTCGGTGACGTCGCCGACGCCGCGAAACGCCAGCAGCTGACCTATCGCGGGTTCCTGGCCGAACTGCTGCTCGCTGAGTGCGACGAACGGGACCGGCGCCGCTCTGAACGGCGCATCCGCGCCGCAGGCTTCCCCCGTGACAAGTGGCTGCAGGACTTCGATTTCGAAGCCAACCCAGCTGTCAACCCCGCGATGATCCACACGCTGGCGTCCTGCGCCTGGGTCCGCAACGGCGAACCACTCTGCCTCATCGGCGACTCCGGCACCGGCAAGAGCCACCTACTCATCGGCCTGGGCGCCGCCGCGGCGATGGCCGGCTACCGGGTCCGCTACGTGATGGCCGCCAAACTCGTCAACGAACTCGTCGAAGCCGCCGACGACAAGCAGCTCACCAAGACCATCGCCCGCTACGGCCGCGTCGACCTGCTCTGCATCGATGAACTCGGCTACATGGAACTCGACAAACGCGGCGCCGAACTGCTCTTCCAGGTTCTCACCGAACGCGAGGAAAAGGCCTCCGTCGCGATCGCGTCCAACGAGGCGTTCTCCGGCTGGACCAAAACCTTCACCGACCCAAGGCTCTGCGCCGCGATCGTTGACCGGTTGACCTTCGGCGGCAACATCATCCAGACCGGCACCGAGTCCTACCGCCTCGCCCGCACCAGAACCACCATCGTCGAACAGACCCAGCCTCGCCACTGACAACAGCACCACCCCTGGCCGCGGACCGCAGCATGAGTGACACACCCGGCGACCTCACCATCCCCGGCCCAGCCGAACGCGCGAGGCGCAACGCCGCCCTCGCCGCCAACGGCACCGAGACCGGCTTCTGGGACGACCACGGCCGACCCGCCCCCTGGCCCGAAGACATCGATCACTGGCACCCCGAAACCAGCGAACCCGCCACCCAGAAACCCCGAAAACAACCCTCCTAACCCCCACCCGGGCCAAAATCAACCGCCCCACATATCAGCCTTCATCACAACACCCGGAACGCGCGCACCGTCACCTCGCACCAACCGTCCACGACCACCGGGGCCACCCACCACTGCCCCGACGGGGCCACCAATGACCGTCACAACCACGCGGGCGTCCCGGCGCCCGACGCTGAGCGAGCCGGGCACTCTGCCGACGTGCTGCTCCGGGTCTACGCGAGGTGCATCGACGGGAACCGGGGAATCATGAATGGCCGGATCGAGGCGGCTCTTGCGCCGTGCGGTGGACGGGGTACGGGGCCGTCACCTGCCGCGGCTCCGTATCGCATGCACTCTGACCTGGGAAAACTTGACCAAGATCATTGCACGTATTTGTGGATGGGCGGCTAACGGCGGCCCGGGCGGCACATCACTGTCTACGATGACCGATCGACCAACTCAAGTAAAGCCAGTTCAGAGGCCATTTGCTAGACCAAAGGAGTGCCCCGGCAAGATTCGAACTTGCGACACACGGTTTAGGAAACCGATGCTCTATCCCCTGAGCTACGAGGGCGCGGCTCCCTAGGCTACCTGCCAGCGTTTGCTGATGGTCACCGGGGAGCGACAAGCGCCGACGGCCGCGGACCGTCCCACCGCCGACCGGCGGAGCACGAAACCGGTCAGGCTGATGACGCCAAGACGATCTTGGATCTGGTGCCAATCGTTGCGGATCGTCACCGACGGCCACCGGTCGGCGCTGCTCTCCATTGCCGCTGCGTCCGAGCACACGTGGACCTACTGCTTCGACGAGGCACTCCTTTGCACGTGTCGCCGAACCAGAGCGGGCGCGGTATGCCGGACTCCGACCGAGCGGTTCCGGCGACGTCTCACCGAAAGGCTCTGCAGCCGCCGGACGCCCATCGATTACAGCCGCGTGTCCGAGTCCCCGCCCGCCGGCGGTGGACTATAAAGCTCGTGTGGGCGGCAGTGGAGATCTGGACGCGCAGCTGCGCGCGGCGATGTTCGCCCATCTGGCCCGGGTCAGCGCCGCTCACCCGGACGGCGTCCCCTCCGATGTGATCAACTCGTTCAGGTTCGCGGACGCCCCGATGCGGCTGATCGTCCAGCCCGGCATCCGCAAGCCGGCGCAACTCGATGCGGCGTTGACTATCCGCACCACCTGGACCCCGCCCGGTGCTGCGGCACCCTACGCCGACGAGGTCGGCCCAGACGGCAGCCTGCGCTACAAGTGGCGCGGCACCGACCCGAACCACCCGGATAACCGGGCCCTGCGTGAGGCGATGCGACGGCAAGCCCCGCTGGCCTACTTCTATCCCGTCGCCCGCGGCGTCTACCAAGCCATCTACCCGGTGTACCTCGTGGACGAAGACCAGTCGGCACACGAGTTCGGCGTCGACCTCGGCCAGTACCCCAACGACGAGGACGACAGTGCCGAGACGCCACTGGACCGCCGCTACACCCGCCGGCTGACCCTGCAGCGGCTACACCAGGTGCTGTTCCGTCCCAAGGTCCTGCGCGCCTACGAGTCGCGGTGCGCGTTGTGCCGGTTGCGGCACGCGCCCTTGCTGGACGCCGCACACATCCTGCCCGACCATCACCCGCACGGTGAGCCGGTCGTCCCTAACGGGTTGGCCATGTGCAAGATCCACCACGCTGCATACGACGCCGACATCATCGGCATCCGACCCGACCGCGTCGTGGAGGTCCGCCAGGACATTCTTACCGAGATCGACGGGCCGATGCTGCGCCACGGCCTGCAGGAAATGCACGGCGCCAAGATGTTTCTGCCCCGCTCCGGCCGCGACCACCCCGACCCCGAGCGGCTGGAGGAACGTTACGTACAGTTCCGCGCCGCCTGACCCACGACGCCGACGAGCCCGCCGTCGTGTGCCGACATCGGGCGCCACAGGCCGTTCGGGCCAGCTCGGTTGCGAACGAGTGGATGGAGGGGGACGCGATGACGGTGCACCGGGACCCGAGGACGATGAGTCGGGAAGAGCTGGTGGCCTACTTCGACGGCGGAGGGGACATCTCGGAACTGTTGCGCGATGCCGCCGTAGGTCCGGACCTCGGTCCGGTGCCGAACCCGGAGAGAATACCGATGATCGTGACCGGAGTACGGCTCTCCGCGGCGGCAGTTCAGCGGCTAAACGAGCTGGCGGGTAACGACAAGGCGGGACGCTCAGATTTGATCCGTCAGGCAGTCGACGAGTTCCTGGCCAGGCATACACCCGAGGATGCCTGAACAGCGACAGTTCCTCGCGTCCTCGCGTTGGCGCGCACTCTTGCCGCTGCCATCGGCGGGCGCTGCTTTACGAGATCAGGTGCACGCACGGTCCCCGCCACCTGTGGGTGGCCTGCTCATCGCCGGAAGCAAACACGTACATCTCGGTGGACGGGCCATCGATGCCGTTCAGCATCCTGTAGCGTTCGAACCAGCGCTGTACTACGAGACGGTTGATGAGCGGCGGCGTTACTTGTCGGGCGTTGCCGGCTCGACGGGGCGACTCGGGCTGCTCGTCGGGACCGATGACGCTCTCCATGGCGAGAAGCCGTTGCTCTATTCCTGAGGTACGAGGGCCGGCAGGCTCACGATACCTGCCCTCGGGTGACTGCCCGCCGCCTGGGCGCAGTGGTGTCGTTGGACCTGGTGACGGCCGAGCCGCCCTGACCGAACACGACCGCCGAGGTTCGCCAGGTTGGGATAGCCCGGGGCGGGTAGTGGGTAGTGTCTAAATTATCCCATAGGTTCTGGTGCTCCATCTGACGCGCGCATCAAGTCTCAAGAAGCCGGGACGCTGCGGTAGGAGACCGACCATCAAACCTGCCTATACATTTGGCATTCACCTACACGGCAAATAGTGCATTTGATCAATCGCTGAATAGCGCTCGACCTGAGGTGAGCGCCAATTGGCGCTTGGCGGGCCCAAGTGCGCTGCCAATTGGGAACAGAAAGGCCTGACGCTGTGATCAACGGATCCTTGTATAAACGATGCGTATGCCGCGACGCACTGACTGGAAGAGTGTTGGGTCGGGCGTGTCCAAGATTGCGGCGTAGCAGCGGTTCCTGGAGTTCTGAGCACGGACTGTGGTATGTGCAGCTTGAGTTGCCCCGTCGCCTGGACGGGGGACGGCGACAGCTCCGCCGCGGCGGCTTCGGCAGCAGGAGCGAGGCCACCGAGACACTCGACCTTGCCCGGGACGTGCTCAGACTCGCCGGGCACGACCAGGCTCGCCGTGATGATGTCGCTGAGCTGCTGCTTGCCACGATCCGAGCGGGTCAGCCTTTGCCCGACATTGAGGACGTACGTCGGCGAATCCGCGCTGACCTTTCCCTAACCGGAATTCCCACCCTGGCCGAATACCTCACCGAATGGCTAGCAGGTCTCACAGTCGAGGCCACCACCGTCGCCGGCTACGAGTCACACATCCGAGTCCATATCATCCCGCACCTCGGACACCTGCCTGTAGACAAAATCCGTCCACGGCACATCAGAGCAATGCTCCAGGCAATCCAAACCTCCAACGCCGAGCTGCTCGCCGCGAAAGCGAGCCCGGACCCGCAGGTTCGCATCGGCGCGACAGGTAGGCGGATAACCGGTCCAGGCACCCTGCAACGGATCCGCGGCACGCTCCGCAAGGCCCTCAACGACGCCCTCGCGGAGGAACTCATCGCTGGGACGAACCCGGCCACCCTGGTCAAGACGCCCTACCGTCGGGCGCTCCCCATGATCTGGGAAGACGAACGCGTCGCCGAGTGGCGTCTGAGCGGAACAGTGCCCAGTCCCGTCATGGTGTGGACCGGCGAGCACCTCATCAGCTTCCTCACCTATACCGCCGCGCACGACCCGGACCTGCACCCCCTGTTCCACCTCATCGCCTACCGCGGCCCCCGCCGCGGCGAAGCATGTGGCCTACGCGACCGCGACGTCCACCTCGCCAAACGCGAAGTCGTCATCAACAACCAGATCACCGCGTTCGGCAACACGATCTGCCAGAAACCGCCCAAGAGCAGAGCCAGCAACCGGCTCCTCGTCCTTGATGCAGATACCTTCGCGGCGCTGGCCGCCTACAAGGCCCACCGGGCGGCCCGGCAGCTCGCCGCCGGCCCTGACTGGCCCGCCACCGGGCTGTTCTTCGTCCGTCCCGACGGACAGCCGTGGCATCCCAACGCGGTCTCAGCGCGGTTCCGCCGCTTGGTCCGCGACGCGGACCTCCCGCCAGTGCGGCTGCATGACCTACGACACGTCGCGGCCACCATGGCCCTCGACGCCGGCATAGACATCAAGGTCGTGCAGGAGCAACTCGGCCACTCCACATCCACGCTGACCCGCGACGCGTACCAGTCCGTGTCCAAGCATCTACACCGTGAGGCGGCTGACGCCGTCGCACGGCGTATCGCCGAAGCCGGCGGTCGAAGCGCCTGAACCCGACCACGCCACCAGTCCACCCGCTCGGGCTGTCGCCGCGAAGATCAGACCCTACCTGTCCCTGGCGGCGAACTGTTCGAGGATTTCGGAGACGTCCGAGACGAGGACGGGCTTGGCGATGTAGTAGGTGCTGGTGATTCCCTCACTGGCGTGGCCGAGCTGGGCTGCGGCGCTCTTGGTGTCGGCCTCCTGGGCGATCACGGTGGCGACGGTCTTGCGGAGGGTGTGCGGGGTAACCCATTCGAGGCCGGTGTCGGCGCGGGCCCCGCGCCATTGCCGGCGGACGTTGTGCGGCGACAGCCAGGTGCCGCGCCGCGAGGCGAAGACCGCGTCCCGAGCCTTGTCGGCAGCGATATCCTTGCGGGCCCGCAGCATCCGCACAGCGAACCGGGGCAAGACGAGTGTCCGGTAGCCGGCGTCGCTCTTGGTCCACTCCTGCCGAAAGTACCCCTTGCCCTTGACGTAGACGAGGGTGCCGCAGATGGTCACAGTTGGACGTTCGGCAGCCAGGTCGAGGTCGTCCCAGCGCAGGGCGAGGATCTCGCCGATGCGGGCGCCAGTGGCGAGTATGAGGTCGACGACGTCGGCCAGGTCGCCGTTCTGCCGAGGTCCCGGCTTGCCGGCCACAGGCTGCTGCCACTGGCGGATCGCCGCGCGGACAGCCTGCAGGTGCTCCTCGGTCAGCGCCGCAGCCTTACTGCGTGGGTTCCGCAGTCGCCCGGTCTCGCGTACGGGGTTGGTCATCAGCGCCCCACGGCGTACCGCCAACGCGAACATCTGACCGAGGACCACGTTCGCGGCCCTGGCGGGCCGCTGGACGATTTCGGCGACCGTGCGCAGGAACTTGTCGAGGCGGCCCACAGTGGCCTCCTGGATGCGCAAGCTGCCCAGGGCGGGCAGGATCGCGCTTCGCAGGCTGGTCTTGTAATTGTTGATGGTCTGCGGTTTGACGCGTTCCTCCGTGGTGATCTCTTCGATCCACAGGTCGGCGAGCGTGCGGACGCGGGTGTCCCTGGTGATCTCGTCGTCGTTCGGGGTGGCGCGGTCGCGCAGCTTCTCCTTCAGCGCCCGGATGGCGGCCGGGCCAGTACTGGCGGTGGCCTCGACGTCACGGGTCTTGCCGTCGTAGTCCCGGAATCGGGCTCGGGCGCGGTATCGGTTAGGGCCGCGCATCTCGGTGCGGATGCTGCCCCAGGTACCGATCGGTAGTGGAGGTCGGGCCACGGCTCACCACGGCGGATCGGTGTGTGCGTCGAGCCAGCGTTCGACCTCGCTGCGTCGGTAGCGCAGCGTGTTACCGACCCGGATGGCCGCGGTCCCTTACCTCGGCTGTGCCAGGCGTAAAGGGTGTTCTTGGGCTTGCCCGGCCAGGCGGCGACATCGTCGACGGTCAAAAGAGGGTCGGGTCGCCATTCGGCGGCGGCCGGCTCGTTCATCGCCGGCCTGCCCTGCCGCAGGGCCACAGCCCCGACACGCCCGGTCAGCCCCTTACGCCGGACGCAGCTGACCACCCTGGCGAGCCTGGTTCGTCTTGCACACCAGACATGCCTGGCCAGCCCTGCCATTCCGGTGGAGAGAAGATGCCGAAGACCAGCCCCGCCGTCGCCACCAACCGGAGACGGCCAGCGCGATCCAACGCTTCACGGGGCTCATGCCCCAACCCCCGAAGCTATTGTGGCCCACCCGTCGCCGTCGCGGTTGTCAATTCGATCAAGAAGCCTGGCCGCCGGCCTCGGCGTCGCGACATCCCTGCAGCGGTGCCCGTGCACCCGGATCGCCCGGTGCAGTGGATCGCACTGACGACAAACGGCAACGGGTCAGGTTGCGGGAGCTCGACGCGACCGCTCCACGCCGACCCAGAGCAGCCCGGCAGAACCGCGGTCGGGCAATCGGCGCACGGCGGCGCGCGACATCGACAGTAACAAAGAGCGACACATGACAGCGGCTCACCGGCAGCACCCCCGATGTCTTCGACGGTGGGCCCAGTCCCAACGCATTGAACACGTCGTCGCCACTCGCGGCCACCGTCCTCAAATCGCCGGCCCGCCGGAGCCGCCGCTCGTGGCAGGCCGCCGTGCCCAGCGTCGCACCGGCGCGTGCCCGGGATTCCGCCGATTGACATGGCCAACCACGTCCGAGCGGCGGCGGTGCCGAGACTCAGCCCCTGAATCCTATTCTGTTACCTCCACCTCCAGGTGTACGGTCCAGCGTTGTCCACTCGAATCATTGAACGCACAGTTCAAATACACGATGCCCAAGGGGGTGCCAGGATCCTTTACGATTGGCACAAAAGCATAGGACATCGGCTCAATGCGGTCAACCTTGATCTGGTAGCTCGCCCAATACCAGTCTAGAAAGCCGGCTATCGTTCTTGGGATCGTCCTATTCCAGTCGATCTCTAGCATGAGTTGCTCGAACGTGCGGTGATCTTTGTTGAAAACCATGAAGCCGCGTTTCGGAGCAGATTGATATGTCGCGCTAAGTTGCGGATGCGATACAGAGGAATGGTCGTGTTGCTGGTTTCGTGCATCATTAGGGGCTTTTCTGTCATCGCCTTGCAGAGTTGATCCCCATCGTGGTGCTTCACGTTCCCGCATCAGGCGTTCCTCTTCTATGGCAGTCAGACGCCTCGCGGCCTCGGCCTGATCTCGCGCATGTCTCGCCTGGCGACGCGCGATGAGTAATGCGACAAAACCTGTGAGTGCAACTGCAATAGACGCGATTAGCCCGAAGATTTCTACATTCACGCGAGCTCCTAGCGTTCGGCCGTCTGCCTACATTACTAGTTCATGTCGATTACCGGGCGTAGCGAGTCGGTGGTGCCACTGAATTGCCACAAAGGCGATGCGGTACACCGATCTCGCGCGCGGCCGACAGGCACGGCTTGGGTGAGCCGGCGGCTCTGTGAGGTTTGAGCGCCAGATACCGCTCGACGAGCTCGCCAACCGAGACCGCCGGCGGCAGCTGCGCAAGTACCTGCGCGAAGCGGGAGAGCTCGGAAGGCTCGACGCGACGGACCACCCCGTCGTCTCCGACCACGACCACCAGCATTGAGCTCATTGCCCCCATCAAGAACCAAGATCCGGCGGCCAACGAATGTAACCGGACAAAAAGGCTCGATGGGTGAGGCGCGCGGGGCGGGCACCTGGCGGCGGCCGGTGAGGTTGCTGGTTGAGGATCAGTGTCGACGGCTGGCGGTAACCGCGCGAAGCCCGCAGAACCCTCCCAACTGTCTGGGGCAATGCCCGACCGCCATCGTGTGCTGCGATTGCATTTCAGACACCAACGCACCGATGTACGTGAGAATTAAGCCTTTGAGTTGGGTACGAGATGGTGTGGACCGACAAATCCAACATGGACACGGCCAGTAGGTCCGTCGGTGTCATCGTAGAAGTAGATGCGCGGAGCAAGTGCACCTCCTCCCTCGCTTACCTTTATGTGAGCCTCCATATAGGTGCGCGGGCCTAGTCCCACCGCCGGATCGATCTCGAAAATGCGCGACTCTGCGTGGCGACTGTTGCGTAGTGTCTCTGATTCAGTCATAGCTAGGCGCTTGCTGCTAGCTGGCCAGCTCAGTGGGTCGCCACGTTCGCACCACGACCAGAAGTTGCCGCTGGCACCAGTTTGCTTCGCCTGGACGTAGGAGGCGAGGGCTTGAAAGCCCCGCCAAGCGGAGTTGCCGAGCGCGAATGCGTTCGGGGCGGTGTCGATACCCTCTAGCTTTTGGACGGCGCTTGGAGCAACCGTTACCCATGTGGCGAGGTGTGTTCGTGCCGCCTCGACTGCCTCGGACACGTCTTGGACCGTTTCCGGACGCGCGGCTGTCTCGTCTGGCTGCTCTGGGGCTGCCGACACCCTCCAGAACATTTCAGCCAGGCCCTGTCCCTCAAGCGCCTGTCGTAGGCGATCGAGGTGTCCGTTTGCTCGGGCGAGCTCCCGCTGAGCCTCCGCGAGTTCCTCATAGGCGAGGTCGGTCTCGAATTGTAATTCTTCACGTATTTGTTCTAGTTCGCTTTGGTTTACTGCGGTCCTGTCATCTCCTGTGAAGACCTGCAGTTCGGCGGGTACGCGCCGTCGGGTCGATAGCTGAGCGACCGCATAGACGATCCGGTCGACTGCGGCCTCTCCGCCGGCTCCGAGAAGCGCCGTTGCCTGCACGTACCGATGGCGCCAACCGTCCGCTGCTGTATCCAGGGGTGCAGGCACGTATGTCCGCACGGCCCCGTTCCATACAGCGAGAGGCCCGAGTTCTGCCTTAAAGGTCGCAGTTGCAGCCTCGTCTAGAACAACTACGGTTGCGATACCCCGAACGCGATGTGCAATTCGCTGAGCCCGATCCAACCACTGTACGTCCGTGTCATGTGGTGGTGCAGCGACCACAATGAACGGCAGCGTGCGCTCGCTTGATCGAAGAACATCAACTAGCGCCTTGGCTTCGCCGTTGGCGACTCGGACGACATCTGTGACGATGTTGCTGACGCCGAGGGCCGGTGAACCGGGTAGCGTGAGCACACTGTCGACAAGGCGGGGACTTCCGACGACAACGCGTTGAGTCGGGTTGTCCGTCTCCATGTCGACATCAATCCAGACATGGACCGCAACGTCCGTAGCGAGGGCACGCATCGTGACTGACCAGACCGCCGTCCCACGAGGCTCTCGTGAGCACGCTTCGACGCCGTATTCGGTGGCAGTCTCAAGGACCCGTACCGTGATCACCTTGTCCTGGACCACGGTCTCGCCCACGCCAAGCGACGTCACACTTGGGTTGTCCAGCGCCCATCGACTGAAGATCTCGCGCGCCAGCTCGACTACGGCACGCCGATCGGGTTCGGTGGTGTCCTTCCATATCGCGCGATACAGCAGGCTCATCGTCCGCTCCGAGTTCTGCGGCGCGACCAGACCGCGCGGGCGTAGCGCCGCGTATGTGTGATCATCGCGGATGTAGAGGATACCTCCGTCCACCGGGTGCTTTCAGGCAGTGACCGATTTCCGACGACGCGCCGTCGTCTAAGCATGGGGGCCTGCAGGACTCGGACGCCGGCTACACCGTAAACGCCGTCGATGGACCAAGTGGACACCTATCCGGTTGCCGGACCTGTGGATCGAGATCAGTTGATGTGGCGGCACAATGCGGTGACGGCTGTGAATCAGCGGCCCATCAGCCGGATGTGGCAAGCCGAGCCGCCGCAGCTGGCGAGCCGGGATCGGGATAGCGCACGCCGAGCCAGCTCCTGGCGCACGTCGGCGTCGTCACGGAGCCTCTACTCGTCGGCGACGGGCCGTTCGTGGCGGAACTTGCCATCGGCGTACCGACGTCGGTCGCACTGGATCGTGACGGCCAGGACCTGGACACTCCCCGGATCCGCCGTCCACCATATGAACGCTGCCGAATCGGGGCGACGGTGGCACGACCCGCAGTCGGTCGTGGCTTGCAATCGCGACTGCCCAGCCTGACCGCGGCCGGGGCGCAGTGTTCGCGTCTAGGCGACCCTCGAACGACGTAGCTTTGCCCTCCTGCAGAAGGTCGTGAAGCTCGAAGCGGGCGGCACCTACTACAGAGCCGTGGTCCACGTCACGCCCTGCCTTGCAGCCAATAGCTCATGGTCGAGTGGCACACCTGCAGCGCAGGAATACCCAGCGCCGTGCGGCGCTGGCCTGGTGCGGTTAGCAAACATAAGAACAGTTATCGACCATTGAGCGCCTGGCAGGCTACCACGGCCCTGCGGGTGCGCCGTCGTCGGACAGGCCACCGCCGACTACGCCGGCCAGATATGCGGCAGGCCAAGCGGTCGGCGGTGCTGGTCGACGGGTTCCTGGCCCCGACCGGCAACTGCACCGGTATACCGGACCTGTACTCCGGCAAACGCCACAGCAGCGGGATGAACGTCCAGGCCGTACCCAATTTGGCTGGCCGGCTGCTCGACAGCGGACTACCGGTCCCCGGCGCCCGCCACGACAGCAAAGCCCTGGCCGAGTCCGGCACCGCCGACCGCTGGGCCAACCACCTGCGACCCGGCGGCCCCGGCATGCTCGCCGACCTGGGCTACCTAGGCACCGCCGCGATCACCGGCACCCGCAAACCACGCGGCGGCGAACTCGGCGACGTACGACGCGCCTGCAACCAAAGATCACAGCACCCGCGCCGCAGTCGAACGAGCAATCGCGCACCTGGTCAATGGAAGTCCTCGACGCCGGCTGGCGCGGACGCCTTACCGACTTCCCCGACGTCCTACTACGGCAGCCGCACTTCGTAATCTGATTGTCCCAATCCTCCAGCAGCGCAGTGAGTTCGCCCCATCGGCTGATGTCATGGTCAGCTTCGCCATGCTGCGAGTTTCTCGCACTGCACACAAGCAGTCCAGGTCTTGCCGCGGGTGCAGAGCATCGTTGCTGCTGGCCATAGCGATGGTCGCTGATCCGCGCCGGAGGCAGAACCGGGTGCGGCGGGTGCTCGCGCTGGCGCTGTACTAGGCCGCCCGCCGCACCGGTCGGACGGTCCGCGCGGGTTGCGTCAGGACATGCCGCTGTGGTGGCTGGGCGACGCTGCCGCTAGCAATAGCGGCCAGACGGGACAACAGTCCGCTCACTGTTTGTACACAGACAATGGGCCTGTGACACTTGAGCCAGAGACGAGCGTGCCGCTGCACTGTATCTCCAAACTCGTTCCTGCGATCAGGTCGGGCCCATGTAGACGCAGTCATTAGGTCCAGCATGCGCCGGGTCCAAACACACTTGGTAAAAATAGTCGCAGTTACAGTAACAATAGTCGTACTGATAGGGGTCATGAGTGTCATAAGGATTGCCATGGCAGCCCCTAATGCACTCGGCCCACGACCTCCGACACAGGGCCATGTGGAACGACGACCCGGTGGGGGTGCCTCGTGGAGGCCACAACTTCGGATCTGGGTCTGGGGGCTGCGCGAAGGGGAATCGCGTAGGTGGCGGGTCGAACCGACGCGTGGTAGTGGTCTGCAGTGACCGAGTGGCCGCGGGTCGTGCTGAACGACGGGCTGAGTCGCCCAGCTGCTGGAAGACATCGGCCAATGCGTTCTCAGCAAAGGAGACCTGTACGATCATCAGTCGTTTGCCGCAACAATGGTGAAACTCGTCCGTCGTTGTGACCGACTCGATAACCTGCTTGTCGATGGTCAATGAGTAAGCACAGAGGCATCCTACGTCCGGTACAAACGGCGTGACCTTGACGCGGCCTTCGTCCTCGGGAACGGCCTCGATGGTGACGCGTAGTTCCTCGGCGCTACCTTGCCGCGCCAACACGTCGTCGACCGTGATCCGATCGCCTGACATTCGTGGCTCCTTGTCTACCACGTCCACAGTGGCCATTCCACCTAAATCTCGACGTAGAAATCATACGCCCGTTCGTCGGCGAGCCCAAGGTGCGTGCCATGTGGGAGCCCACGCGATGACCGTTGCGGGGTGTGCGGCACCAACGTAGAGCCGTGACGTTTGGGCTGGTGAGACGCCTGCTAGGTTGCGGATCAACCAGCCATATCCCGACGCCGTGACCAGCGCTTTAAGGCAGGCACGTTGGAACCAAGTCTGGTTGTTTGTCCGCAACCAGAGTCACAACTCCTGGCCAGTATTACGAAGCCGATCTTGAGCCCACCTACAAAATTTGACGGCGACGTGGCGTTCACCTCGACATGTCTCGCCGGCGGCGGGGCCACTGCTGAGGTGGCCTGCCGGCAGCCGGATGGCACCTGGCTTTGGATGATCGACCAGCCCAACGTTGTCGGATCGCGACTTGCCCCGATGCCAGCCCTATGGAATCCGCAAGGGTGACCGCCTGCTCCACTTACCAGCTCGACATTTGCGTGCCGTAGGCACAGCCCCGTGCGCTCGGCGTGTCGGCTTGCGTGAGGGGCGGCCGTCCCATAGTTCTGCGTGATTGTGGATCAAACTGAATACGAGACGGCCGCCGCGTGCATGGTAGCGGCCGGTGAGTTGACCCGGGAATACCAGGACGAGTTGTTGGGGCGTGTCGGGTGGGTGTTCGCCCGGCGAGAGCCGAGGTTGCAGGCGGGCAAGTATGTGCGTGCGCTGACTGCCGAGGTGCCGCGCAAGAACGGGTGGCAGATCGCGGAGTGGGCCGGTGATGCCACCCCGGACAAGACGCAGCGGCTGCTCAATCACGCGGTGTGGGACGAGAAGGCAGTGATGGGTGTGGTGGCCGGGTTCGTCGCCGAATATCTGGGCGCCGAGGCCGATCCCCTTGCGGTGGTGGTGCTGGACGAGTCCGGTCAGGAGAAGAAGGGCGAGTCCACCTGCGGCGTCAAACGCCAGTATGTCGGCTGCGCGGGCCGGGTCTCCAACGCGGTCAACATTGTGTACGCCACCCTCGCGACCGTCCGCGGGCATGCCCTGGCCGGGGCTCGGCCGTATCTGCCCCGCGAGTGGGCTGAGGACCAGAGGCGGCGGGCGCGTGCCGGGGTGCCGGAGCGTGTGGTGTTCAAGACGAAACCGGCGCTGGCCGTGGACCTCCTGACCGACCTGCACACTGCCAGGCTGCTCCCGCCGTGGGCCACCGGCGACGAGGTCTACGGACGGGACAAAGACCTGCGCGACTTCTGCGAGCAGCACAGCATGGGCTACGTGTTCGGGGTGCCATGCTCATTCACCGTCACGCTGACCTCCGGCCGGCGGGTCCGCGCCGACCAAGCACTGAAACTGGTGCCACCCAAAGCATGGAACCGCGCCTCATGCGGTGCCGGGTCCAAAGGAGACCGAACCTACGGGTGGGCGTGGATCGCCACCTGCAGCGACCGCCACCACCTGCTCGTGCGCCGCAACCCGACCGACCCGACCGATGTGGCCTTCTTCTACGCCTACGCACCCGACGGGCGGCCCGCCACCCTGCCCGTCCTGGTCTCCGTCGCCGGGCGTAGATGGCCGGTTGAGGAAGACTTCCAGGTCGGCAAGGACCAGTTCGGCCTCGACCACAGCCAGGTCCGGCTCTACACCGCGCTGCTGCGCCACCTCGTCCTGGCCATGCTCGCCCTGGCCGCCTGCGCGGTAACAGCCGCCGCGATGCGCGTGCTCAGCAACACCGCGGCCGCCGCCCCGACCCACCCCGACGATGAGCCACCCGAAGACCCCGGCCTCATCCCGCTGACCGTCGCCGAGGTCAAACGCCTGGCCAACATGCTCACCCGAACCGGGCAGCGACCCGCACACCACCTGCGATGGTCGTGGTGGCGACGCCGCCACCAAGCCCGCGCCCGCTGGTTCCACCACCGCAACCGGCTACGCCGCAGCCTTCAACCAGCACGAATGTAACCAGGTCTCAAAGTGCGGCTGCCGTACTACGCACCGTCACCACACTCGAGATCAACCGAACCTGGGGATAACCGATTTGCTTCGTCCAATCTTTCCGCTACGCGTCCCCGATGAGCGTTGGAGGCGCCGCCAACCCGTGGATCACCGTGTTCGTGACGTAGGGCGAGCGGAATGTCGTCATTTCGCCGTCTCGCTTGCCAGGCACAGGCATCAGCCGACCTGACAACGGCTTTGCGAGCCGTACCGCGAGCGTACCGATGTCAGACAGCACACGAGCGAGGCTTCCCACAGAGACATCGCCGGCCAGCGGAAGAGCGTCCAACCCCGTGCCGCAGACCGCCGAGTAGTACAGCAGCTTGTCTATGTCGACGAGCCTCTGCGCCCAGCGCTGTCCGAGTATCGAATCCTCGAGCACTGCCAGCATCAGACCGTTGTAACCGCGCGTCGGCAATCCGGTCGTCTGGATTCCTTCCGTCAGCGCGGCAGCCAAACTCAACGTGCCGGCCGAGCCGAAAAACTCGAGGCCGAAAGCCTCAAACGCGGCCGCCAGACTGTCGTGACCAAGTGGCGCCGGCGAGAGATCAATTCCGTCGAATCCGACGCCATGGTCGGCGCCGAACTTCGCCAATGCCGTCACTACCGGACCCGCATGGGCGATGAGCGTGCGTCGCACCAGCTCCGGGACCTCAGCGATCGAGCACCCGGACGACAGAGCCGCTACGACCGCGCTTGCACTTTGCAACCCCACGGTGAGGCCGGTCGGTCCCACGCCGTGGCTCGCCGCTGGGAAGAACGGGCAACCGTGACTCATCATCGCGACGCCGGCGAAGCGGAAATTGCCGAAGCCCTCTTCTGACTCCTGGGAGAGCCTCCTCACAACCTCAGCAACCGCCACGCATCGATCGAAGTCGACGCCATGATTGCGGGTGGCCAGCTGGACGGATCCGGAAAACGCGGGGTGTTGAACGAGAGCATCGCCCAGCCATGCGATGTCCTCACATGATGAGGTCGCGCCGGCAATACCCAGTGAGCAGAATTCAAGTCCGGCGTCGCGGACGACATCGTGAAAATCACGCAAATACCGCGATCGCGCCTCATTGTGCCAGTCACGCAGGTCATGCAGGACCGGCCGAGTGCTGAGCCGTATTGTCTGGACAGTGAATCCCGCCATCTCAAGACTGTTCCGAGCCTGATCCAGTGTCCACTTGGCTTGTTCGACAACCGAGGCATCGAGAGGGTGCCGGTCGGCCAAGCCCAGCGTTATTGTGCGGACTATATCTGAATTCATTCAGGCCATTCTCTGCTGATATTTTGGCGCAATGTACAGGCACATGCGCCCGGCACAGCACGACAGAGACGGCTTGCCAGTTCCACCTCACCGACGAAAGAGTGGAGTTCGTTGCCAACGGATCCAATTTCCTGACTTCGGCTACGCAGTACCTTATCCGCTACCAGCGCGGTGAAGACGTAGGCTTTGAGAACGTCGAGGTTGCAAACTTCTGTCAAGGAATCCGTGCCAGGAGTGCAGAGGTAATGATATTCTCCTGCCCACCGAGACAGGTCGCCGTCCTGTGACACCAGGCGGTCGATGTGAAGGTCACATTCGCGCGGCACGCATGAAACCGTCGGACCGCCGCGCCCCTCAGTCAAGATCGAGGCACAGGCCGCAAGACGGTAAACTTCGACAAGATTCTCTCGAACTTGCTGGCCATGCACGGGCTGAGCGGCCAACAGGCGCTTCGCCTTCAGGAGCAGAAGATACATGCGGTCGACGTCGACGGGTCGTCGCAGATCAAACGCCCTCAATCCGAGGAGTTCATCAAGAACGTTGTCGGCGACACGCAGATTCTGCAAGCAGTTGGCGGCCACAGCCATGGCAGTGACACTACACCCCGAGGACTGCGAGAGCGTCGAGCTCCACGAGCAGATCGCCGGGCAACTGGACGCCAACCGTGGTCCGTGCAGGAAACGGCTCCCGGAAGAACTGCGTATAGACCTTGTTGACGGCCGCGAAGTCGGCAAGATCGGCTAGATAGATTCGCATCATGATCACGTCTTCGAACGACGCATCAGCCTCCGTCAGCACGGCCTGCATGTTCAGCAGCGCCCGTTCCGCCTGAGCGTCTGCACCCCCCGGCACCATCTCCTCAGTCCGAGGATCAATCCCGACCTGGCCGGCGACGGCAAGAATCCTGCCGCGGCGCGCAGCGTGGGAATAGGGATTGACGGGAGGCGCGATCGTACGGCCGAAGGTCTCCAACGAGATCAACTTGGCTTCCTTCCAGGATTGCTATCACGTTAATTGACCAGCCAGCGGACGCCCATGGCGCCACAACACTGAGAAGGCCGAGAGCATCGACTCGCCCACCGCAGATGCGGCACGCACGACGTGTACAGGCGCTCTCCAAGGATCGGCCGACATCAGGCAAAGAGTATAAAATACTCGATCATCCACTACGCATAGATTTACTGGCATGAAGGTCGTCGAGTTCAACCGCAGTTCTGGGCCGCGTGCCCTTCGGAGCGCCCGAACGCAAACACGAGCGAATTCCTGGCCGTCAGCCAGACCGTGAGCCAATGCCTCCTGCCTGCCTCCGCACAACAGCGTAGCGCGCAGGCTCAGGAACGCGCCCTCCGGATCCAGCGCTACGAGTCTCGCATCGACGCGCCGCGGTATGACATCCGGCGCAAGGGTGAACTCCGCGTTACCGGACCACTCCTGGTACATGAAGACGCGCTGTCGTGCGGTACGGATCTGATCGGATAACTCCTCGACGCTCCAGTCCTCGATGACTTGGAAGCTTTGCTCAACCTGGAAACGGTGTGCGCCTGGTCCATTTGCCGGACGCTGCAGCCACGCGACTGCGAGTTCTAGTCGCTCGATCCTGCTTGAGGCAGCGTCGTTGGGCTGAGGCATCCGGGTCGACGCCGGGCTGGATGGCAGACCCCATCGACCGAGCGTGTCGATGACCTGTCGGAGCAGTCCGCCCATGACGCTGTCGGCCGGCGTTCGATGCATAGGCCCCAGATCTGCATCGGCATGGGGCAGGAAGACGCCGTAATACATCTCGCGATCGACGTTGTAGACCGGTCCGGGCACAAACGCATCGTAAAGCTTAGTGTTAGGGCCGTATCCGTAGCGCCACAACCAGTCGACGGACCGCTCACGCTTCCGCTCAACCCCTGCGACCCGTCCATCGCCGTGCGGGGTACGAGGTTCCGCGATGGTGAACGCGTAGTCCTCCCGGTGCGCCATCCGCAGCGCCCGGAACCTCGAATCCGGAGCGAGCAGCAGAAACTCATAGTTCACATTCGGACGCGCTGGTCCGCACTGCGCGATGTCACTCTCCACTCCGGGGAACCAGGTCTCCAGGATAGCAACCGAACCGAGCGCCTGTCGCACAGCGTCCAAGACCTTGCCCGGTTCCCACCGGGTATAGATGACGTAGTCGGTGTTGGGTGTGGAGGACCCCCGGCCTTTGCCGGGCGGCGGCACGGCGCTGTGAGCGACAACTACATCCGAATTGCCGTCCAGAGATCTCCAAATCCGAAGATCGTCCTGTCCGGCAAGTCGCCGTGTGCAGTAGCGCCAAAGTTCGTCGACGGTGATCTCGCCGTCACCGTTCAGATCCGCTCGCCCTTGAAGGATCCCTTCGGCGATCGTCTCCGTCATGTAAGAGGTCAATGTCGCAAGATTGATCTTGGCGAGAGAGCTCGGCCCTGAAGCGCCGAGCATCGCGTATCCATAGCTGGCCAGTGCCGCCGGCCCGGCACCCTTCAACACGTCGACAGCCGCCGCACCGGCGTAGCAGCAGTCCAGAATGAAGACGCACTGGTTGATCCCACGGTTTCGCACAAACCCTGCCACCGTCGCCAAATCCAGCCCGTCGACATCAACGTCGGTGGTCCCGCCGAGAATGAGCCGAAACTGCCCGGCTGTAGTTAGATCGGCGTGGCCGGAAAAATAGAAGACGAGGCTGGTGGAAGGTGACGCCTCAACGAGGATTCTGTTGATCTGCCGCCGGGCCTCCGTATCATTAAGGCTTGGATTCAACACAAGGAACGTCGTCCGCTCGGCCGATTCAGCCCCTGAAAACGCCTCGCGCAGCAATTCGACATCCCGCTGCGGTCCGTCCAGAGCTGAAAGCCCTTCCACCTCCGTCTGCTCGACACCGATGGCGATGACGGTCCGGCTCGATCCTCCACCACTGGGCGGACCGGCGTCTTCTATCACTTAGATCCGTCCTCGTCCTCGCCCTCGTCTTCACGAGTCTCAATTTGGGCATCCCTGATCCGATGCTTGGCGACCCGCTCGCGCAGATAGGCAACCGTCCAGTCCAATCCCCTGCCGGCCGCGTAGCCGATCACGAACTCAATGATCATCTCGGTCGGCGCTTTCGTCTGATCGCCACCGTTGAGGTCGGACCGCGTGCCACGACGATGCACCACCACACTGAGACCATTGGATCGCAGGTCTCCAGACAGCCTGTCCAGCGCCGCAAGATTGGCCGGCCCGCTACTGACTGGCACGGCCAATAAGATCGTCTTCACCAGGGATGTACCCCCAATCAATCACTTCCGACAGTACAGACTTGTGACAATCTGTCTACCAGCCGCAGTCAAGGGAGACCGAGGACCGTCGCGCGAGCATCGTCCAGCTTGACCGCGGCCCACTCGGCCTTGCACCGCGCTTCGGCGCTGTCGATACGCCGATTCCATGCGCCCAGCCGGGCGACTACGAACAGTTGATGCAGTAATCCGAACGCGGGTCGCGGATCTTCGCGAAGCGGTGTGGTGTACAGCTGGCCGTCGTCTGCTTCCAGACAAGGCGTCGAGGCTAGGAGCCCGTTAAACCGAACATGGGACGCCTCATGGATGATACCTTCAGCGCACACTGCTGGGTCGTCGAGCTCATCTCTACGCAGAAAAATCAAGCCATGTGTTTTGAAGTCGGCGAATCCCAATACCCTGCTGCCAACGAAGATATTGAGGCACGTTGTCGTTACCCGGATCTCCCGCTCGATCTCCGGCCAGTAAGAACGGACGAGACGAAATGCCGCCGCGATTCCCTCGCGTATCGAATCATCGATTACCTCGCAGACTGCGAATTCTTGACGTTCTCCAGTGGACTCCTCCGCCGCCACATGCGCCCGTTCAACGGTGCCTTGACGCAAGAGTTCAGGGAGCGGTTCCAGGTCGAACTGAAACGACCCCGCGGTCCCGTACGATGTCGCCCTCCGGCGACTTTCCGAAACAAGTTTCATCAGCAGATCGATGGGCGGCCGTCTCGAATAGGGAACCGAATTTGCGGCAAAGACGGCTGGGTGGAATACGCCCTCCGATGTGGAGTCGAAACCGAGGCCCATGGCCAATGCTCGCGACAGCGCCATGCTCTCTGCCCGCGCCCTACTGGGATTCGGGCGCCAGTCCAACATGTGTTCCATCCTCGTCCGAGTTGTTATCGGCCGCCGCTACCGGCCGGTCCGGAATGGTGCCGCTGCGAAGAAGGACCGGAAACTCCGGCAACTCGGCGACGACGAGCTCTTCCGGCGCGGGGTAGATCAACTGTTCTGACATACGTGCCTCCGCAGATAACATTCACGACCATTGCAGTCTAACGCAGCACAGGTTGCGCAAGAACACCGAGCGCATGTGGCACGGGCAGTGAACCGCCCTGATGATCTAGGAGACTCGGATTATTGCGCTCCGGCCGGGGCGACCGAAGTGTTGTGTTGATCGTAGTAGATGGCCTCGTACTCAGCGGGTACCAGTCGATGTATTCCAGAGTGGCTAGTTCGAGATCGTCGAGGGGTGCGCCATGGTCCATGCCGCTCGACCAGCTCGGTCTTGTACAGGCCGTTCACAGTTTCGGCGAGTGTGGTGTCGAATGAATCTCCTTTGCTGCCAACGGACACGCACGCTCCGGCCCTGGCGAGGCGTTCGGTGTGGCGAATCGACAGGTATTGCCTTGGGTCCCGCGGCCGAAGTGGTGTACCAGACCGTCGGGCACAACGCGTTGCCATAGCGCCAACTCCAACGCGTCCAGCGGCAGTTCGGTACGCATGTGCCCGGCCAGCCGCCACCCGACGATGGACCGGGAGAACACATCAACGATGAACGCGGCGTACACCGTGCCGGGGGCGATCGGCACGAGGTGAAGTTCGCGACCCACCGCTGGGGGGCCGGCGCGGTGAAGTCGCGTTGCAGCAAGTCCGGGCGGGCCGCCGCGGCGGCCGGCGACGTCGGCGCCAACTGGATCGTGCGCTTCTCTTCGCCCGCAAAGATGTGACGATGATCGCGCCTAACGTAATTTTCGTCGGCGCCGTGTTTGAAAGCACAGAAAGCATGGGTCTTCGCATCGGAAGTCGTCCGAAGAACCATGTGGTTGGGCAGCAGTCGATAGTCATCGGTGTCGTAGTAGACGCCGGTATTTCGGCGCGGATCATTCCGGTCGTTGCGCTTCTCTATGATCTGCGCCCCCGGTACCAGGTCGCCCATTCGATCTTTCATTGAATCCAGCCAGGCGAAATGCTCCACGTTGGTTGTTTCGTTCTTAAAGTCGAGTTTTGGTCCAAACTGGCTGAAGAGCACAAGGTTGCCCTCGCGCCGGAAGGATGGAGTGTCGGGCAACGTCACCACCTAGTTGTCGGTCGGCTGTGCTATATAAATTTGGCGTTGGTCCCCGGACCCCTATTGAACCGCGTGAATCACTGAGGGTCAAGAGATCGTGGCGGAAGGTAGACTACGAGTGAAATTGATCTTCTGTCGCCCACTGTCGTCGGGTTGAGCCGGCATGAGGACGGGTCATCATATCGAGCCTGCGGCGCGGCCAGGTGTTGAAGACAGCCTTGAGAGTGATCATGAGTGAGCCGGCGTGTCGCCTGCCGCCTCACCTCGACTATTGTCGGGAGTGGTGCTGTGGCGCGGGCTGGTGAGCCGCTGCGAGAATCACGGCGAGTGCGCGCCGACGACCCTCATAGCCAGCGGCCATGGGCTGGTGGCCTGACGTCTGGGAGACGGGTTTCTCGGAACTACTTTCCCTGACTCATCAGTGCTGATGTCTGGCGGATAGGGGCCAGCTCGTCCCGATGACGCGGACTGTGGTTGCCAGTTCGGCTCACTGCGTGGGTTCTCCACCCACGACGTCGGTCAGACGCTCGGTTCTCGGCAGCCAGCGCGGGTACGTGGACACCGCAACTGCTGGACCACGTGTAGCTCACCGTTTGGACGGACGTGCACGTGTAGTTCGCCGACCGTCTGTCCACCGGCAGCGGCGTGGCCGCGTCGTCGGTGAGGCTCTACTACTACGACCTGTTCCACACCATTGGAGGACGCTTCACGCTGCCTCGAACTCCCGGATCGGCGACGTCCTTGGCCTTCGTGCGAAGCGCCAAGCGCGACCGGGTGATCCGGCCGCCCGTGCCGGGGCATCAGACTCGGCAGCGTGTACCGCGGCCTGACCCGAAACGCCGCGGTGGATCCCGACCGAGGAGCAGGTGCTACGCCTGTTCGAGGCGGTGCCCGAGCGGTACCACGCCGCGCTCTGGCTCCGGGCAAAGCTGCCGTTGTGGTGACCGTCCGGATTGGCCGGGGAACGCCGGATTCGGGGTGGTGGTAGCCGAGGTGCCGGGATGCGACAGCGGGTCTCCACCTCCCAGGCGAACTCGCGGGCAGCCCGCCACCGCGCAGCGTACTCTCCGGAAGGTGAGCCGGCTGCTGGCCGGATCGACGTTAACCTCCGGCGCCACGCCGGTATGGCAAGCCGGGTCGAAGGCGTCGGCCGCAGCCTCATCGTGGAAGGACCGGCAACGCGGACGACCGCCGACATCGAGGTAGTCGACATGCAATCGCCGACCCGCCCGTGTCGTGCGGACCGGACAGCTTCGCCATCCGGGCCTGGCATGCGCAGGCACCACAGGTCCGTGACGGCCATGCGCTATCGGAACTCCTTGCTGTGCGGTGGAAGGGGGTGCCGGCCGAGGCGAGCCTTGACCACATCTGCGGCCCCATCGGTCGGCCGGGGCAGCACCGACCGGGCCGTGGTCCGAGGGCTGCCTGCCATTATGGTCGGTCGATGTGTGATCGATGTGTGATCGATGTGTGATCGATGGTTTCGGTAGCGACTGACACCGTGCGGCACTGCCGGATGCCGAGACGGCGGGTCAGCCGGCGCTGACCAGCACGAACTGGCACCTGCCGACACTGCCCGATACTGGGGGCTGTCCTATCGTTCGTACTCTTAATCCGCGGGTTCGGGGTTCGAGTCCCTGGCGGCGCACCAGACGCAAGGCCCTGATCAGGCGGCACGCCTTCGGTCAGGGCCTTCTTCATGCCCACTGTGGAGCACCGCCGGCAAGCTCTACTCGGCGTAAGACGGGACCGTCGATGACTGTGCAAACCCGCCGAATGTAGTGGGCCGAGCGACGAGAAAGGTCGTCTCAATGCGACCGCCTCAAAGGCAGCGTACGGTGCCTTGCAAGATGGCTCCCCGGATAAATCGCGCTGACGATTGGAGTCTCGTCCAGTGGGAGTGAAATGGAAATAGCGGCAAAGTAGACAAAGGGACCGGGGAGCTGGAGCGTGGAACGTCGGCACTAGGCCAAGGTGGCGAAGTCTCCCTGAGAGATATGACCTTGCTTCAGCGCGACCAGAAATGCCACCCAAGCGCTCCGGCCCACCGACAGCATCGTGCCGTCAGGGTCCTTCGAATCTCTGATCCAGATGCACTCGCCGCTGGCTCGGATCTCCACGCAGTTGCTGCTTCCCGCGCCACTCCTCGTGCTCTTGATCCACATAGTCGCCTCTCCATCGAGATCAGCCACCTGCTGGACCTCCAGACACTCCGCTCGAATGATCACCGGCACTTCGACGGCATCGACGCCAGGTCGATAAAGATCGTCGTTAGGCCATGGTCGCCATGGCGACTTACCGTAGTCCGCCCAGGCCAAGAAGAGTGTAAATGGCTGCGCGCTGATGGGCTAGACAGTGGACCTACTGCTGGCCGCCAGGGCTTGCATCTGAACGCGATATCGGAGCAGTAACGGCACACCGACGCGCCAGGACCTGGCGTGCACGCGATGGAGGCCGTCGCGGGCCTCGGCAACCGGTGACCGCGCCGGCTCGGCGGTCCGGGCCTGCGCGCAGGCAGGCCCGGGACACTGTCGTCAGCCAGGCATCGTGTCCAGGACGCCATCCAGGAACGCGTCGAGCTCAGACGCCTGGGTCGCGATTTTTTCCAGATCGAAGAACGCGCTCTTGTAAACTTCGATCTCGTCGGCGTCGTCCCGCGTCACGACGTTTCTGCGCGAGTTTTCCAGGAACAACAAGTCGTCATCTCGGGCATCGGGAAACTCAAGGAGCACAAACGGGCCCTTGGTGCCGAAGTGGGCGCCTTGGGTGAAGGGAATGATCTGGATGCTGACGGCTGGGAGGGATCCCATTTCCTTGAGCCATCTCAATTGCTGCCGCATGACTTTCGGGTCACCCGGTTGCGTGCCAACCCATCGCCTCACAACGGCCTCGTCCAATATGAAGAACATCTGTGGCGAGTCGGCCCGCTGAAGAAGGGAGCGTCGCCTAAGCCGCGCCTCGATCTGGCGTTCGATTACGCGATCCGACGTCCCGGGGTCCGCAAGCGTCTTGATTAGTGCCCGCATGTACTCCTCCGTCTGGAGGAGACCTGGCACGTACGTGCTTTCGAATTGGCGGAGAATTGACGCAGCGCTTTCATAACCGAGATAGATTACGAATTCTCGCGCCAGTACATCTTTGTAGTTGCTCCACGTCTGCTTCTTGCCTGCCTGCGCCATGCGTCGGAGGTCTGCCGTCTGCTTTGGATCGTTTATCTCATATTGATCGAGCAGAGCCCGCAGGTCGGTCATCGATATACTCACCTGTCCCGTTTCGATCCGGATGACCTTGGACAGGGACCAGTCAAGTGCCTCCGCAACCTCACGCTGGGTGAGCCCCGTGGCGATGCGCGCCTCCCGTAGTGCCACCTGCAGGCGCCGACGCTGGACCGTCGGATCCAGGTCTCGATCCATCTGTGACGCTCCCTCGCGTCTCGTGCGCACCCTCCCGCCGAAGGGTTCGGTCTAGCGCTATGCTAGTGGCTAAGCGGCAGTAGCGATCAGCTAGTAGCAAGATCGCGATGACGGTCACTAGCTTGCGCGGGAGGGCGAGCTAGTGCCAATCGGCTACTAGCAAGTGGCTACTGTAGCAGCGGCTTGGCGGAGGCCACGGGGGACTCCGGGGAATCTTGGAGCTGGTCCGGGTTCGGGGCAATCTGGACATGGCTCTCCTTATGGCGGGTCCCTCTGTCGCCTTGGAGATCATCGTGAGTCGGAGAGCGCGGCGTGGGGAGCGCGCGACGCCGAGTGTTGGTTCTGGCGCGGATCCAACACCGGCAGACGGCGGTGCCGGAGCCAACGGCGTGCCGCCGCGCCCTCGCGCGCCGGCAGACGGTCAGCGGATCGATCAGGCTGTCGCGCGGCAGGGACGTTCGGGACGAAGCCAGCACCGTGACCACTCCCAAAACCGGGGTAGCGCCAAGCAGCGAGGTAAGGCGAAGAACGACGTCGCCACCGACCGCGAGGGGGCGGCCGGACGTAACAATGAACGTCCGTACCCCATGACTCAGGGGCGAGGCGACATTCGCCCACCGGCTGCCGAGCCGACCAGGGCCGCGGACCGTGGGCCCGCCTGGTTGGTTGCCCTGCTTGATTTCGCTGAGCGACTGCTCTTCACGGCGAAGACGGTGTGGGGAAAGATGCTGCTCGCGTTGACGCTTGCTGTCGCCATCGCCTTACCGCCTGTCCTGATCCTGATCGGCTTGGGCTATGTCGCCAGCGAGGTGGCACCGCATATGTCAAACGCCACCTGGACGCTCTTGGCGCTTACTGCCGGCGTTGGCGGCAGTGGCGGGATCATCATCCGCTCGTGGATGAAGGTAAAACGTGAGGATGGGCAAGATCGATAGCCATTAGCGGCTGTCTGCGCTGATCACCCCTTGCGCTGCGATGCGGTGAGGCGAGACGCCAGGCGCTCTACACGTGGCTGGCTGAGCCAGCAGGCGACCCAGGTGGCAACGACCCCTGCCAGGGCGATCGCGGTCAGCGGCCATCCGCTCATACCGACACCCTGAAGAAACCTGATAAGCAATGCGCTCAAGAGGATGAACACCGTAGCCGTTGTGGTAGCGGTGATTAGGGCAGTCGCCGCGAGGACCGTCCGGCGAAGCGAGCGCGAAGGCAGCAAAGCCTGGGCACGCGGCGTGTTCACAAGCTCAGACGTGTGATCTCGCACGTCGGCATTGATGGACACGACTGGAACCATAGAGGCTACGGGCATGCCTTGGGAACCCGTGAGCGGCGTCGAGTTGTCAGCAATCATGATCCTATCCAAGGATAGTCCACCACAGAGCGCTGCGGACCCATCACACCACGTCCGTAAGATCCCTGGGGTGGAGTACTCCATGACAATTTAAACTCGCATTTCGGATCAACCACCGAAGCGTGTCAACAAACCCCAGGAGGGTCGTGATCGACCAGCTCCGTGCTTCGTCGCTCTTGGTAACCGATCCGAGGTCGACAATGGTAGTGGCCGGTGTGAGCCCCTTATTGCGGCGGCCGAGGAAGGTGTTGGTGCAGCGGGTGGTAACGGTCTAGTCATCTTGGACAATCTCCGCCTGCGTCCGCCATCGCTCGTCCGTCTGGATTCTGGGTCCTGACCGCTAGTTGATGACCCACCCGAGGATCGGTATCGGCCCGGTTTGCCAAATTCGGCAAACGATCACGTTGGGTGCTCTGGCGAAGTGGAAACCGTTCTGTTCCAAGACTTGGCTCTGACCGCCAACGGTCGTAGCCAGCCCTCCGGCCAACCCTAGCCGCCGAAAACTTTTCGGTGACCGCCGCGGGCAGACTGATCTTCGTAACAGCCTTTCAGTACGGCGGGTTGATCTAGAGCGTTGACATGGGCGTAACGCGCTGGCACGATTTCCGAAAAGGTTTTCGGGGCGCTGTTCCGACGGTACCGGGCGCTGTCGGAGCGACGAAGCGCGCTCCCTGACCGTCCCGGTATCACTGCGTGGAAGGGACCTTCAGTGGCCCAGTTCGACGAGGTCAGGTTCAACCGACGCCAGCTCCTCCAGGCATCCGCTCTCGGTGCCGGCGCCACCGCCGGCTCTAGCATGTTCGGGGTGACGCCCGTCGAGGCAGCGCCCCGCATCGGCATCGCCGCGGCCGATCCCGGGCCCGGCGGCACCGCGCCGGTGCGGCCGTTCGCGCTGGGTGATGTGCGGCTGGGCAGCGGTCTGCTGCAGGAAAAGCGCGACCGCATGAAGAGCTTCCTGCGCCTGTACGACGAGCGGCGCTTTCTGGTCTTGTTCAACAACCAGGCCGGCCGGCCCAACCCGGCGGGCGTCGGGGTCCCGGGCGGCTGGGAGGACGGCGGGCTCCTGAGCGGCCACTGGGCGGGGCATTACATGACGGCGCTCGCGCAGGCGTACGCGGATCAGGGCGAGGCGGTCTACAAGCAGAAGCTCGACTGGATGGTCACCGAACTCGCCGCGTGCCAGGCCGCGATCACCGCGCGGATGGACGGCGGTGGGCCGGGCGGTGAAGAGCCGCCGGAGCCGGAGATCGACCGGGTGCCGGGGCGGTACAACAGCGCGCTGCGGCTCAACGGGCCGAGCCAGGCGCAGTACGTGACGCTGCCCCAGGAGGCGATCAACCAGCTGACCGACTTCACGATCGCGGCCTGGGTCAACCTCGCCTCCACGCAGAGCTGGACCCGGCTGTTCGACTTCGGGCAGAACACGACGGTCAACATGTTTCTGACCCCGCGGGCCGGCGTGACCGGCAGCGTGCCGCGGTTTGCCATCACGGTCGGGGGCTCGGGCCAGGAGCAGCGGATCAACGGCACCGCCGCGTTGCCGACCAACCAGTGGGTGCACATCGCGGTGACGCTGGCCGGTGGCACCGGCACGATGTACGTCAACGGGCAGGTGGCGGGCACCAACACCGCCATGACGCTCAACCCGTCCAGCCTGGGCAACCCGGGCAACCGGTGGATCGGGCGCTCGCAGTACGGCGACCCGTTCCTGGACGCGACTATCGACGAGTTTCACATCTTCGACCGGGCGCTGACCCAGCAGGAGCTGCTGTCGCTTCAGGACTCCGCGGCCGGCAGCACGGGCGGTGGCAGCATCGCGTGGTACCGGTTCGACGAAGAGGGCGGCACCACCCTCCTGGATGCCTCGCCCAACGGACGCGATGGTGGCATCGTGGTCGCGCAGCAGGGTGGGGCGAGCGACTGGGTCCCCACCCACCCGGGCTACCTCGGCGCGATCCCGGAAGACGCGGTGCTGCGCCTCGGCCCGCCGCGCTGGGCGGTCTACGGCGGCAACGCGGACACCAACACGTGGGCGCCGTGGTACACGCAGCACAAGATCATGCGTGGCCTGCTCGACGCGTACTACCACACCGGCAACACGCAGGCCCGCGACGTTGTCGTCAAGATGGCGGACTGGGCGCATCTCGCACTGACCATCGGGGACAAAAACCATCCCGAGTACACGGGTCCGCTCACCCGCGACAACCTGAACTACATGTGGGATCTCTACATCGCCGGCGAGTTCGGCGGTGCGAACGAGGTGTTTCCCGAGATCTACGCGCTCACCGGCGAGGCGAAGCACCTGGAGACCGCCAAGGCGTTCGACAACCGGGAGTCGCTCTTCGGCGCCACCGTCGAAAACCGGGACATCCTCGTGGTCACCCCGCAGAACAGGCCCGGCCGGCGCCGCCCGGAGCGGTTGCACGCCAACACGCACGTGCCGCAGTTCATCGGGTACCTGCGGATCTTCGAGCACACCGGTGACGAGGAGTACTTCACCGCGGCGAAGAACTTCTACGGCATGGTGGTGCCGCACCGGATGTTCGCCAGCGGCGGCACCGGCGGCAACTACCCGGGCTCGAACAACAACGTCGAGCTGTTCCAAAACCGCGGCAACATCGCCAACGCGATCGCGCAGGGCGGAGCGGAGACGTGCACGACGTACAACCTCATCAAGCTGGCCCGCAACCTTTTCCTGCACGAGCACGACCCGGCGTACATGGACTACTACGAGCGGGGCCTGCTCAACATGATCACCGGGTCGCGGGCGGACACGGCGAGCACGGGCGACCCGCAGCTCACGTACTTTCAGCCGCTGACGCCGGGATCCAGCCGCAGCTACGGCAACACCGGTACCTGCTGCGGCGGCACGGGCCTGGAGACCCACACCAAGTACCAGGAGGCGATCTACCTCAGGTCCGCGGACGGCTCCACCCTCTGGGTCAACCTGTACGCGCCCTCGACGCTGACCTGGGCGGAGAAGGGGTTCACGGTCACCCAGGAGACGGCGTACCCGCGCGAGGACCGGACGAAGCTGACCGTCGACGGCGAGGGGCCGCTCGACATCAAGCTGCGGGTGCCCGGCTGGGTGGAAAAGGGCTTCTTCGTCACCGTCAACGGGGTCGCGGCGAACGTGGCGGCCACGCCGGGCAGCTACGTCACGCTGAGCCGCACCTGGACGGCGGGAGACACGATCGAGGTCCGCATGCCGTTCAGCATCCGGATCGAGCGGGCGCTGGACCGTCCGGACACCCAGTCGATCTTCTGGGGCCCGTGCTCCTGCAGATCGTGGGCAACCCCGGCGGTGGCAGCTTCCGCGAGCTGACCCTCTACCGCCACCTGAAGCGGGACGGCGACTACTCGCGTGCGGCGATCACGCTGAACGGCACGACGCAGGCGGGCGATCCGAGCTTCACCGCGCAGGGGTACACCGTGCGGCCGTACTACATCAGCGACACCCAGCCCGTCTCCTCGTACTTCCGCCGGGTCGAGCCGACGATCGTGTTCGGCTCCATCGACACCGGCGTGCCGAACCGGAAGCGCAACGACGGCCTGCCCGCGTACGACGTACCGGTGACAGGCATCCCGTCCCCCGGCAGCGACGGCCCCACCTTCCTCGACCTGGTGTGGGACAAGGCGCCCTTCGCCAACCACGGCGCGTTCGTCGCGGCCGTTACCGGCACCGCCGAGGCGTTCGTCGCGGCGGGCGTCTTCAGCGCGGCCGAGAAGGACGTCGTCGTCGCACGGGCGGCCGGCGCGGCACAGGAGCTCGCGCCGCCGGTCACCTGGGCGGTCGACATCCAGGCCCGCGCGCAGTGTGTCGGCACCAGCGCCTACGTGTCGGTCAACGTGCGCAACACCGACGAGGTACCGCTCACCGTCGAACTCGTCACGCCCTACGGTTCGCGGACGGTGAGCGGCGTCGCGCCGGGCAAGGCCGCCTACCAGTCATTCAACGCGCGCCGGGCGACGGTGCCGGCCGGTACGGTCACCGTGAAGGTCACCGGCACCGTCGACGGCACCGCTGTCACGGCGCAGTACGACGCACCGTACGAAGCGGGCGGTTGCGCCACTGCCTGAGCACCGCGGTGGCGGCGCCCTTCCGGGCGCCGCCACCGTCGATCGGATCGGGATCTGTATACCTTTGGATGAAGCGATCAACCCTTCCCGCCCTCGCTAATCGACCCCGGTCCCTCTTCGCCGGACGGCGGGGAGACAACGGGGAGGTCTACAGTGGATTTGCGTGCCGGCGTGCGCCGGCTTCTCGCCGCTTTCACGGTCGCCGTCGCGGCGTCGGGGCTCACCGTGATGGTCGCCGCGCCGGCCAGCGCCGGTTCCGGCCCGCTCAGCATCAGGTCGATCGCCTTCGCCGAGCGCCATGTCGACACCACCGCTGACGCCGTCGTGGTGGCGTTGGACTTCACCATCAAAAACACCAACGCCGCCGCGGAGCACCTCGCCGGCGAGGTGAGCGTGCGGCTGGCCGGGACCGCGCCCGGCACGTTCGTCGGGCAGACCCACGAGATCCTTTTCCAGTACGGCCAGACGGGCTACGACCACGCGGACTGGATCTCCGGCACGCCGCAGCTTTCGAGCTACCGGTACTCGTTCGTGGTGCCGCGGTACGCCAACGCCCGGCACGCGCGCTGGGTGGTCACCGCGGTCACCGCGCAGGACGAGCTCGGTGGCACGCTCTCCGTCGACCGCGCCGGCCTGCAGCGGTTCAGCCGGTCGTGGGTGGCGGCCACGTCGTTGGTCGACACCACACCGCCGAGCCTGGGCGGCGTCGACCGGGACGTGTGGATCGGCAACCGGCGGCCGTACGTGTACACCGCCGGTGGCAACGCCGAGGTGCGGTACCGCGTCGACCTTTCCGACTACCAGACGGGCTTCTGGCACGGCAGCCTCACCATCACCGGTCCCGGCGGCGCGACCATCACCACGGACTTCGCCTCGCAGGTCAACAACCTGTCCCGGTCCTGCGGATACTCCTACCCGTACGACGCCTACGAAGGGCCGTGCGGCGCGCTGGTCGTACCGCCGGCGAACACCGCCGCGGGTACCTGGCGGGTCACCTCGGTCGTCCTGGTCGACAATGCCGGCAACACCGCCACCTTCGGCGACCCGGGCACGGAGCCGGTCGTGTTCACCGCCAACCAGGTCGTCAGCGCCAGCGACTTCACGGTCACTCCCAACCCGGTCAACAACTGGCACGAGAGCGTCGAGACGCGGGTCGGCATGGCGGTACACGGCGCGCAGCAGGGCGTCAGCGAGATCATCCTGGACCTCAGCAACGTCGGCGGCCACTGTGCACAGGTCTCGACGACGCCGACCGCGCACCCGGACGGCACGTATTCCGTCCCCGTTCGGGCGTACCAGGGCGCCGCCCGGTGCGTCGCGCAGGGCCTGGCCGTCGTCGACGGTGCGGGTAACGCGGCGGCGTACGGCACGCAGTACTTCGGTCCAGACCCGGGCGTGACGATCCTGCGGCTGCCCAACACCACGCCGCCGGTCGTGACGGCCGCGTCGGTCTCCCCGGCGACGGTCACCCAGGCCGCGGCGAGCGAGACGACGATCACGCTGTCCGTGCAGGTCACCACCCCGATCGCGCCGGTCACCAGCTACGACCTGTACGTGTACGACGCGGCCGGCGAAGAGGTGGTGCGGCAGGGCGGCGGCACCGGCGCCTACAACGGTGTGGTGGAGGTGCACTTCCGCTTCTACGACGGGGCGGAGCCCGGCGAGTACACGGTCGGCTTCGCGATCTCTGACGCGAGCCGCCTGACCTCGCGCTGGGGCATGCCCGGCTTCCCACCGGTACCCGGTGGCCCGGTGACCATCACCGTCACCGCCTGACGAACGAGAACGGGCCGGCGGCGCGAACGTGTCGCGCCGCCGGCTGCTGCGACGAAGGTCAGGCGGCGATGGAGGGCAGGATCAGTTCGAGGTTCGCCCAGACGCGGGTGGAGTTGTGTGAGGAGAAGGCGGCGCCACCGTAGTACGTGCGGTTGCGGCCCTGCAGCGCGTTGAGGCGGCGGTAGAAGCCGCGTGCGATGGCCGCCGGTGAGACGTGCAGCTCAAACGGGATGTGACCCTCGAAGACCACGAGGTCCTCGTACCTGAGGGGTACGTGCCGGCCTTCGCGATCCGTTCGAGGTCGGCGCGGATGTTGCGGCGCACCTGTGTCGTGGGCAGCGGTGTCGGGCTGCCGTACTTCACGTTGTAGAGGCCGGGGATGCCGGTCGGGCCGATCCCGTAGAGGCCGGGCAGCGGCGGCAGGTTGTACGGCGTTTCCGCGGCCACGTTTTCCAGGCCGATGCCGTCTGGCAGGCCCGAGACGCGCGCGACGCCCGTGTAGTAGGCGCCGCTGACGAACTGGCTGAACAGCGACCGCTCGACCGAGTCCAGGTCGAAGCCGGCGAAGCTGCGCAGCAGCGGTGGGATGGCCACCACGAGCTTCCCGGCGCGGATCAGCCGCGGGCCGTCCGGCGTCGCGACGAGCACGCGCACCTCACGCGCCGAGCGGTCGACCCGGATCACCTGCGACTCCAGCAACACGTCGTCGCCGAGGTGGGCGGTCGCGCGCTCGTACAGCAGGCTGTTGTCGTGCGCGGCGCTGGTGAGGAAGCCGCCGCCGAGGATGTTGCCGGCGACGCCCTGCCCGAAGAGGTTGATCGCGTAGAGCGCGGGCAGGTCGAGGAGGTCGCCGATGCCCTGCCCGTAGTTGAAGATCAGCGGCACCACCGAGCCGAAGTCGTACTTCTCCACGAAGTCGGCGAAGGGCGCGACCAGGTCGTGCGGCACCGGGTCCGGCAGGTTGTAGACCGTGTCCAGCGGGCCGAACTCGCTGATCTTCTGGTAGTACGCGGGCAGCGCGACGGGTGGCGGCGGCGTGTAGTCGACCGGCCGTCCGGTGCGGAAGTCGATGTACCGGTTGTCGGCGCCGAAGCCGCCGGCGGGGGTGAGGCCGAGCCCGAAGCGTTCGAAGTGCCGGTGCACCACCGGATCGTCTTCGAACACGATGACGCCGATGTCGACGGTGCCGCCGGTGGCCGGGTCGTGGTAGGTCTCGGTGTGGCCGCCGAGGCGGTCCTTCGCCTCCACCAGCACCACACTCTTGCCGAAGTCTCCGAGGCGGGTGGCGGCGTACGTGCCGGCGGAGCCACCGCCGATCACGCAGACGTCCCGGTGGATCACGTGCGATTCAGCGAAGGCGGCGGCCGTACCACGGGCCGTGGCCTGGGCGGCGGCGGACGAGCTCAGCGGCGCGGCGACGGACCCGGCGGCCGTCGCGCCCATGATGCCGAGCATCCGCTTTCGGGTGAGTCCCAAGGCGATCTCCTTCTCCATGACGGACGTGAGAACGCCTCACTGTATGGGAATTTCTCGATTGAAGCGGGTCACTGCGGGAGCAACGTTGCCCGCTCGGGCGCCAGATTCGTGTCCTCGCAGAACCGGGCCAGGATCTCGGCCGGATCGCCCGCGTCGCGCCGCAGGAACGTGAAGCGCCGCGCCGGGCGGCCGGCCGGGCCGAGCAGGGCGACCACCTCACCGGAGCGCAGCTCGACGATCGCCACCGGCCGGCGCTCGCCGTCGACCTCGTCGGGCCGGCGGTTGAGCAGGCCGGTCAGCTGGTGGATGTCCAGGTCGACGCGCGCCACCGCCCGCGTGCCCGCGAAGTCGGGCCAGCGCGCGGCGTCAAGCTTCAGATCCGGGTGGAAGTCGACGCCGTAGAGGACCGCGTTGAGATGGCCACGGGCCGAGTCGGCATCCATGCCCGAACCCTTCCAGGCCGGCTCGCCGTTCGCTAGGCGCACGATCAACGGCGGCGCCGTTTCCCCAACCTGAGGTCCAGCCAGATTCTAGATCGACATCTTCCTATATCTACAGGCTCGGGCATATGCTTTCGAAAATCTGTCGATAGGCAGCGCCGAAGCTATGGCCAGGGGGACTTGATGCCACGGCGATCTGGGGTATTGCGCTGGTCCGCGGGCATTGTGGCGGTGGCGTTCGCGGTGTCGGGACAGTCTGGTCCCGCCGCGGGCGCTGCTGGAAGCACGCCCAAGGCGGGCGATTTCGTCGTGTACGGGTTCAGCCAGTCGGACGTGCACGACGAGGACCCGCAGGTCTACGAGCTCGACCCGGACACGACGATCCGCGCGATCGGGAAGTGGTCCACAGCGGGGGACGAGGCCGCCGACTACAACTTCGCGCAGATCGGGCGCTACCACGCCAAAGGCATCAACTTCATGGGCAGCGGCACGGCGAGCGTGATTTTCCCGAAGGACTTCGCCACCACGGAGATCTTCGACGACATGTCGACGCGGGATGCGGACGGCAATCCGGTACCCCACGATGAGTTTGGTTTTCCGGAGCCGGCGCGGCGGGGAAACATCTTCAATCCCGCCTACCGTGAGTATCTGCTTTCCTGGGCCCGGATCCAGGTTGACGGGGGCGTCGACGGCGTCAACTTCGACGAGATCAACGCCGGCTTCAGCGGCGGGCTGAAATACGGGTTCAACGGCAACGAAGGCTTCGACGACTACGCGATAGCGGACTTCAACCGGTACCTGCTCGCGAAGTATCCGGCCTTCACCACCGCGGACTGGAAGTCGCGCTTCGGGATGACCGACGACAACGTCCTGCGCCGCGACGTGCCGGCCGGTGACCTGGCGGCAAACTTCAACTACCGCGAATACCTGCGCGCCGGCGGCTGGAACCTCGACCCGCTGAACGCGGCGAACCCGCTGGCCCCGAGTGGGGACGGGTGGTCGCCAACCGCATGTACGCCGAGGACACGTCGTTCACCGCGACGTACATCCGGCGGTACTGGAAGCGGATGGTCGACGACCTGCGGGCGTACGCGTGGCACACCCAGCAGCGCCGCATCCTCATCTCGTCGAACGGGCTGTGGCCCTATGTGGACTTCAACAGCGTCGGCATGTACCCGTGGAACCCGGACGAGCAGACGCCCGATTTCCGCGGCGCCGACTACGTCCCGGTGGTCGACGGCCACCTCAACGGTGCCAAGTCGTTGCAGTCGCAGTACCGCTACCTGAAGGACCAGAGCGGGCGGATCGCCGGCAACGTGCCGGTCGTCGTGTTCATCGACTGGCCGAACGACATGATGACCAACTACCTCAACCTGCCGCTGCGGGAGAAGAAGGACTACTGGCAGATCTTCGGCGCCGAGGCGTACGCGAACGGCATCTTCCCCGCCTTCCACCTGAAGGACACGGTCGGCAGCCCGACCGCGACGGACCTGGGGATGATGGACTTCTTCACGACGTACACCCGCTTCTACAAGGAGCACCGCGCGGTCTTCAAGGACAACGCGGTCGGCACCGAGGCCGTGCGGGTCGGCGCCGACGGAGTCTCGGCCAGCGTCCTCGTGCAGCGTGGCACCGGCAGGCGCTCGATCCACCTGGTCAACCACAACTACGCCCAGGGGATCGTGCCGCAGTCCGGGTTCACAGTGGAGGCCGACCTGGGCTCCTGCCCGCGCCGCCTCACGATGCTTTCCCCGGACCGCACGCGCGCCACGTCGCCGGCCTTCTCCTGCCGCCAGGGCAAGCTCAAGCTGACCGTCGACCGCCTTGACTACTACAACGTGATCCTCGTCTGAGGCAGGTCGCCGGCCGCGGCGCGGCGAGGCGGCCACCACAGCGACTTGCCGTACGGCTTCTCGCGCCCCACTGCCGCATCGGTCTCCGACCTTCGGGTCCTCCACCTTGATGATCTCGCCGCTCGCCGGGATGTACTCCCCGCCGAGAATCCGTGTTAGACAGGGGCATGGCATCCTTACCTGCCCAGGCAGGCGGTGGTCTGCAGGCGCGTGCGCGGTCCGTCGAGATCGTCGAGGTCGGCGCCGAGGCGACCAGCTTCGTGCACCCCAAGCGGGTACCGCAGATGGCCGACGCCGACGACGCGATGGCCGGCGTGCCGCGCGTGGACGGGGTCAGCTACATCGGGCTCGTGGCGAACGAACGCGGGCTCGACAGGGCCTTGGCATCGGGCGTCGACGAGGTCAATGTTGTGGTTGTGGCCATTGAGACCCTAACCGGCGTGGAGCTCGGCGCGTCCGCATTGGACAGTGGCGCGGGTGGGATCGGCGGCTGCCCGCTCGCGCCGGCAGCCACCGGAAACATAGCCACCGAGGACCTGGCGTACCAGCTGCGCCGCTCCGGCATCCACTTCGGACTCGACTTGGACGGGGTGCTCGCCGCCGCCGCGCTCATCGGCGCCGAGCTGGGCATCCGGCTGCCGGCGCTGCTGGGCCGGGCCGGCGACTTTCCGGAGCGTCAGTTTTGAAAGCAGCGATCATGACTGCGGTCGGCGCCCCACTTGTCGTCGACGACGTCGAGCTGGAAGCTCCACGCGCCGGCGAGGTCGCCGTCGACGTCCACCACTGCGGAGTGTGCCATTCCGACGTGCACTACATGGACGGCGCGCTCCGTACCGGCCTGCCGGTGATCCTCGGGCACGAGGCGGCGGGCGTGGTGGCCGAGGCGGGGCCGGACGTCGCCGACCTCAAGCCCGGTGACAAGGTCGTGCTCACGATGGCGCCCTCCTGCGGGCGTTGCTACTGGTGCGTCCGCGACGAGCACACGCTCTGCCAGCGCTTCGCCGGCATGGTCGCCGGCGCGTACCCGGACGGCTCCACCCGCCTGTCCTGGAAGGGCGAGCAGGTGCGGCGCGGGCTTGTGCTGTCCGCGTTCGCCGAGCGGACCGTGGTGCCGGTCGAGGCCGCGGTGCGGATCCCCGATGATGTGCCGACCGACATCGCCGCCGTCGTGGGCTGCGCGGTGCAGACCGGCGTGGGTGCGGTGCTCAACACCACTCGCGTACCGGTCGGTGCCTCGGTCGTCGTGAGTGGACTCGGCGCGGTGGGCCTGTCGATCGTCCAGGCCGCGGCGATTGCCGGTGCCACCGTGATCGTCGCCGCCGACCTGAACGCCGAGCGCCGCGCCTCCGCCCTGCGGCTGGGTGCTTCACACGCGGTCGACCCCGCCGCCGAGCGGCTCGACCGCGTCGCGCGTGAGCTGACCGAGGGGCGCGGCGCAGACTTCGGCTTCGACGCCGTCGGCCGCGGCGAGGTGGTCGAGACCCTGCTCAAGTCCACGCGGAACGGTGGTACCACCGTGATGGTCGGCATGCCGTCCACTGAGGACACCGTCCGCGTGCGCGCGCTCGTGCACGCGTTCTACGAGAAGAAGCTCGTGGGCTGCCTGCTCGGCTCGGCCAACGCGCACCGCGACCTGCCGCGCATCCTCGACCTGTGGCGGGCCGGCCGGCTCGACCTGGCCGGCATGGTCACCGCGCGCCGCCCGCTCGACGAGATCAACGAAGCCGTCGCCGACCTGCGGCGCGGTGCCGGAGTCCGTACCGTCCTGGAGATGGCTCGATGAGATACGACGCCGCGTTCGTCAACGGCTCGTGGGTCGCGGTCACCGGGCCTGCCGCCGACCTCGTGGATCCCGCCACCGAGGAGCCCTTCGCGACCCTGCGCCTGGCCGGCAGGTCCGAAGTGGACGCATCGGTGGCGGCGGCGCGGGCCGCCTTTCCCGCCTGGCAGGCGGCCGACCGGACCGGCGTGCTGCGGCGGGTGCGAGACGGGATCGCCGCGCGGAGGGCCGAGTTTGCCGCGCACATCACGCAGGACATGGGCTGCCCACCGAAGATCGCCGACGCGGTACAGGTGGGCGCGCCGCTCGCGGTGCTCGACGGCTTTCTGTCCAACGTAGACCGCGCCGAAGAGAAGCTCGGCCACTCGCTTGTCGTCCGCGAGCCGGTGGGTGTGGTCGCCGCGATCACCCCGTGGAACTACCCGCTGCACCAGGTCGTCGCGAAGCTCGCACCGGCCCTGCTCGCCGGCTGCACGGTGGTGCTCAAGCCGAGCGAGCTGGCGCCCTCCGCCGCGCTGCTGCTGGCCGAGGTCTTCGCCGAAGCCGGACTGCCGCCGGGCGTGTGCAACATCGTCGTCGGCACCGGCCCGGAGGTCGGCGCGGCGCTGGCCGCGCACCCGGGCGTGGACATGGTCTCGTTCACCGGCTCCACCGCCGCCGGCCGCCTGGTGGGGCGCGCGGCCGCGGAGACGGTCAAGCGGGTCGCGCTGGAGCTGGGCGGCAAGTCGGCGAGCGTGCTCCTGCCCGACGCCGACCTGTCCAAGGCGGTCAAGGCCACTGTCAACAACGCGTTCCTCAACTCCGGCCAGACCTGCACGGCCTGGACCCGCCTGCTGGTGCGCCGCGACCAGCACGACGAGGTGGCCGCGCTGGCGGGCCGGTTCGCCGAGGCGATGGCTGGCCGGCTCGGCCCGGTCGCGTCGAGGGCGCAGTGGGACCGCGTGCAGGGATACCTGACGTCCGCGAAGGCCAGCCTGGTCACCGGCGGTCCCGGCCGACTGGACGGCCACGACAGGGGGTACTTCTGCCACCCGACCGTCTACGCCGACGTACCCCGCGACGCCCCGATCGCGCAGGAGGAGATCTTCGGCCCGGTGTTGTCGATCATCCCGTACACCGACGAGGACGACGCGCTCGCGATCGCCAACGGCACCCCGTACGGCCTGGCCGGCGCGGTGTGGTCGGCAGACCGTGAGGCCGCGGTGGCCTTCGCCCGCCGCATGCGCACGGGCCAGGTAGACATCAACGGCGCCCGCTTCAACCCGATCGCACCGTTCGGCGGCTACGCCCAGTCCGGCATCGGCCGCGAGCTCGGCCCGTACGGCCTAGACGAGTACTACGAGCTCAAGTCCATCCAGCTCGACGAGCAACCGTAGATCTCACGCCCCTTGGAATGGATTGTCGCGCTGCCTGCCCGCGGTCTAGACGGCCGCGGCCTGGGTGGGGACGCGGGAGCGTGCGTCGGGGCGCCAGGTGCGGCCGTTGGCGTACACGATCCGGAAGCCGAGGTAGGACGCGAGCGGCGCCCACGCCGTCGAGCCCATCCGCCGCTCCACCGCGTCGGCGCGGTCGCCGTTGGCGAGGATCTGCAGGGCCACGGTCTCGAACGCCGCCGACTCCACCCAGTCGATGTCGCGCGTGTAGCCGCAGATCAGCGCGGCTCCGGTCGCGTCGAGGAAGTCGTGCAGGCGGGCGTCCGAGGCCCGCAGGATCGAGCAGCTGCCGAAGTAGAGCCGCTTGCCTTCGCAGCGGGCCGCCATCATGTCGGCGACCTCGTCCAGCTCGACCGTGTCCCGGTCGGTCAGGCACAGCTTGCTCGGCTCGCCGTGCATCGCGAAGAAGCCGACCTTGAAGTCGGCGTACTGCCGGAGCAGCCATCGGTCGAGGAAGTAGGCCAGCTCCTCGCGCGTGGCGACGTCCTTGTGGATGAAGCGGATCGCCTGGAGGCGCTGGAGCAGCTCCAGGGTGGGCAGGACGGAACTCTGATCGTTCAGGTCGCGGTGCCACTGCCCCTCGACACAGAAGACCCCACCTTTTGCCACGCTGACCTCCCCCTCGTCGACGGCCCTGTGGAAGCTAACCGGCCCACAATCGGGACGGAACAGCCGATCATCCGTCCCCTTCTGCCAGACACGATGAGCGGATGACGGTGTACCGGCGGCCCCCCGCCCGCGTGATGCTGGAGATGGCGCCGCGGCTGGCCAGCTGGGACCGCGTGGGCGCACCGGGCCAGCTCGCGCTCGCCAAGTTTCTGGACTACGCAGATGGCGTGGCAGCGCCGCTGTTGGTTGGCGACGGCCCGTTCGCGCTGGAGTTGTCGGTGGCCGCCGACGGATGGGCAGCGCCGGACCGCGGCGGGCGAGACCTGGACAACTACCTGTTTCCGCTGGTCAACCGCCTGGGCCCGCAGCGGTTCGCGGCGGTGTTCGGCCGTAAGACCCAAGGCGGCTCCTGGCTGGCCGCCGGACCGGCGCTTTGCGCGCCGACGCCGGTGCCGTCGCTGTTCGCGGTCTCCACCACGACATCGACCCCATACTCGGCCCCGATGTGAGGATCGGGCTCTGGTGGGGTCCGGTCGCTTCGGTTGAGCCGCAAGGACGATGGGGGTGACTGACCGTGCTCGCGCCCGAAGAGTACGACGATGTCCTGGTCGTGGTCGCGCACCCGTTCGGCGATGTGGAGGTGCCGCTGACCGAGTGGCTGCGCGTCGGGCCGGGCCCGCGGCCGCTGGTGCGGATCACGCGGGCCCGGCGCCGCAGTGGGGAACCGGTGGCGTTGAGTGAGATACCGGCCCGGGATCAGCGGGGCACGTAGCGAGGGTCGGGCGTGAGCACGACCGTCGCCCCCGGAGTCGCGGCGGCCTGGATGGTGCGGAGCTGGAGCAGGGCCGGGTGGTCCTGCAGCAGCCGCGCGGCGTTCGCGAGCGTACGCAGCGACGCCGCCTCGGCCCGTGCGACCTCGACCTCGGCCTTGCCGCGCTCGCGCGCGAGCAGCGTCTCCGTCGCCGCGCGGCGCAGCTCGCCGGGCAGCATCAGGTCCTTGACCGTGACCGAGGCCAGCTCGACGCCGATGCCGTCCAGGTGCGCGGCGGTCGCCTCCGCGAGGCCCGTGGAAAGGCGGCCGCGGTCGGCCAGTACGTCGTCGAAGGCCACGGCGGCGACCGCGTCCCGGATGGCGAGCTGGGCGGCGGTGTAAAGGTCGTACTCCGCGCCGGTGGACGCGGTGAGGAACGCCCGCGGGTCGGTGACGCGCCACAGTACGAGGACGGAAACCTTGAGCGTGATGCCGTCGGCGGTCAGCAGTTCCTGACCCTGGACGACCGTGCTGCGCTGTCGCATGTCGACGGTGAGCAGGCGGGAACGGTGCCGGCTGTACCGGTGCCTACCGGGCTCCAGCACCTTCTCGAAGCGCCCGTCGGTGAACTGCACCCGGCGCTCCCAATCCATGACCGTGACCTTTGCCATTTCTCACCTCCGATAACGGAACGTCGGCCGAAAGTCCACATTGGCGTGAGCGAACCCCGCGCCACCCAACGATCGTGCGGCGGGGGCGTCTGCGACCGTGGTCGCAAGCCCGCATGGCCACACCACCGCCGCCCTTGCGGGCAGGGTCGCGCGGGGTCGCCCGGTTAAGGACTCGAACCTCGGCCTCTCGGCTTCACCATGGTTGAAGACCCCAACGCGCGGAACGCGGTCGGCGATGCCGGCGCGCCGCTGGACTGTCTCCAACAAGAACGGTACGGATCACTCCCGCCAGACGCATTCGCTTTTCACGGTCGCGAAGTCGCCTGGCGGGAAAGACCTACGCGCGCGGGGTGGAGCTTTTGAAACCGCGCAGCCGCAGGCTGTTGGTGACCACGAAGACCGACGACAGTGCCATCGCACCGCCAGCGATCATCGGGTTGAGCAGGCCCGCCGCGGCGAGCGGGAGGGCGGCGATGTTGTAGGCGAAGGCCCAGAAGAGGTTGCCCTTGATCGTGCGCAAGGTGCGCCGCGACAGGCGGATGGCGTCGACAGCGGCGTTGAGGTCGCCGCGCACGAGCGTGAGGTCCGCGGCCTCGATCGCCACGTCGGTGCCGGTGCCCATCGCCAGCCCGAGGTCGGCCTGTGCGAGCGCGGCCGCGTCGTTGACGCCGTCGCCCACCATCGCGACGACCTTGCCCTCGTCCTGCAGGCGCTTGACCACGTCGACCTTGCCGGCCGGCAGAACGCCGGCGACCACCTCGTCGATGCTGACCTCGGCCGCGACCGCCTTCGCGACCGTCACGTTGTCGCCGGTGAGCAGCACGGGGGTGAGGCCGAGCCGGCGCAGCGCGGCCACCGCCTCGCGGCTGGTGGGCTTCACCGCGTCAGCGACGGCCACGACGCCACGCGCGCGGCCGTCCCACGACACCAGCACCGCCGTCCGCCCGGCGGCCTCCGCCGTCTCCATCGCCGCCGCGAGATCATCTGGTACCGGCTGCCCCGCCTCCGGACGACCGACGGCGATGCCGCGCCCCTCCACCGTGCCCCGCACCCCGACGCCCTGCGTGCTGAGAAACGTCTCGACCGAGGGGAGCGCGCCGCGCTCGGCGGCGGCCCTGGTGATCGCGCGGGCGATCGGGTGCTCGGATCCGGCCTCGACCGCGCCGGCCAGACGCAATACCTCGTCGCGGTCCTCGCCCGCGCCCGCCACCACGTCGACGAGCGTCATCTGTCCGGTGGTCACCGTGCCGGTCTTGTCGAGCACCACCGTGTCCACGGTGCGGGTTGACTCGAGCATCTCGGGACCCTTGATCAGGATGCCGAGCTGCGCGCCCCGGCCGGTGCCGACCAGCAGGGCGGTGGGCGTGGCAAGGCCCAGCGCGCACGGGCAGGCGATGATCAGCACGGCCACCGCGGCGGTGAACGCGGCCGTCGTCCCGTTGCCGGTGCCCAGCCAGTAGCCGAGCGTGCCGACGGCGATCGCGATCACGACGGGCACGAAGACTCCGGAGATCCGGTCGGCCAGCCGCTGCACCTGCGCCTTGCCGGTCTGTGCCCGCTCGACGAGCGCGGCCATCTGGGCGAGCTGGGTGTCGGAGCCGACCCGCGTCGCGCGTACCAGGAGGCGGCCGCCCGCGTTGACCGTCGCACCCACGACCTGGTCGCCGGCACCCACCTCGACCGGCACTGACTCACCGGTCAGCATGCTGGCGTCGACGGCGGAGGAGCCCTCCTCCACGACGCCGTCGGTGGCGATCTTCTCGCCCGGGCGTACGACGAACCTGTCGCCGACCGCAAGCTGAGCCACCGGGATGCGCACCTCGGCGCCGTCGCGCAGCACGCCGACGTCCTTGGCGCCCAGCTCCAGCAAGGCCCGCAGCGCGGCGCCGGCGCGGCGCTTGGCGCGCGTCTCGAAGTAGCGGCCGGCCAGGATGAACACCGTCACACCGGCAGCGGCCTCAAGGTAGATGCTGCCGGAGCCGTCACCCCGCTCGATCGCGAACCGGAAGGGGTGGGTCATGCCCGGCTCACCGGCCGTGCCGAAGAACAGCGCCCACACCGACCATCCGAACGCTGCCAGCGTGCCGATCGACACAAGCGTGTCCATCGTCGCGGCGCCGTGGCGCAGGTTGGTCCAGGCGGCGCGGTGGAAGGGCAGCCCGCCATACACGACGACGGGCGCGGCGAGCGTCAGCGAGAGCCACTGCCAGTACTCGAACTGCCACGCCGGCACCATCGCCAGCGCGATCACCGGGATCGTGAGCACGAGCGAGACCAGCAGCCGGGTGCGGAGCGGGTCGGACTCGCGGGGTGCCTCCCGCGGGTCGGGCGCCGGGACAGCCGCGGTGTACCCGGTCTTTTCGACCGTGGCGATCAGGTCGGCCACGCCCACGGCCGGGTCGGAAACGGTCACCGCGGCCTTTTCCGTCGCGTAGTTGACCGTCGCGCTCACACCGTCCATCCGGTTGAGCTTCTTTTCGATGCGAGAGGCGCAGGACGCGCAGGTCATGCCGCCTATCTCCAGCTCGATGAGGTTCATCACGCGCCCTCCTCCCTCAGTCATGGGTGTGCCCGTCGTCGTCGTGGCCCGGTGCCGCGGGTGCCGGGGGCAGCTCCGCATCGCCCGCGACCGCGGTGAAGGCCGCCGTCCGTACCTTCCCAGCATGCTGGAAGTCCAGGAAAAGCCGGTACGCCCCGGCGGACGGCACCTCCGCGTAGAACGTGATGTCCGGTCCCGGCGCCGTCTTCCCGTCACCGGGCTCGCCGTCCGGGTGCACGTGCAGGTAGGCGAGGTCACCGTCGCGCAGGGCCACCAGGTGCCCGTAGGCCGCCAGGTAGGGCTGCAGATCGGTGACCGGCCGCCCGCCCTTGCTGACGCCGAGCGTCAGCTTCGACGCGGTCCCGGGCACGAGGTCGCCGGCGAGCGTGACCGTGTACCCGTCGACGGTCGCCTTGCGCTCCGGGGCCGGCAGCGGCGCGGGCCGGTAGTCGCCGCGCGCCGGCACGTCCACGCCGAGCGTGAGCGCCTCTTCGCGGGCGGCCGGCTGGAAGTCAGTAAAGATCCGGTACTGCCCGGGTGCGTCGGCCGCGAGCGGGACCGACCACGTGCCGTCCGCCGCCATCGTGGGGTGGACGTGCTGGAAGCCGGTCAGGTCCCGGCGCACCGCGATGAGGTGCAGGTCCTTGTCGTGGGTCGGCGTGTACGCGGTCACCGGCGAGCCGTCCGGCCCGACGATGCGGAAGCGGTAAGGCGCAGCCTTGCCCACCGGGAGACCGCCGCTGACCGGCGCGAGCCGGTAGCCGTCCTGTGCGACCTGCAGGCCGCCCGGCACCTGCGCAACGGCGCTCTCATGCCCGCTGCCCTCGCTGTCCCCGTGTCCACCTCCGTCGTGTGCGGCCACCGGGGCACCGGCTCCGGGCCGCCCACCACCTTGCCGGCGCCCAGCGCGGTGGCGAAGATCGCCGCCAGCCCGAGGGCGTAGCCGGTCATCCTGGTTGGCGTGTTCATGCCGCCAGCATACCCATACCCCCAGGGGGTATCAAGCCCGCTGCCGGCGGAGCGGTGTGGGTCACCCCGGCCCGGGTCAGCTGCCTCGCACGCCCAGCATGCCGGCCCGCGCGACGCCGCTGGGCAGCTCCGGGCCGAGGCTTGTCCGCGCCCAGTCGATCTGGTCGGGCCAGCGGGGCCGCATGAGGTGGTTGAGCCGCGCGCCGTCCGGATGCCGGCGCACGAGCTGGGTGAGATACGCGGCGCACCGGCGCCGCACGTACGCCTCGATCATCGCCGCTCGTCGCTGTGTGACGCGCAGGCCGATCCTGATCTGCTCCTCCAGCCGGGCGACCTCCGCGTCGGCCTGACGGGAGGTGGCTTCGCGCAGTGCCGCTTCGAGGTCGAGCACCTCGAGCTGGAAGGCGATCCACTCTCGTTCGATGCGGCCCACGCCGAGCTGGCCGAGAAACATCATGCGGGGCGTGCTCAACTCGGCTTCGGGCGTGCCCGGCCGAGCGCCTTCGGGCACCGAGGGGATGCCCTTGCGGCCGTCGCGTCTTCCGCACCACCAGTCGGAGAGCCGCGCGAAAAGTCCGTACCTGATCGAGGGTGTGGATCGCTTGTCTCTCATGCCGACCCTTCTTTTAGAGGGGAGAAGGCCGAGTGTGCTGAGGCGGCGCGCCGTTGCCATGACGTGAATGCGTAGTTCTCCCGTCACACGGCGTGCCGGATGATGTCGCTCAGCTCGTTTGTCGCGCGGAAGGCGGCCACCCGGCCACCCTTGATGACCATCAGGTCCTCGACCGCGCACGCCGGGGGTGCGTGGTCGAGCGCCGCGGCCAGCCCCGGGTTGCGTCCGGCCCACTCCGCCAGCGCCTCGGCCAGTGCGGCCTCCATCGCCTCGGCGGGCATCGGCTCCGCGGCAAACCTGGCCAGCAAGCGTTCCCGGTACGGCCAGAAGGACCACACCTTGGTCTCGTCGACGAGCTGGGCGACCGCGTCCGTGCGGCGGTAGCAGAGCGCGAGCTGGATCGAGTCGAGCCGGCCGTCGCGGATCAGCGCGTCGATCAGGGGATGCCGCGCGTGGGCGCCGGCGACCTCGTAAAACGTGCTGCGGCTGCCCTGCGGCCCGGCCGCCTCGACGATCCGCCGCCAGGTGAGCTTGGCCTCCGGCTGCGTGGAGAGGAGGCGGGCGACGGAGCGGAAGTAAATGATCTTCGTACGCCAGTGGCTGCGCTTCGCCGACCGGGTGGTGGAGAGGCGGCGGTGCCACTCACCGACGACGGTGTGGAAGAGATCTGGGTTCGATATCGCCAGGGTCATCAGGCCTGCCCTCTGTCGCTGCTGCACAGGTTGGCCTGAGCCTTTCCGGACAGTCCGGTGTGACACATGACGTATTCACGTGGTCTTGCAACCCGTCACCAGGTCGAGCACTCTTTCCCAGTCGTCGGGGGCGGATTTGGCCCGCCAAGCGACGTGCTGATCCGGCCGGACCAGCACGAGTGGGTGATCCCAGTGTGTCCGTACGGCGGGATCCGCAGTGACTACATGCGCCACGGGGATTCCCCGCTTTCGCGCGGCGGCGACGAGCGGGCGGCCCGCGTCGTCGTCGGTAAGGTCCACAAGCGTCAGCTCCGGCCCCAGCCGGTCGAGGAGCTGCGCGCCGGCCGGCACCAAGGCGCCCGGTGTGACCGTGGGCGGCACCTCGTCCGGCAGTGACCACTGTGGATGATCGTCGGCCCAGATGACCGGAGAGGCGATCCGCTCACCGGCCGGGCCGGCGTCACCCGTCCGGTGCGCTTCTTGCCGCAACACTTCGGCGAGCAGCTCGCGCGTCGCCCCGGCCTTGGCCAGCCGGCTGAATCTTCGCCGGGTCTCCAAGCTCCTGGCCAGCATCTCCCGGTCGATCAGAGCGCGTTGGCGGCGCTCTCCCTCGTAGCTGGCGAGCAGGCCCGGCCCACCCCAGCCGTTGATCGCCGCGGCGAGCTTCCAGCCCAGGTCGACGGCGTCGCCGATGCTGATGTCCGCGCTCTCGGTGACCGGGTGGAACCGGTGTGCCGCCTCACCCACGAGGTAGGCGGGTCCGCGTTGGTAGGTGGCGGCCACCGCCAGCGAGTCCTCCCACTGCGTCACGCCGAGCACTTCTTCCGGGTCGAGCCGGACGGCGAGCGCCGCGCGGAGGCCGGCGACCGGGTCGGTGGTGATCGACTCCTCGGGCCCGAGGCGGAGGTGGCCGATCCAGGTGTCGTCGTCGCCGCGGGACACGAGCGCGCCGCCACCGACAATGACCGTCGAGAGGCCGCGGCGGGCGAAGCGCCGAGTGAGGTCTTCGCTGCGGAAGTGGACCGAGCAGTGCTGGGCCGGCGTGGACAGCCGCTCCATCGGCACCTCGAGGCAGCGGCGCACCGTACTGTGCGCACCGTCGCAGCCGGCGACGTGCCGCGCCTCGACGAAGTGGCGGTCGCCGGTACCGGCTGCCACGAGCTCGGCCACCGCACAGTCCGACTCGACTCGCAGCCCGGCGAACGTCCACCCTTCGCGGAGGTCGATCAGGGGGTGGCGGCGCGCGGCGTCGCGCAGATGCTTGGCGAACCGCGCGCCAGAGACCCGCTGGCGCCCCTCGGCCTGCACTGTGCACCCGACCGAGGTGAGGATCGGCGGGTCGTCGAGTCCCTGGCTCCACTGCAGGCCGGTCGGCTCGTCAGGGCCGGCGCCGTGCTGGCGCACCAATGTGGCGAGCCCGAGCCGCCGCAGCAGCTCCATACTCCGGCCGGCCAGAAGGTCGAAGCCCGGATGGCGCGGTTCGGACACCGCCCGTTCGACCACAATGGACGTGACATTGTGATGTGCCAATTCCAAAGCGAGAATTGCACCTACCGTCCCGGCTCCCACCACGAGTACCTCGGTACGTAGTGCTGGCGTAGCCAAGAGGCCCACCCCCTGCGCGGACACGGTGACGTCGGTGTCACAGAGCAATGCTTGGGGATGGCGCCGATTACCACATCACGTGCTTGCGTTATTCGTGCCGTCTTCGCCGACGAGCCTCGCGAGTAGGGTGCGGCTGTTGATGCCGAGTTTGGCGAATATCTTCCTTAGGTGACTGTCGACAGTATGCCGTGAGAGGAAAAGCTCGGCAGCGATTTCGCGGTTGCTTCGCCCCTTTGCGACCAGGATGGCCACGGGTCGCTCGGCCTGCGAGAGCCGCGCGAGCACCGACTCGGCCGACGGCTGCCGCGCCGGTTGCCGGCCCAGCCGCTGCTCCAGCCGGCGGCGGGTCCGCCCGGCACCGCACGAGGTGGCGATCGACAGCGCCTCCTCGGCGAACGCACGCGCCTCGGCGAGATCCGCGCTCACGTCCGCGGCGTCCTCCAGTGCGGCGGCGAGCGCCAGCGGCCGGCCAGCCTCGCGGTATCCGTCGATCGCCAGCCGGAGGAGAGCGGGGTCGCGGCGGAGTACGCCCTCGGCGTGCGCGGCCGCCGCCTCGTGCGCGCGGACGCTGGGGTTGCGCTCGGCGAGCTTGCGGGTGGTCGTGACGACGAGCTCCGCCCGTTCGGTATCGCCGGCGCGGAGCGCCACGCGCACCAGTGTGGCGGCAGCTCCGGGGTCCTGGACGATCAGCAGCGACCGGCGGGGCATCGCGTCGTAGATCGTGACGAGCGCACCCAGCGCCGCCTCCGGACCGGCGGTCGCCTCCTGCAGCAGGCCCTCGGCCCAGGTCGCGTCCTCAGGGGCGGTGGTGATGCCGTCGGCCATCCAGCGGCGCATCCGCTCGATGTACCCCCGCGCCTGCGAGGTCTCGCCGCGCAGGACCGCAAGGCGCGCGAGCCCGGCCAGCAGGGGCACGGCGAGCGCGTACGCGGCGTGGTTTTCGGCGACCTCGACGCCCGCGTCGGTCTCCGCGACGGCCTCGTCCAGGCGCCCGGCGGCGGTCAGCAGGGCCGCGTGGTAGTAGTGCCACAGGGGTGCCGACCAGGCGGTGCCGAGGCGCTCGGACTCCTCACGCCCGCGGCGGAAGATCGCCGAAGCCTCCTCGAAGCGGCCCTGCACGGCGAGGGCGTCGCCGAGCCAGATCCGCGGATGCCAGTGCGCCGCCTCGCCGCCGATCCCATCGGCGATCTCGGTGGCCTCGGAGGCGTGCGCGAGCGCGTCGTCCAGGCGGCCCTCGGCCTGTGCGGCGAGGCTGCGCGCGGTGAGGCCGAAGACGGCCGCGCCGTACTCCTCGGCCGCCATCCCGGACGCGTACGCGTTGGAGCCGGCACGGTCGGCCCACGTGAGGTCGCCGGTGTAGAACTGAGCGTGCGCACGGACCGCCCACAGCCGGGCGCGCACCGCCTCGGACACGTCCGGGTAGCTGAGCCCGCGGGAGGCGTACTCCACGGCGGCGGGATTGCGACCCGCGTGCTTGAACGCCTCGGCCAGCCCGAGCAGAAGCGCCGCCTCGGTCGGTGGCTCCAGGCCCGCGTGCAGCGCCGCCTCGCCGAGCCGCTGCGCACGCTCCAGGCGGCCGGCGGAGGCGAGCAGGCGCACGGTGTCGGCAACCAGCTCCGGGCGTTCGGCGTCGTCGTCGCCGACCACGTCGAGCGCACGCAGCATCAGGTCGGCCGCGGTGCTCGGCGCGGCCGGTGCGACCTCGAGCGCGGCTTCCCGCAGCATGGCCACGGCCTCGCGGGCGGAGCGGCCGCTGCGGAGCAGGTGCTCGGCCACCTCGACGGGCGAGCGGTCCTCCTCGCGGCCGATGACCGCCGCCTCCCGGTGGTACAGCGCCTTCGCCGCGCTGCCCATCCCGCCGTAGATGGCCAGCCGGACCAGGTCGTGCGCGAACGTCAGGCCGTCGCCCCGGTCCACCAGCACCTTGGCCGCGGTGGCCTCCTGGATCGACGGCAGCAGCGCGGCCGGACGCGTGCCGAGCAGGCGGGCCAGCGTGTCCACAGTGAACCGACCACCCAGGACGGACCCCGCGCCGAGCAGCTGTCGCGTCTCGGCCGCCAAGCCGCTCAGCGTCTGCTCGACGATGGTGACGAAGCTCGACGGCAGCTGGTCACCCACCACTGTGGCGATGCCGTCGCGTACCAGCAGCTGGCCCGTCGCCATCAGCGCGCGCATCAGCTGCTCCAGCTGGAGCGGGTTGCCGTCGCAGCTCGCGGCCAGCGCCAGCACGGTGTTGTCGACCGTGGCGCCCACGACCTTCGAGCAGAGCTGGCCCACCGCCTCGTCGTCCAGCCGTCCCAGCACGACCTCCGGCGCTCCGTCCCGGATGAGCCGTTCGACGAGCTGCTGGCCGGGCGTGCTTTCCCCGGCCCGGCGCCGGGCGAAGACCCAGCGCACCGGCGAGGAGGCCAGCGCGGTCACCAGCTCGCGCACGGCCAGCGCGGAAAACTCGTCCGTCCACTGTGCATCGTCTATGACCACGACCAGCGGCTGGCTCGACACGAAGTCCTCCAGTGCCGCGGCGAGCCGGTCGAGCGTACGGAACTGGTTTTCGCCCGCCTCGCTGACCCACGCGAACGCGCTCGTCGGCGGCTCGATCTGCTGCAGCGCCGACGCGAGCGTGATGAACGGCGCGGCGCGGTCCAGCTCGAACGCCGCGCGCGTCGCCACTGCAAGCCCGGCCTGTCGAGCCTCCTTGGCCGCCGCCCGCAGCAGGTGTGACTTTCCGATGCCGGACGAGCCGGTCACCACAACGCACCCGCCAACCCCCGTGCCGTGTCAGCGAACGCCTTTCGCAAGATCGCCAATTCTCGATCACGACCGAAAGTCGTCAGCGGATCCACCCCCCGGGGATCGTCTCTACGGCAAAACGTCAAGCGCAGATTGTCACGACGCGAGTGGCCCTGTTAAGCAACCTTTCGGTTGACCTAGCCAGAGTTCATTGTCGCGATGGTGACTGTCCCGGCCCCGTGTCACTGCTCGGATCAACATTCGGCCGAGAATGACCGGGCCGTTTTCTGTCAAGAAAGATTTCACGCGGAAATGCGTCGTTCGCTTTCATGCCTGGTCAACAGCTCGACCCCGTGCACGGATGTGGGTCAACCCCTGTGCCCGCACGGCCAAACCTGTCGAGTCCATGACCGGCGACCCGCGCGGTGACGTCGGCTCACTACCGATTGTCAGCCACGGAGCGGCCGCCTGGTACGAGTGCCGCACCAGTGTTGCGCCCACAGGGATTCGGACCTGCCGACATGTCATCAGCCCCATTCCATGAGGAGCCGAAAGAGCCGCTGGCAATACAGTCGATTGGCGTATTAGTTTGCGTCTCCACCCGTCGGACTCCGGGAGGCAGTTCGAGAAGAAACTCGGTCCCGGCAATCATCCGGCTTGAGGGCGCGAAAGGCGGCGCCGCCGGCAGAGCCAACCGTGCGGTGTCCAAAAGCGGGCCGGCCGGTCATCGCCGGCAGTCCACTAAGGTCTCAGCCGTCCTCGGATTCGCCGTAGCGGAGAGCGATTCGAGCGCGGACCAGGTCCACCATGACCGGGTCCGCGCGGTGCAGATAGCCGGGAATGGTCCTGCGCAGCAGAATCGGCTGCCGCTCGAAGAGCGCGTCGGCCTCCGCCGACAGCCGGTCGAAATGGCGGTCCCGCACAGCGTGCAGGCAGTCGAAGAGCGCGCGCTCGCGGGCCGTCGGTGGCTGCCAGCCGTGAAACAGCCGGGCCACGTCCACCGCCTGCTTCAGCGGGAGCTGGAGCACGAGGCGCCACAGGTCCCCCACGCGCGGCGGCCGGTCAGCGCGCGGACCAGGTATTCCCGCTCGGTTTCGGCCAGCGCCCGCCGGCCGTCGCCGGTGAGCACCTGAACCAGGTCGACCTCGCCGATCTCGCTCATCGCGGCCCGCAGCCGGCGGCGCAACCGTTGCGGTGCGCGCTGGTAGGCGCGGGCCAGCAGCGCGTTTGACGGGTCGAGCTCGCGGTACCGCGCCACCTGCCCGGTCAGCACGAACAGCGCCGCCCGGGCCACCGGGTCGTCCGGCGCGTACCCCCGGTCGCGGCAGATCGCGACCGCCTGGGAGACCAGCGCGTCCGAGCTGCCGCCGCTCAGCACCGCCGCGCAGGCCTGCGCCGGGGTCGCGAGTCCGAGTGCGATGCGACTGGCGAGGGGTTGCGTTACGGGGGTGGCCTCGGCTGGCGGCGGGTCTGGCGCGGGCACCGGGGGAGGCTCGGCCTGCTCGCCGACCGGCGCGACCGTGCCGCGTGTACGCCGGCGTCGCCACCGCTCCAGCCATCGCCACATCGCTCCATGATGCGGGGTGCCGTGCAGAATGGGTCCTCGTGACTGTGACGACCCGCCTCGTGCGCCTCGACGACGTACCGGCCATCACCGACCTGGTCAAGACAAACCGTGAGTTTCTCGCCCCCTGGGAGCCGGCGCGCGACGAGGACTACTTCACGGAGGAGACGCAGCGCGCGATCGTCGAGACAGGGCTGGCGGCGTACGAGCGGGGCACCGGCGTCCCGCACCTCATCCTCGACGGCGGTGAGCTCGTCGGCCGGATCAACCTCAACGACATCGTGCGCGGGCCGTTCCAGTCGTGCCACCTCGGCTACTGGGTGGCCGAGAGCGCGAACGGGCGCGGCGTGGCGACGGCGGCGGTGGCGGCGATCGTGCGGGTCGCGTTCGAGGAGATGGGGCTGCACCGCATCCAGGCCGGCACGCTCGTGCACAACGCCGGTTCGCAGAAGGTCCTCGCGCGCAACGGGTTCGTCCAGTTCGGCACCGCCCCGCAGTACCTCAGCATCGCCGGCCGCTGGCAGACGCACGACCTCTTCCAGCTCATCGCGCCGGAGCGGTCCGCGTAGCCTTGGCGCGGTGGACTTCGAGAAGGCGCGCGACTTCGTCCGGCGCAACCACCAGGCGGTACTGACCACGTACTACCCGGACGGGCGGGCGCAGCTGACGCCGGTCACCGCCGGGGTGGACGAGGCCGGCCACGTGGTCATCAGCGCCCGCGAGCACCTGGTCAAGACCCGCAACGTCGCGCGCGACCCGCGAGTGGTGCTGTGCGTCCTCAACGACCGCTTCTACGGCGAATGGGTGTACGTCGAGGGCAACGCCGAGGTCGTCCACCTGCCCGAGGCGATGGAGCCACTCGTCGACTACTACCGGCGCATCTCGGGTGAGCACCCGGACTGGGACGACTACCGCGCCGCGATGGAGCGGGACAAGCGGGTCCTGCTCCGGATCACGATCACCCGCGCCGGTCCGGGCTGAAAAAGTCGATCAGCACCGGGGCGAGCGCGTCCGGCGCCACGTCGTGGGTCTGGCCGTCGAGCACCCGGTGCTCCGCGGTGGGGATCAGGTCGGCTGCGGCCTTCGCGGCCGCCCGGAGGTTTTCCGGGCTGGCGCCGCCGCCGATCACCACGACCGGCACGGTCACCCGCGCCGCCACCGCACGCGGCACGCGGCCTTCGGTGAGGATCTCGTCGTCGTACGCGAGGGTGGGCGCGATCGCCTCCAGCACGGCGAACGCCGGCGATCCGCGGAAGCCGGCGATGGCCTCGGGCGGCATGCCGACGTGCCTCATGAACCGCGCCACGGCGTCGCCCCGGCGGCCGGCGTCGAGCAGCTCCCGCAGCTCCGTCGCGTACTCCTTGATCCGCGTGCCGTCTTCGAACTCGCCCGTGTACGGCGGCTCGTACATCGCGACCTTCGTGATGCCCGGCTCTTCGGCGGCGGTCGTGAGGGCCAGCGCCGCACCGGAGGAGATGCCGTACACACCGGCCTCGCCGCCGGCCGCCGCGACGAGCGCACGCAGGTCCTCGACCTCGCGGGCGGGTGCGTACGGCAACGTGTCGGTGCTCTCGCCCCGGCCGCGCCGGTCGTACGTGAACACGGTGAAGGCCTCGCTGAGCAGCGCGGCGAGCGGGCGCATCGGCCCGGCGGCGCGGTAGCACATCCCGCCGTCGACGAGGATGAGCGCGGGCCCGCTGCCGCTGCGCTCGTAGCCGATCGTGGTGCCGTCGGTGGAAGTCAGGGTGGGCATGTCGAAGCTCCTCAGGAAGTGATCCGCGCCAGGTAGGCGTCGAAGCGGTCGAGGCTGGTCTGGAATCCGGCCCGGGCCTGCGCGCTCAGGTACGCCTCCGGCACGTTGGTCTGATGGGTGGTGACCTCGGTGCGTCCGTCGCCGAGGTCGGTGAACGTGATGCTGGTGCGCATGCCGCCCTCGACGCCGGGCTCGATCCAGACCAGCAGGTCCGGGCGGCGCACCTCGACGTATACGGCCCGCATGGTGTACGTGCTGCCGTCCGCGTCGTTGACCATCGTGGTCTCGAAGGCACCGCCGGGGCGCAGGTCGACGGTGATGTTTTCTACCGGTGTCGTGGTGCCGGTCGGTCCCCAGAAGTGGGCCAGGTGCTCCGCGCTGGTCATGCAGTCGAAGAGCAGCTCGGGCGGCGCCTGGTGCACGCGCTTGTACGTAAGCTCGCCCGTCCCGCTCATCGCGCGCCCTCCCGGAGCGCGGCCAGGTGCGCGTCGAGGCGGTCGTGGCGGTCGGCCCAGACCTTGCGGTGCCGGGCGATCCACTCCACCGCGGTGTCGAGGTGCGCGGTGTCGAGCGCGCACGGCCGCGCCTGCCCGGTCCGTGAGCGGGTGATCAGGCGGGCCTTCTCCAGCACCTTGAGGTGCTTGGAGATCGCCTGCTGGCTCATCGCGAACGGCTGCGCCAGCTGGCTCACCGTCGCGTCGCCGCGGGCCAGGTGCTCGAGGATGGCCCGGCGGGTGGGGTCGGCCAGCGCCGAGAACACCAGGGTCAGGTCGTCTTCCAGTACTGCCACGCTCCCGACCCTATCCACAACCACTCAGTTGCACAACCGTCAGGTTGTAGATGATGGCGATCGAGGGCATGGCGCCGGCGCGCGGGTCAGCCGGTGACGACCTGCTCGCCGCCATCGACGAGCTACTCGCCGGCCGCTGAGCGGGCCAGGTGGCCGGCCGACTCGCCGATCCAGATGGGCGTCCCGGTGCGGCGCATGAACTCGGTGCGGCGCAGGAACGTCTCCTCCACCACCTGGCGGTCGAAGTACTCGCCGCGGGCCATCCCCGGGTACTCGCTGCCCGCCGCCATCCCCGGCAGCGCGTAGTCGTGTGCGGTGTAGACCGTGTTGGCGAACGGCTCGGTGAACGCGGAAAAGTCGGTGGAGTACCTGTTTCCGTCCAGGAACAGCACGTGCCGCGGGTCGACCGCGCGGATCGCCCGCTCCAGCCGCGCGTAGAACGGGCCGATCACCTCGCCGGACGGGTCGGCCGGCTCGTTGACCGGGTTGTAGCCGGCGACGGTGGGGTTGTCGCGGCGAGGTACCCGGCGTCGGCCGCGTCGAAGAAAGTCGGTGAGGAAACGTCGAAGTACCGCCGGTACCCCTCCTCGCCGAGCACCCGCCGCAGTGCTTTGCGCTGCTGCGACTCCGTGCCGGGGTAGCCGGTGATGAAGTTTTCCATGTTGAGCCAGCCGCCCGGGCCGACGCCGGCGAGCGTCACCGGCTGCCCGCCCGCGTCCACGAGGCGGTCGCCACGAAGCTCTATCCACTTTAGACCCAAGTCGGTACCGGTCCGGTCGTGTCGCGTACGAGCAGGCGTGGCTGGAAGCGCGCGTCGTAGCCCGGGGGAGCGCCGCTCATCAGCGCCCACAGCCGGTCCCACGCCTGCCGGCCCAGCTCGTTTTGGGGATCGAGGCGGTGGTGAGCGGCGGCGTCGTGTAGCGGGCGAACGGGATGTCGTCGAAGCCGGTGATGGAAAGCTGGCCGGGCACCGAGACGCGAAGAACACCCAGCTGCCCAACGGGCACAACCGCCAGACCCCGTCGCTGCCGATCTCCCTGCCCGGCAACGGAAGCCTGCTCGCCGCGGTGGCGCTGATGGCGGCCGGCTGGGAGGGCGGCCCGCCGGCGCCCGGCTTTCCCACCGAGGGCTGGGACGTGCGGCACGAGGGCCTGCACCCGTCACCCTGAGCCAGATCGTGGTACGAATCGGCCCCAGAGGGCGGATCCATACCACGATCTGTCCCGTATGACAGGGCCTAGCTCACGGTGACGCGCACGTCGTCGACGCCGGCCTCGACGAGGCTGGCGGTGGAGGCGTCCGCCGCCGCGACGAGCACGCGCACCTGCTGCCCGGCGTAGGCGGAGATGCTCCAGCTGCCGGTGGCCCAGGCGCCGTTGCGGTTGGCGGCCGCGCCGGCCTGGGTGAAGAGCACCGCCGTCCCACCACTGTGCACGATCGACACCCGGAAGAAGTCGGCGGTGGAGGAGTTGCTGCCGTGGGCCAGGTACCACGACATCGACAGCGTCAGCGTGCCGCTGGCGGGCAGCGCGATCGGCGGTGAAAGGGCGCTCGTGGTGCCACCGTCGACGTCGTACGTTCCCGCGTCGGTGCCCGCCAGCGCACCGGTGACCAGGTCGTTCACGCCGGAGACCGTGGTGCCGAGCTGCTTGGCGCCGCTGGAGGTGGTGGCGGCGGGGTCGGCGCGTTCCCACGTTCCGGTGGTGGCGGTGTCGGTGCCGGACGGGTTGGTGGTCCACCCGGTGGCGGTCTCGAAGGTGTCCGACCAGACCGTGGTGGGTGCGGTGCCGGTGGCGAGTGTCCACAGCGCGTACGCGGCCGCGTCACCGGCCCGGTCAAGCACCGTGTCGGAGATGTTGCTCGGGTTGGTGTCGCAGGCCCGGTGGTAGCAGGGGTCGAAGGCGCTCTGCGTGCCGCCCCACTTGGCCACCTGCGCGGCCGTCTTCACCCGCGATGCGCCGGCCGCCACGCCGGAGGTCTGCACGCCGATCGCGTTGAACGAGGCGTCGTCGGAGCGCCCCGCGCCCTCGGTGTTCTCCTCGGTCTGCACGCCGATCGAGTCGTAGTACGCCTTCAGCACCTGCCCGACCCCGGACGTGATGCGGTTGATGAAGTAGCCGCCGTTGACGGAGGCGACCATGTCGAAGTTGAAGTACCCCCGGATCCGCGCCCGCTCCGCCGTGGGCAGCGTGTTGGCGTAGAACTCCGACCCGTTCAGCCCCTGCTCCTCGTCGGTCCAGAAGGCGAACCGCAGGTGGCTGGTGAGGCTCGGGTTGGTCGCGGCGAGCGTCAGCGCCAGCTCCAGCAGCATGGACGAGCCGGAGGCGTTGTCGTTGATGCCCGGCCCGGCGGCGACGCCGTCGAGGTGTGCGCCGAACATGTACACGCTGTTGGGGTCGCCGCCCGGCCAGTCCGCGATCACGTTCGGCCCGGACCCGGCCGTGCAGCCGGACGTGCAGCTCTGCCGCACGACCGTGAAACCGGCGGCGGTGAGCCGGTTCGCCACGTAGTTGACCGACGCGGTGTACCCCGTGGTCGTCGAGCGGCGGTTGCCGCCGTTCGCCGTGGCGATCGACTGGAACTGCAACAGGTGCGCCTTCATGTTCGCGAGGGAGATGTCGGGGATGGCGGCCACCGCCGCGGCCGGCGCCGCCGGCACGGCGAGTGCGGCCGCCACGAGCGGCACGGCCGCCATCGCACGCAGGATCGACGAGGGTCTCACGCGACCTCCTAGGCCAAGGGAACGCCGGGGTTACCGGCAGGCGCAGGATATGGCGCGCGCGAAGCGATAGAGAAGACTCAATAGGGTACTGGGTCTGAGGTTATGACCACCCGGTCGCGAGGATGACCGCGACGGTGGCGGTCGCGGCCAGCACGAAGGTGGCGACCGCGAGCTGGATGCGGGTGAGCCGGGCCAGCGCGGCCTCGTCCGACGACCGTCCCGCGGGCTGCGGCTCGCCCTCCGCGACCGCCCGCAGCCACCGCTCCACCGCCTCGGCGTCCGCGCGCCGCGCCGGATCCCGCTCGAGCAGGCTGAGCAGCATCGGGGCCAAAGGACCGGCGCGGCGCATCCGGTCCGGCGGTTCGTGGGCCGCCGCCAGCAGCGTCGCGGTCGTCGTTTCCCTTTGGTACGGGGCGCGCCCTTCCACAGCCGCGTACAGTGTCGCGCCGAGCGACCACATGTCTGTGGCCGGCGTGGACACGCCGTCGCGGACCCGTTCCGGCGCGATGTACTGCGGCGACCCGATCAACGCCTCCGCCGGGTCGGTCCCGCTCTCCCGCTGCCGCACCGCCAGGCCGAAGTCGGTGAGCACCACCCGCCCGTCGTGGCCTACCAGCACGTTCTGCGGCTTGATGTCGCGGTGGATGATCCCGGCGCGGTGTGCGGCGCGCAGCCCCGCGAGCATGCCGAGCCCCACCCGCGCCGCCTCGCGCGGGCAGAGCGGGCCGTCGCGGACGACCACGTCGTACAGGGAGCGGGACGGCACGTACTCCATCACGATCCACGGCCGGTCGGTGTGCAGGATGTCGTGGATCTGCACCACGTTGGGGTGGTTGAGCGAGGCGGCCGAGCGGGCCTCGCGCAGGCTCTGTTGGACGGTGGCGAACTGCCCCTCGTCGGGCGTCGTCACCTCCTTGACCGCGACGTTGCGGCCCAGCATGTCGTCGGCGGCCAGCCATACCTGGCCCATGCCGCCACTTCCGATCGCCTCCCTCAGCCGGTAACGGCCGGCGATCACGGTCCCGGTGGTCACGCAAGCGATTCGGAACGCCTCTGCTCGGGGATTGGTGCCTCTTCGCGGGCCTTCATCAGGCGGGCCATCGGCCACCAGACCGCGAGCTGGAGCAACGCCAGCACCAGCGTAAACGGCAGGAGTGTCCACACACCCACCCCTTGCGCGACCGCGCCGGCGAGCCAGGGGAGGGCGGAGCCGCCGACGACCGACCCGGCGTTCATCACGCCGATCGCGGAGGGCACGAGGCGCTGGCTGGTGAGGCGCGGCGCCACCGCCATCGCGGTCGGGAAGATCGGCCCGAGGAAGAAGCCGAGCAGCACCATGCCCGCCACCGCCGGCACCGTGCCGGGCAGCACCCAGGTGAGCAGCGCCGCCGCGATGACGCCGGCGAGGCAGGTGTACATCAGGCCGACCGCGGTGAGCCCGAGCCGCGCGACCAGCGGGCTCAGCAGGAAGCGGCCAGCCGTGAGCCCCAGCCAGTAGCCGCTCACCACGTACCCGGCGAGCAGGTCGGACTGGTCGCGCGCCTCGACGAGATAGCTGAAGCCCCAGTTGCCGACGCCGATCTCCAGTCCGACGTAGACGGCCAGGAGGATGGCGCCGAGCAGCACGCCCCGCTGCAGCAGGACCCGCTCCTTGGACTTGGCCTCGGTGTGCGCGGGCGCGCCGGCGGATCGGGGGTACGCCAGGAGGAAGCCCGCCGTGATCGGCGCCGCCACCAGCGCGAGCACCAACCACACCGCCGGCCAGGCGCTCACGTCGGTGATCCAGTTGGCCAGCGGCGGCCCGATCAGCGCGCCGACGCCGAAGAACCCGTGCAGGCGGTTGAGCAGCGTGGTCGCGTTGGGCAGGCCGGCCAGGTACGCGTTGAGCACCGACTCGAGCGTGCCCATCGCGTACCCCGTGGCGATCTGCAGCACGACGAACGCGATGAACGGGGGTCGGGTGGCGGTATACAGGGCGGCCAGCACGTAGGCGACGCCGCCGACCGCGAGGGCCACCCGCGTGCCGGCGCGGTGGATCAGCTCGCCGGCGGTGGCCCCGGCGAGCACGAAGCCGGCCGAGCCGGTGAAGAACGTGAGGCCGATCGTGGCCCGCGAGACGCCGTAGTCGTCCATCTGGGCGACGAGCAGCACGCCGTTGATGCCGGCGCTGATGCCGACGAGCACGAACGCGGTGTAGGCGAGGACGACGGAGGTTTGGCGATGGCGCATGGGTGCCCTCACAAGCTATCGCAACTTTTCCGAAAGTCAGGTCACTATAACGGCCGATGAGTCATGCGGCGTTCGCTTAAAGCGTTAATTTCGAGGGCTGAACTTCCGGAAATCGCGCCCTACGGTATCCCACATGGTCTCCGATATGATCTCGCGATTGACCGGCTGGCTACGCCGGCTGCCGCCCCCGCACGAGCGCTTCGAGGGGCTTGCGGCGGCGCTCGACGAGGAGTTCGGCGGGCGCCGGGAGCCGATCACGGCGGCGGCCTGTGCCGAGATCGAGCGAGCCGCCTGGCCGTACGCCCGGCACCTGTTGCTCCACTTCGACCCGGCCGGCACCGGCCCGCCCGACGAGGTGGCACCGGGCTGGCCCGAGCCCGACCCGGCCGTGGTCCTGCCCGCGGCCGCCCAGGTGCGCGAAGTGTCCAGGATGGACGGTGGCGCCTGCCTGATCCGGGTCGACGGCCTCGACGCGCTGCGCTTCGCCCAGCCGTACCTCGACGCCGCGTTCGCCCTCGCCCGCGGTGCGACCGCTATCCTGCTCGACCTGCGCGCCAACGGCGGCGGCTCTCCGGAGACGGTCGCGTACATCGCCGGCCGGCTGCTCGGCGACCGGGCCGTTCACCTCTCCGACGTGACCTACCGCGATCACACCCGTCAGTGGTGGACGCCCGACCTGCCACAAGGGACGGCGGTGCCCTCGGAGGTGCCGGTGGCGGTGCTGGTCAGCGACCGCACGTTCTCCTCCGGCGAGGCGCTCGCGTACCACCTGCGGGCCCGCGGGCGGGTCACGGTCGTCGGTGGACGGACGCCCGGGGCCGCCGACCACATCACCGAGATCCGGCTCGCGCCCACCGTCGTGGGTCAGGTGCCCATCGGGTACGTGACCGACGCCGTCAGCGGCGCCAACTGGGAGGGGACGGGGGTTGTGCCGCAGCGCGAGGTGCCGGCATCCGAGGCGGTCACCGCGGCGCTGGAGGCGCTCCGCGCCTGATCGTTCGCGGACCCAACCTAATTGTTAGGAAAGTTTATTTATCGTGTTACGCTCTCACCTCATCGATGAACATCACGACCACACATCGAGGAGGTGACCAGGTGTTGAGAGTGCGCACGATCGCGACGGTCGCGGCACTGGCGATCGGGGGTGCGCTGGCGGCGATCGTTCCGATGACGACCGCGTCGGCGGCCGCCTGCGCGACGCCGTGGCAGGCGTCGGCCGTCTACACCGGAGGCATGACGGCATCGCACAACGGTCGCAACTGGCTGGCCAAGTGGTGGACCCAGGGCGAGGCGCCGCCCGGCACGTCGGGTGTCTGGGCCGACCAGGGCACGTGCGGTGGCGGCACGACGCCCGGCCCGGGCACGTGCAACCACCCCAACTGGGTCGCCGGTCAGTGGTACACGACCGGCTCGATCGTCCGCCACACCAACGGCCAGTACTACATCGCCGAGCACGACAACCCGGGCTACGACCCGACGATCAGCACCTGGTACTGGGACCCGTACACGTGCAGCGGCCAGCCGCCGGTGACCACGCCCCCGCCGTCCGGTGGCAACTTCGTGGTGAGCGAGAGCCAGTTCAACCAGATGTTCCCGAGCCGGAACTCCTTCTACACGTACTCCGGCCTGATCGCCGCGCTCAGCGCGTATCCCGCGTTCGCCCGCACCGGCAGCGACACGGTCCGCCGCCAGGAGGCGGCCGCCTTCCTCGCGAACGTCAGCCACGAGACCGGCGGCCTCGTACACATCGTCGAGCAGAACACTGCCAACTACCCGCACTACTGTGACGCCAGCCAGTCGTACGGCTGCCCCGCCGGCCAAGCGGCGTACTACGGCCGCGGCCCGATCCAGCTGAGCTGGAACTTCAACTACAAGGCGGCCGGTGATGCGCTCGGCCTGCCGCTGCTCACCAACCCGTGGCTGGTACAGAACGACGCGTCGGTCGCCTGGCGCACCGGCCTCTGGTACTGGAACACGCAGAGCGGCCCCGGCACGATGACGCCGCACAACGCGATGGTCAACGGTGCCGGCTTCGGCGAGACGATCCGGAGCATCAACGGCTCGCTGGAGTGCAACGGCCGCAACCCGGCCCAGGTGCAGAGCCGCGTCAACAACTACACGCGGTTTGTGCAGATCCTCGGTACCACCCCCGGTGGCAACCTGACCTGCTGAAGGGTCAACCGGGCCCGGACGGTGCGCCGAACGCCGCCCGGGCCCGGCCGCACACGCGGGTGGCTCAGCGCGCGATGGCGATCCAGGTAGCGCGGGCGCGGGCCAGCTCGTCACCGTCCTCGCTGTAGAGCGTCGTGTGCACCAACGCCTTGCGCCCCTCGCTCTCGGCCAGCGCGCCGCGCACGACGCACCGCTGGCCCGGCGACGGCACGCGGCCCACGCGGACCGCGATGCGCCCCAGCACGTACGGCCGGCCGCCCTCGATCACGGCCCAGCCGCCGGGGCAGTCGAGCGCGGCCCACACCATCGGGGCGGAGACGTCGTCCGGGACGGTCCACGGCGCCGCGGTCGTGCCGTCGTCGAGCGGGCCCGGGAAGATGCGCAGGCCGTCGGGGCGCTCGGGACCGCAGACGTAGCAGGTGGGAAACGGGTGCTCGGCAAAGCCGGAGTAGTGGGTGGCCGCTTCCTGCGCCGCCGCGTACCCAACCGGTGGGACCGTGACGGTGATGGCGGCGGCGGGCGCGAGCTCGGCCACGACGGCGCCATCCTTGGTCTGGATCCTGCCGTCGGCGGGCGTGAGCGGGGTGTCGAGCGGCGGCGGCATGCGCAGCGTCACCTCGTGCGCGCCCGCTCCGGCGAACACGCCCGCGCTGTAGCCCCCGTTGCCCGAGCCGGGCGGGCCGTTGAAGCGCCCTTCGATGATCATTTGACCCCCCAGAGAATTCTTCCGCCGGGAGCGCGGCGTGCGCAAGCCGTAGCTAGACATCGGATGTATAGCTCTTCGTGAGCCGCTCAGCGGGTTATCGCTCGGACACAAAACGTCAAGACATCCGTTGTCTGTCTTGACAGGCGACACTGTGTCGGCCTAGTTTCGGGATCGTTAAATTCATTGGTTTAACTATGTCGCGAACGAGGAGCCGTCGATGGGTATCTCGCGCCGCAGCGTCCTGACCTCCGCGATCGCCGTCGCGGGCGCCTCCACGGTCATCGACTCTTCTCCAGCCGCGGCGGCCAGCCCGCCCGGCGACGTGGTCGGCAAGATCACCGTCGGGTACCAGGGCTGGTTCGCCGCCGCCGGCGACGGCTCGCCGATCAACGGTTGGTGGCACTGGAGCCAAAACTGGGGCCAGGCGCCGTCGCCCAGCAACACCGCGATCATCTCGTGGCCGGACATGCGCGAGTACACGTCGAGCTACCAGACCGCCTACGCCAACCTCGGCAACGGCCAGCCGGCCCGCCTCTTCTCGTCGCACGACCAGCAGACCGTCGACACCCACTTCCGGTGGATGCAGCAGTACGGGTGTGACACGGCCGCGCTGCAGCGCTTCAACCCGTTCGGCGGGGAGGGCGCGATCCGCGACGCCATGGCGGTCAAGGTGCGTACGGCGGCGGAGGCGTTCGGGCGCAAGTTCTACATCATGTACGACGTCACGAACTGGACCGACATGCAGTCCCAGATCAAGACGGACTGGACGAACAAGATGCGCGCGTACACGTCGTCGCCCGCCTACGCGGTGCAGAACGGCAAGCCGGTCGTGTGCATCTGGGGCTTCGGCTTCAACGACCCGGGCCGCCCCTTCGCGCCGGCCGCCTGCCTCGACGTGATCAACTGGTTCAAGGCTCAGGGCTGCTACGTCATCGGCGGCGTACCCACCTGGTGGCGCACCGGCGTCAGCGACTCCCGGGCCGGCTTCGGCGACGTGTACCGCGCCTTCAACATGATCTCGCCCTGGATGGTCGGGCGTGCCGCCAGCTCCGCTGACCTCGACTCGTACTACAACAACGTCAACGTCGGCGACCAGGCCGAGTGCAACCGGCTCGGCATCGACTACCAGCCCTGCGTGATGCCCGGCGACCTGTCGTCCGGCCACCGCCGCCACGGCGACTTCATGTGGCGGCACTTCTACAACATGGTGCGGCTGGGGTGCCAGGGCATCTACATCTCGATGTTCGACGAGTACAACGAGGGCAACCAGATCGCCAAGACCGCGGAGAGCGCCGCGATGCAGCCGACCAACTTCGGTCGCCGCGCGCTCGACGAGGACGGCACGCCCTGCTCCTCCGACTACTACCTGCGCCTGACCGCCGACGGCGGCCGGATGCTGAAGGGTCAGCTCGCACTCACCCCCACCCGCCCGACCCAGCCGGTGGTGGGCGGCGGCAACCCGCAGCCACCGGCGGGCGTGGTCAGCCTGCGCGCCCGCGTCAACTCCCGCTACGTGTGCGCCGAGGGCGCGGGTGCCCAGCCGCTGATCGCCAACCGCACCGCCGTGGGCCCGTGGGAGCAGTTCGACCTGGTCACCCTCACCGGCGGAAACGTGGCGCTGCGCGCCCGGGTCAACGGCCAGTACGTCTGCGCCGAAAACGCCGGCGCGGCCGCGCTGATCGCCAACCGCGCGGCGGTCGGCCAGTGGGAGACGTTTCAGCTGATCCGCAACGCTAACGGCTCGGTGAGCCTGCGCGCCCTGGCCAACAACAGCTACGTGCAGGCCGGCAGCGCGGGCGCCACCGCGCTGATCGCCTCCGCCACGACGATCGGCACGTGGGAGCAGTTCGACCTGATCGGCGGCTGACCCCGCGGGCGGTATCTTGCCGGTGTGGCAGTCGTGGACATTTACACCGATGGCGCGTGCAGCGGCAACCCAGGGCCGGGAGGCTGGGGCGCCCTACTGCGGTACGGCGCCCACGAACGCGAACTGTGCGGCGGCGAGGCGGCGGCGACGACAAACAACCGGATGGAGCTGATGGCGCCGATACAGGCGTTGGAGAGCCTGACGAGGCCATCCGTCGTGCGGCTGCACACAGACAGCACCTACGTACGCAACGGCATCACGAAGTGGCTGATCGCCTGGAAACGCAACGGCTGGCTGACGTCCGGCCGTCAGCCGGTGAAGAACGCCGACCTGTGGCGCCGCCTGGAGGCCGCGGCCGGCCGGCACGAGGTGGAGTGGCTGTGGGTCAAGGGCCACGCCGGTCACCCGGAAAACGAACGCGCCGACCGCCTGGCAGCCCGCGGCCTCCGCGAAGCCACCGGCGCCCCGGAGCCGGCGCGCACCTCTCGCCCCGCCACCCCGATGGACCTAATCGGCGGCTGAGCCGGACCACAGCTCGGCTCGGCCGAAACACCCCTAAGTCGACCGAACGGGTGTACGATGAGGACATCCCGGAATCGACGACATCCCACCCTTGAGGTGCCCGCCACGCCGGCCCACCTAATTGGGGTTGTTATGTCCAACGACCTACGTCGTGTGCGAAGTGGTTCCGACGGTCCAGCCCCCGCGGCGTCGACGACGACCGCCAACCGGGTGCCTCGGACCCGCACCGGCGCCGTCTGGTTCGGTATCTGTGCGGCCGCGCTGATTTTCGTGGTGCTGATCGTGTTCATGTTGCAGAACACCCGTGGCGTGCGGGTCGACTTCCTGTGGATGGACGGCAGCCTGCCGCTGGCGTTGGCGCTGCTGATGGCGGCCGTGGGCGCCGCGCTGCTGACCATGGTGGTCGGCGCCGCCCGGATCGCTCAGCTGCGCCGCCTGTCCCGCCAGCGCCCCTGACCGGAGCTTTGGCACGTCTCCGGCATCTCCTAGACCACCGCACCACCCCAACCAGCCTGCCGCGGGTCCGACCCGATGGCGGGCGAGGAGGTCGACCATGGCCGCCACATCTGCCGCCCTACGCATGACCATCACTTCGTTGACACCGCCATCGACCCCACGGCTGCGGATGGAACCCACGGGCTCGCGGCGTGCCCTTCTTGACGGTGCCTGGTGGCCCCGCTCCACAGACCCCGTCGCCGAGCTGCCCGGCCTGGTCCTGGCCATCGACAAGCTTCGCGGACCGGTCACCCGGCTGGTCCTGGCCGCCGGCGGCTGGGACAGCCATCCGCGCCGCCTCGGCCTAGCCGGTCGTGTCCTGCGGCTGGGCTACTTCGGCAGCCAACCCGTCAGCCTGTTGACCGCGATCTGCGGCAACGACCGGGTCGACCTGCTCGTCGTCCCACCCAACACGGCCGACAGAACGGCCGACGCGGCCATGATTCTGGCCGCCGCCACCACCAACGTCGTCCACGCCCAACACATCCTCCTGGCCGTTGGCACTCCCACCACACGCCCGATCGACGACACCGCCGAGGACGCGTGGGAAGCCGAAGGCGGGCGCACCGGTCCCACCCCAACCCGGGCGATGTAGGGGCCCGCACGCTCACCACACAATCGTTGAGGCACGTTGGGCAGGAGGAACAATGTCCACGACCACTTCTTCGCCGGTGACCGCATTGGCGCAGCTGCACGTCGACACCACCCACCTTTCGGCGTTCACGGCGCGCGTCGCCGTGGTCGGCGTGGTCGACCTGGAAACCACACCGTTGCTGCGCGAGCGGCTGCTGCGCCTGTTGCGGGACCAGAGGCCGGACCTGCTCGACATCGACCTGTCCGGCGTAACCTTCCTGGACTGCACCGGACTTAGCGCGCTGATCGCGGTGCGCAACGCCGCCATCCAAGCCGGCGGCCAGATGCGAGTCAGCCACCCACAGCCCATCGTGCGTCGAGTGTTGGAAATCACCGGGGTGCTGGGCATGTTCACCGCTGCGACGACCCACCCCGGCGGCCGTTGAGCCGATCGATGGCGTGGCATAGAGCCGCGAACGTGCTTTACAGGACCGCGCCGCGTGGTGCTACCTCGATGGCGGCCACACCCCGGCCGTAGAGAATCACGAGCCGGTCGCCGTGCCGGCTGCGAAGCACGCCTGAATCCTCGGCAAGCGTCCTGACGACGTGGTCAACCAACTCGTTCTCGTCGGAGGTGTCGGGGTCTTCGTACGTGATGTCCATACGATCGCCGCCGGTGAGCCGGACCCGAAGCACTACGTTTGCCATGACGTCGAACCTGATTCCTCGTTGGAGCGGTGCCGGAAGGCCGTGCGGTGTCAGGCTGCTTCCTCTGCCCAGACGCGCATGCTCTGCAGCAGCGGTCCGCCGTACGTGGTGACCATCGCGACGTCCACAGCGTCGCGGCCGCGGCCGATGACCACCGTCGCGGGCCCGGCCCGCGACGGCTCGACCTGGAAAACAGCGGGCGTCTCGACCTCAGCCGTGTACCGGAACTCCGACCCGATCCGGACCGTCCGCGATACGGCTGCCATGCCATCGCTCTTGTTCATCAGCGGTCCTATCTGGAGCGGCCGTGGTCGCGGCGAGGAGGATGTGTGGGGCGTGCACGAGGTTTGTGGCCGTGGCAGCCAGGATCATGGCCGCGTCCGCGGTGCCGCCGTCGGTGTTGGGTGGGACGACGAGCAGGTCGACCCGGTCGTTGCCGCAGATCGCGGTCAACAGGCTGACGGGTTGGCTGCTGAAGTAGCCCAGCCGCAGCACCCTGCCGGCGACACCGAGGCGGCGGGGATGGGAGTCCCAGCCGCCGGCGGCCAGGACCAGCCGGGTGACCGGTCCGCGAAGCTTGTCGATGGCCAGGACCAGGCCGGGCAGCTCGGCGACGGGGTCGGTGGAGCGGGGCCACCAGGCGCCGTCAAGAAGGGTGCGGCGTGCGCCGGTGGGTTCCATCCGCAGGCGTGGGGTCGATGGCGGTGTCGACGAGACGATGGTCATGCGTTCGGCAGCGGTCGTGGCGCTCATGGTTGACTCCTTCCCGCCGCCGGTGTCGCCAGTCGAAACCGACGGTGGGCTGGTTGGGTGCGCGGTGGTCCGGGGCGCCGCTACGTGCGCCCTATCGCGTCTGGTGGCGCTGGCGGGACAAGCGGCGCAGCTGGGCGATCCGGGCCGCGCCGACCGCCATGGTCAGCAAGGCCGCACCGACCGCGGCGATCAGCAGCGCCAAGGCCAGCGGCAGGCTGCCGTTCATCCAAAGGAAGTCGACCCGCACGCTACGGGTGTTTTGCAGCATGAACACGATCAGCACCACGGACAGCAACGCCGCTGCGCAAAGACCGAACCACGTCGCGCCGGTACGGGTACGCGGTACCCGTGCGTTGGATGGCGCGGGAGGCGAAACTACCGGGACGCCCTGCGAAACCGTAGTGGCCGGATCGTCTGAAGCGTTGCGCACGCGACGTAAGTCATTGGACATGACATCCCCAATACGGGTGGGACCGGCGTGGCGGGCACCTCAAGGTGGATGTCGTCGATTTCCGGAATACCCTCATCGTACACCCGTTTGAGCCGAGTGCCGGTCTCGCGGGGCAGTCCGGAGAATGGGCGCGGTGAGTGTCGAGTCGGTTTTGCTTTTCGTCCTTGCGGCGGTCGCGGTCATAGTCGTGGTGCGCTGGGTCGCCGATCGGGTGAGCCTGCCGGCCGCCGCGATCCTGCCGTTGGTCGGTATCGGTTACGCGCTGCTTCCGGGGCCCAACGTCACGCTCGATCCGGAGATCATCCTGACGTTCGTGCTGCCGCCGCTGCTGTACAGCGCGGCTCTGGACTCCTCGTTGCTGGCGATCCGCCGCAACCTGCGTACCGTCGTGAGCCTTTCGGTTGTCCTGGTCCTGCTCACCGCGCTGGTGATCGGCTTCGGCTTCGCGTGGTTCGTCGCTGGTGCCACCCTCGCCGCCGGGATCGCCGTCGGGGCGGCGGTCGCGCCGCCCGATCCGGTCGCCGCGCTGGCGGTCGGGCGCAGAGTGGGCCTGCCTCCCAAGCTCCTCACGCTCGTCCAGGGTGAAGGACTGTTGAACGACGCCACCGCGCTGACGATCCTGAGTGTCGCCGTCGCGGCGGCCACCGGTGACGGCTTCTCGGTCCCGTCCGCGCTCGGCCAGTTCGTGCTCGCGGCTGCCGGCGGTGTCGCCGTGGGCATGCTCGTCGCGTTCGTGGTCCGCCTGCTGTCGCGGCCGTTGAGCGGTGACCCCCTGATGGCCAACGCCGTCTCGCTGGCCACCCCCTTCGCCGCCTACCTTCTCGCCGAGCGGATCCACGTCTCCGGGGTACTGGCCGTCGTCGTCGCGGGGCTGATCGTCGGACACCAGCGGCCGCGGTCGGCCTCGGGCGCGAGCAGGCTGCAGACAAGCGCGGTGTGGCGGCTGGTCGACTTCCTGCTCGAAGGCTTCGTGTTCCTCCTCATCGGACAGCAACTGCCCGCCGTCGTCCGCGGGCTCGCGAAGTATGAGACCTCGACCATCGTCGTCGCTGTCGCGATCAGTGTCGGCGTCGTCCTGCTGCTGCGGCCACTGTGGCTGATGCTCACCCAGTCCCTACCTCGCTCGCTGCACACCAGGCTCGGCAGCGAGGTAGTGGACAAGGACGGGAACGACCAGCCGGAGAGCCGCCGGAACCAGCGGCTGAACGGCCGAGAGGTGGTCGCGCTCAGCTGGTCGGGCACCCGAGGTGTGATCAGCCTCGCGGCCATCTTCACGCTCCCGCTGACCACCGACAGCGGCGCCCCGTTCCCGGATCGCGATCTCTTGCTGTTCTGCACGTTTGTCGTCGTGCTCGTCACCCTCGTCGGTCAGGGCCTCACCTTCGCGCCGATCGTCCGGGCCCTGGGGTTGCGCGCGGACGAGACCGACCAGGCCCGCCAGCGGAACGAAGCGCGGGCCGCCTCGGTCGAGACCGCACTCGCCGCGCTCGACGACTTGGAGGCACAGGAGCACGACGACATCCACGCCGACCTGATCGAGACGATGCGCGGACAGTTGCACGCCCGGCTGGCCCGCTACCGGGGCCGCCTCGACCTGCTCCGGGAGGCCGAATCGACGGACCTGCCTGTGTCGCCGCGGTACGAGGCCGCGTTGCACGTACGGAGGGTGGCGATCGACTCCCAACGCGAAGAACTCCTGCGGTGGCGCGATGCCGGCCGGCTACCCGACGACGGCCTGCGGATCCTGGAACGCGAGCTCGATCACGAGGAACGGCTGCTACCCGACCGGCCGGCACGCCGCTGACGGGTGCCGTCAGGCCGGCGCGGGCTCGGGCGAGGTCGAGAGGCCGATGCGGGACGCGCGGGGAGGCATCGGCCTGCGTACCGCCGCGAAGAGCCGTGCCAGCGCGGCCGAGCGGCCGGCCGTGGCCGTGACGCCGGCGATGGCGGCGGCACCCCCGTCGACCCAGCTGTTCCAGCTCGGCCGGTCGGCGGGGTGCAACCGGTCGTGTGCGACCGCCAGGTCCAGCAGCGACCCGGCGATCTCCCGGCACATGTCCGGCTTGTACCTGAACCGGCTGGCGATGACGCCCAGCTGGCACACGGCCGCCGTGCCACCAGCCACCGCGATGGAGATGTTGAGGTGCGACTCGACGCCGAAGTGGGTCGGCAGCGCCTCGCCGAGGTAACGGCGGCGGATCGCCCGGTAGCCGGTGAGGGAGTTGGCGCCCAGCACACCGACCTCGGGGAAGAACTCGGCCACCAGCGGCTCGTAGATGGTGAACGTGCTACTCAGGATGGTGCTCACGTCCGCGTACTCGTAGTCGCCAAGGATGTGGTCGGCGGTGCCGGACACAGCGGCATGGCGCAGCATCGCCGGCACGTTGACGTCGGACGAGACAAGGTCCGCGTCCAGGAAGCAGAGCCAGGGCGAGGTGCTGTCGGCGATTGCCATTGCCATGGCCGCTCCCTTGCCGCGCGGCCCGCGGAGCACCTCCGCGCCCGCCGCCATCGCTCGCTGTGCGGTGGCGTCACTGGACGCGCTGTCCACGACGAGTACCCGGTCGCCCGGCTCCGCGGCCGCGCACGCCTGGCGGACGATCGTGGCGACGTTGTCTTCCTCGTTCCGGGCGGAAATCACGAACGTGAACACGGACCATGCCTCCATTGCTGGGCGATCAGGCGGCGGACAGGCTTTACGCGTCCGCGATCCCAGCGAGGTCCGGGCCGATGATCGCACTAGGAGCCTATGCCACCGGTACGCGGCCGTCGATCACGTAAAACACCGCCAGACGGTTGGCCTGGCGCATTTGCCGGTGGGGGTCCATCGTTAGCCTTATGGCGCAAACCCCGCACGAGATGGACCGAGACCTTCAAGCGGGCGTCGCTGAGCTGCTGGAGCGCATGGCCGGCCACACCGCGCACGTCGGCGTCGCGGTCCGGGGCGGGATGGTGATGCTCTTCGGCGAGGTCGGCAGCACCGCCGAACGGCTGCAGACCAGGCAGGCGGCAATGGGCGTGCTTGGCGTGCGCGGGGTCGCCGACGAGATCGTGGTGCGCGAGCCGGGCACGCCTGGTGCCTCCGATGCCGATCTCACCAAGCTCGCCAACCGCCTGCTTGCCATGGACGCCGCGGTCCCGACCGGTACCGTGCGGGCCGGTGTGCGTGGCTGCGTGCTCACGCTCTCCGGCGCGGTGGCTGTCACCGGCCAGCGGGACGCCGCCGCGCGTGTGGTCCGAAACCTCCCGGGCATCGTCGGACTCTGCAACGACATCCGCGTCGCCGGGCCGGCGACAGACGGCGACTCGCTGTCGAGCTGACGGATCCGCACCTACGGCGGGCATCGAGTGCCGGGAGAAGCTCAAGTCGCCAGGTCCCTGGTGCCGGCGTCTCGCCGAGTCGTACGCCTCAGGCGGTCGCTGGTCTCCAGTTCGCCGCCGCACCTGCCGCTGATAAACGGCGTGCGATCGACCGGTGTACCCGCCTGGCGACTTCGGCACCAACCCTACACGTGACGACGGCCTCGAACCCGGATCCAGCCGTCGGGAAAGATTGACCGAGAACGAACAGGCGTACAGTGAGAGCATCCCGGCTGGGTAGCATCCCCAACTCTGAGGTGTCCACGATGCCGGGCTTAAGGGGATGCCATGCCCGTCCCACGCCCGACCGGACCACCCCCACAGCGCCGCAGACACCGGCGAGCGAGAAGGACGGCCGAGCGGGCCGCAGCCTCATGAAGGATCCGCGTGCTTCGGCCCTGGCGGACTACTTCTACCAGCGTGCCGCCGCCTTCTCGTTCTCCGCGGACGTCAACGACGCCCAGGACACCGCTCGCGCCGGGATGGCGCTGCTCGACGCGGCGGCACTCGCCGCTCAGCTAAGTTCCTCGGACGTGATCCTGCGGACCCTGTCCGAGGCAGGTCGCTTCGAAATGACGCCCGACCGTAAAGCGGTCTTTCTTGAAACGGACGAGCTTCGCGCCGCCATACAGCGGCCACTGCTCGGTAGCCAGATGACCGGCTACGAGATCCTCGCCCTGGTCGTCAAAACCGCCCGCCGCCGGTAGAAGCGGTGCGGGTCAGGGGTCGATGAGCTCGGGGATGCCGGTCGGCTCGGTGACGATCGTGTGCGCGATGTCGCTGATGCGGCGGTTGTGGGCTCGAGAGTAGGCCCGGATGAGGGCGAACGCCTCGTCGACGCTGACCGCGCGGGCCTGGGCGACGGCGCCCTTGGCCTGTTCGATGATGATCCGACTGTTGAGGGCGCCCTGCAGTTGCTCGGTGAGCAGCTCGCCCCGGCGGATGGCGCGTTCCTGGAGTAGGCCGATCGCGGCGATGTCGGCCAGCGCTTGCACGATGGGCACGTCGAAGTCGCGCAGGCTGGGGCCGGGTTCGCGACCGAAGACGTTCAGCGCGCCGATCACCTGGCTGCGTAGCCGCAGGGGGAAGGCGTGGACCGAGCGGAAACCGGCCGCGGTCGCGCGCGGCGCGAATCGTGGCCACCTGCTGGTGGCGTCGGCCAGGTCGGCGTTGACCACGGGTGTCGCGGTGTGGAACGCGTCCAGGCACGGGCCTTCTTTGTTTTGCACCTGGAAGAGCTCCAGGAGCTTGGCGTTTTCATCGGACGCGGCTAGGAACTCGAGCTGGCCGCGCTGGTCAGCCAGCAGCAGCCCGACCGCGGCGGCGTCGACGAGAGTGGCGGTGCGGTCGGTGAGCATGTGCAGGAAGTCGATGAGGTCGAACTCGTCGACCAGGGTGTCGGCAACCTCGACGAAGACCCGAGCGAGCCGTTCAGCGGAAACGGTGGTCATGACTGCCTCACAGCCCTTTCAATTCTGGGTGGATGCTTCGCTCATGGCTGGTCTTTGTCGAACCGTAGCCGGCGGGCGACCACATCTCGCGCGACCGCCGCCAGTGGGCGGCCCTCGGCGAAGGCGTAGGCGCGCAGCCGCGCCATCGCCTCGGCCAGGGGAATTCCGAGCTGGATCATGACCATGCCCTGAGCCTGGAACAGCTCCGCCCGGCCATCCATCGCCTCGGCCAGCCCGTCGGCGGTCGCGTCCGGGCCGGCACGCTCTTGCCCGTCGAGCAGCGTGTCCACCGCGACATCCGCGAAGACCAGCGCCTGCGCCAGCTCCTCGCCGGTCAATGGCCCTGGCCGGGTGCGGAAGAGGTCCAAGACACCCAAGCGGCTCGCGCCAATCTGCAACGGAAAAGCGAACACGGCACGGACTCCGCTGTCGTGGACGGTGGGTGTGTAGACCGGCCACCGGTGCATCGCCCCGTCCGTCAGGTCGGGTATCAGGACCGGGCGGCGGGCTTGGAAGGCGTCGATGCAGGGCCCTTCACCCAACACGAACTGCACCTCCTCGAGGCGCTCAGTCGCCGGATCCGAGGCGGTGGCCATGCGGCGCACACCATCCTCGGCCATCAGGCTCACACCCGCTCCCGACACTCCCAGCGCCTTGGTAGCCACCGCGCACAGCCGCTGCAGGAAACCCCCATGCCGGTCCCGCCGTTAGGGCCGGCAGGCTGCCGCGCGATGAGCGCTTTGATACGGGTGGCATGGTCATCCATCCGCTGTCACCGGCCCGACCAGCGGCACCGCCCGCGACCTCGTGCCACGTCGATGCCACACCGGACCGCTGGCCATTTTCACGGCTGCACCTTTCCGCAGGTCAGGCACTACCAGGGACCAGAGCAGCCACAGGTCGACGTTCCCTTTAGACCCTACCGCGATAAGGTCGACCCCGTCGCTGCAGGAACGTCCGTTTCCCGCGCGGCAACCCTCCTGATCACGCTGCCAGCGACCCTACGGACAGGGGGACGGCGCCCGGGTCTGGACGTCGCCGCCGACCAGCGCGGCTGGTCGGGAGGTCAGCAAGGTCAGCGTGTTTACCAAATCCAACACTTCGCGGACGAATGCCTGCGGTCGGGTAACGATCAGGATCTGCCCGCGGCGGCGTGCGTCGAGGTAGGCGCCCACGAGCTCGCCGATGCCCGTGCAATCCAGGAAGGTGACCTCGCGAAGGTCAACTTCGGTGACCGTCGGGGAAGCGGCGACGACGTCGTGTAGTACGTCGTGCAACTCTTTTTTGACGGCCAAGTCGATCTCGCCGGACAGCAATACTTGAACCGCGTCGGGTGTTTTACGCACCTGATGGGAAAAGATCATGACGCACCTGCTCTCGGACCTCGACCGGAGCAGCTGATCGATCTGCTCCCGGACTGCCAACGCCGAGGTCCAGGGCGATTGGTCCATAGCTAGGAATTCTAGTCCTGGTTGGGGCCGGATAGCAGGTGTGCGGGCCGCGACCTTTGGTCACGACCCGCACCGCAAATTGTGCGAATGGGTGTATCAGCGCTTGAAGGCGTCCTTGATCTTCTCGCCGGCCTGCTTCACGTTGGCGCCCGTCTTGTCGCGCTTGCCCTCGGCTTCCAGGTCGTCGTTGTCGGTCGCCTCGCCGACTCTCTCCTTTACCTTGCCACCCATTTCTTCAGCCTTGTTATCGACCTTGTCATCCAGGCCCATGAGAACCTCCAGTTTCGTCGACGGCCGATTCGGCCCTCGTATAGGTCACCTACCCAGCCCGCCGCGTACTAATCGTTAAATCAGCAGGTCAAGGTCCCATACCGAGACCGGGTGCCGGCACCGCCGCGGCGCCTGGCGCTGCCCGCGCGCCTTGGGCTTCGCGGGCCTGTTCGGCTTCCGCCTCGTCGTCGTCGGTTGGTTCGGTGCCCGGCGGGTTGTGGTCCGGGGTGGGTGTGCCAGTGGGGTGGGCGACCAGGTATCGCACGGCGGTGTTGCCGACGGCGAGCAGCGGGACGGCGACCAGGGCGCCGACGATGCCGGCGGTGACCACACCGATGGCGATGGCGAGGATGACGGCGAGGGGATGCAGGGCGACGGCGCGGCCCATGATGAGCGGCTGCAGGACGTGGCCTTCGAGTTGTTGGACGCCGATGACGATGGCGAGCAGGATCAGGGCGCTGACCGGCCCCTGGGTGACGAGGGCGACGAGGACCGCGACCGCGCCGGACAGGGTGGCGCCGATGACCGGGATGAACGCGGTCAGGAAGACCAGGGCGGCCAGCGGCAGCGCGAGCGGGATCCGCAGGATGGCCAGGCCGATGCCGACCGCGTCGACGAATGCGACGAGGACAGTGGCGTGCACGTAGGACACCAGGGTGTGCCAGGAGTAGTGGCCGGCGCGGGCCACCGGTAGGCGGGCGGGACCGGGCAGCAGGCGGCAGACGAACCGCCAGATGCGGTCGCCGTCGCGCAGGAAGAAGAACAGGGTGAACATGACCAGGAAGAACCCGGCGATCACCTCGCCGACGGTGGTGGCGGTACTCAGGGCGCCGGAGGTGAGCATGCCCTGGTTGTCGGAGAGCCGCTGCTGGAGGTTGTCGATGCTGTCGCTGATCTGTGTTTGGGAGATGTGCAGCGGGCCGCGGGCCAGCCAGCCCTGAACCTCGTCCACGCCTTCCCGGACCTGGGTGGACAGGTCGTCGAACTGGGAGACGAACGTCTGCACGATAAGGCCGAGGCCGCCGAGGACGACAAGTAGCCCGCCGACCAGGACGAGCGCGGCCGCGACCGATCGGTTCATCCCGCGCCGGCGCAGGGCGGCGACCACGGGCTGGAAAAGGGCCGCGAGCAGCAGGGCCACGGCGACCGGGATGACGACGAGGCGGAGCATGGCGATCAGCCGGAGCAGCACGTAGCCGGCGGCGATGAAAAGGATCAGCCGCCACGCCCAGGCTCCCGCGACCCGTACACCCGGGGGCAGGCCGTCGTCGACGGTCGGCGCTGGCCGCACCATCACCACCTGGCCCGGCCCTTGACCGGTGACGTCGTCGGCGTCGAAGGGTGGCGGCGCGGCGCTCTGGGCGGCGGCCAGTCGGGCCCGGGCCCGCTCCCGTACCGACTGTGTCCACCTCATCGCGGCACCGTCCATCCTTGTCGGCGTCATTAGCCTCGTCCGACGGTGTCGAGGTGACGCAGTCCCTGCGCGTACGAGGCGATCAGGCTTGTCTCCAAATAGGACACATGGTTGGTCGCGCAGAACCTGCGGACGATGTGCTGGGCGTGGCGGAGGTTGGCTCGGGGCATCGACGGAAAGAGGTGGTGCTCGATCTGGTAGTTGAGGCCGCCCAGGGCGTAGTCGGTCAACCAGTGACCGCGCACGTTGCGCGAGGTGAGGACCTGGCGGCGCAGGAAGTCGGCTTCCTGCTCCGGGGTGAGCTCAGGCATGCCCTTGTGGTTGGGGGCGAAGGAGCAACCGAGGTACAGGCCGAACAGGGCCTGGTGAACGGCGATGAAGGCCAGGGCCTTGCCGGGCGGCAGGACCGCGAAGACGAGCGCGAGGTACCCGGCGATGTGCACGCTTATCAGCAGCAGTTCGCGCATGTGCGCGCGGGTGCGGTCGGCCAGCAGGTACCGGATGCTCGCGACCCGAAGGTTGAGCGCTTCCAGCATCAGCAGCGGGAAGAACCCCCAGGCCTGGTAGCGGTAGAACAGGCGGGCGACGCGGCCGCTGGCCTGCGTTTGTCTGGCGAAGAACACGAGGGCGCCGGCGCCGACGTCCGGGTCCTTGTCCTCGTCGTTGGGGTGGGCGTGGTGGCGGTTGTGTTTGTCGACCCACCAGCCGTAGCTGAAGCCGACGCCGAGGTTGGCGAGCACGACACCGAGGACGTAGTTCGCGTGCCGGGACGTGTAGATCTGGCGGTGGCCGGCGTCGTGGCCCAGGAAACCGAGCTGGGTGGAGACCACCGCCCAGTACGGTGCCAGCGCGAGCTGCCACCACGAGTTGCCGATCAGCACGAGCGCGGCGACCGCGACTGCGCACATGGCCACGGCGGCCGCCAGCCGGCGGGCGTACGAGCCGGGACGCCGCTCCAGCAAGCCAGCGTCCTTTACCTGGCGGGAGAGTTCGGCATAGTCGCTACCTCGCGACGGCGCCGCGGGTCTGGCGACAGGCGGGAGGGTTGGGGCTTGCGTGGACTGCATCCGGACTCCAGCGATACTCGGCAAGCGGTTTGCCTCGCCGGGGTCCGGAGCGAAGATTGGTTGAATACCCAGTCAGCGCCCGTCTCTAACCTCGCCGACGCCATCATCCGCGCGGCGTGCCGGTGAAGTCCAGACGCTTGGTGAACGACACGGTGGTGCCGTGCCCGAGGTCGCTGGTCACGGTGAGCTGGTCGGTCAGCAGGTCGATCAGGTAGAGACCGCGTCCGGACGCGGCGGTCGGTTGGACCCGAGGGGTCTGTGCGTCGTAGACGAACCCGCCGCCTTGGTCGACAACCTTGACGTCGCATCGGCCGGCGGCGATGTTTACCTTCAAGACATAGGCGTGCGCGCCGTCGGCGTGAGCGACCACGTTGCCGCAAGCCTCGCTGACGACGACGGCGAGCTGCTCGCGGCAGCTCCCCGTCACCTCCAGGGCCGCCAAGGCGGCGCCAAGGACGCCGCGAGCAACCCGAAGGCTCTCGACCTCACGGGGCAGGCACACGACGATACTCACTGTCATATTTGCGCCGGACAATGGGATCGCCTCGCCCTCAGCGGTTGTGCCGAACCTGCGCCTCACCCCCCACACTGCCCGTTCGACGCATTCTCAACCGTTGCTCGCTGCCGGCGTAGCCTTCTGTCCGGTCGTTGCGGTCTCCCCGAGGCGGTGGCCGCGCTCGGCGGCCGCGTCGGCGTCCTCGGCCAGGTCCGGGTGGTCGGCCGGTAGCGGCACGCACATCCAGAGCGCCTTCGGCTGTACCTGTACGTCCAGCAGCCGGCCGGCCTCGATGAGGTCGCCGTCGAGCTGGCGGGGCTGCGCCCGATCGCTGGCAATCTCCACGCGGCTCCCCGGTACACCTCCATGGAGGGCACCCGTTCCTTGCGCCGCACTACCGCCCAGCCCAGCGCCAGCCAGTGCCGCAGGAGGCGGGGGTCAGGATCGCGACGTCCAGCAGGCCGTCGTCGGGGCGTGCCTCAGTCAGCAGGCGTACGCCGCCCTGAAGGCGTCCGACGTTGGCCACGAGCACGGTCTGTGCCTTGCGCCGGATCGGCTTGCCGCCGTCGATGCGGACGGTGACGTTCATCCGGCGGTCCGTGACGTGTCGCAGGGCTCCGGCGATGTACGCCGGCCAGCCGAAGCGTGCCTTCGCGGTGTCCGAGGTCGCGTCGAGCATGCGGGCGTCGAAGCCCATGCCGGCCATCACGGTGAAGTGCTGACCGTCGACCTCACCCACGTCCAGCCGGCGCAGGCCGCCTTCCAGGGCCACTTCGAGCCCGGCGGCCACATCGGTGGAGAGGCCCAGGTTCGCGGCGAGCAGGTTGCCGGTACCCGCCGGCAGGACCGCCATCGCGGTGTCGGTGCCCATGAGCGCGGAGACCGCCGAGAGGATTGTGCCGTCCCCGCCGGCGACGAAAACGATCTCCGCGCCAGTGGCGACCGCGTCCGCGGTCTGGCTGCGTCCGGGCTCCTCCGAAGTGGTCTGGTACCACCGCGGTGCCGGCCAACCGGCCGCGGTCAGCGCGCCGTCGACAGTCGCGCGGAACTCGTCGAGGTCGTCGACCTTGACGGGGTTGACGACCACGGCTGACCGGACCGGCCGGGTCACGGATCTCTCGACGACGTCCATCACTTCGCCCCGCCGCCGGTTGGAGCCGCTTTCAGGTCTGGTGCCCGGTCGCTCGGCCGGCTGATGACCCGGCGCTGGTCCGCTCGGGCACATCGGAACGGCCGCGTCGAGGCGAGAAACGCACGCAGCGGCGGCCTGGTGAGCGGGCGCGGCAGGTGTGCGAGGCCGGCGACGACGACCTGGGCGGCGGGCAGCGTGGCGGCGCGCAGCATCGGATTGAGCTGCGGACCGAAGTCGCCCCCAGGGACCTCGGAGTCACCGTGGCCGGGCAGGTCGGGGGCGATCACCGTGTGGGTGGCCGCGAGCTTTTCGACGAGGTACCGCCAGGTATGGCGGGTCCCGCCGAGCCCATGCACGAGCAGCGGTTCGCCCGATCCGGCGGTGGTGTAGGCGACGAAACCGCAGGGCAGGTCGATGCGGCCGGATGTGGGCGACGCGAGCGGGTGGCTCATGACGGTGGTAATCGGATCTCCTGGGGTGTGAAAAGGGGGCCTGCCGCCCAACGGGGCGGCAGGCACACCAGGGTCAGACGTTGTTGCGGTCGCGGCTGCCAGACTTGGCCAGGCCGCGGCTGATCATGTATCCGACGGTCAGCAGGACGATGTACAGCCACGCGCGATCAGCCCGGAAGTAGTCGACCGCGCCGCCGTTGTCGCCGTTGCCGTTTCCGTCGACGACGAGGGATGCGATCAGCACGGCTACGACGGCGACCGCGTACGCGATGAATTCCGTCGTCTTGAACCCGGGCTTGGTCTCCCTGACCAGACGCTGCGGCCGGTCCGTGTGGACGGCGCCGTCTTGCCGGAAAGACCCGGCGGTGGAAGTAGCCACAAAAATCTCCAAGCGATAATTCGGCGGTTTCGCCGGGCAATCCTGAGAATCAGTCCGCCTTGATCTTGTAGATGCGGGCGGAATGCGCTGGTGCGAACGGAGCACCAATCGATTGCTCCCAATGCATACCCGTGACGACCCCGAGTAAACGAATCGGCCGGATACGGCGAGGTGACGGCAGGCACAGCGCCGGGACGCGATTGACCGGTGTTGCAGGCGTGCCGTGATTGGCCGCGGTTGGCTCGGGTACCCCCAAAGTGTGATGAGCCTAGGTAGGGCCCGGATGAGTCCGGCACAACGGCGCCTGGCCGGCGCTGCCCCGCGCCCTGCCGGTGGATTCGTCAGCCGACGCGTCGACGTCGCCGGCGTGCGCCTGCACGTGCGTGAACGCGCCGATCTCGGATCGGCCCAGCCGGCGTGGGTTCTGCTGCACGGTCTCGCGGTATCGCACCGCTACCTGATGCCGACCGCGGCGGCGCTGACCGCAAGCCCGACGTACGTCCCGGATCTTCCCGGCTTCGGGCTGTCGGGCAAACCGTCTCGGGTGTTCGACCCCGCCGATCATGCTCATACCGTCGCGGCGTGGATGGACGCGGCCGGCATTGCCGAGGCATATGTTCTCGGCAACTCGTTCGGCTGCCAGGTCGCGGTCGAGTTGGCGGTGCGGCGACCGGATCTTGTCGCGGCGCTGGTGCTGGTAGGGCCGACGGTCGACCCCGCGGCACCCACCGCCGGAGGGCAGATCGGGCGCTGGCTGCGCGACCTGCTCAGCGAGGACCCGCGCCAGGCAGGCATCATCGCGGCCGACGTCCGCGACGCCGGTCCGCGCAGGATCCTCGGAACCCTGCGCCACAGCGTCCGCCATGACATGCGGCGAAGGCTCCGCGAGGTGACCGCGCCAACGCTCGTGACGCGCGGTGAACACGATCCGATCGCCCCGCACCGCTGGATCAGCGAGGCAGCGGCCCTGGTCCGGCATGGGAGCACCGCACAGGTGCCCAGAGCCGCGCACAACGCGGTGACCACGGCTGGCGACGTCGTCGCCGCGCAGGCCACCCAGTTCGTCGCCGTCCATGCCCGGGCGGGACGCGACCTCGGCGAAGCGCGCTGAGTTGATGCCGTGCCGTGAGGCGGGCCACGAATTGGCAGGTTTGGTTTGCCCGGTCATGACGTGGGCATTCAATTTCTATCTCTTGCGGTAAGCCCGCAGAAACAGGCGACGCGTGGGGTAGCCGCGTCGAGGGCGCAGAGAAGGTCCAGAACGACTTTCGGCCACCGCCCGTACGACCACCAAGGTACGGCCGGAACGGGTCGTGTCCATTTTCGAGTCACTGGCACTGGGAGTGCATCATGAACGAACGTCATACGGTTGTCCGCACCTTGCACGACATGGGCGCGGCTATTTGGTTGGGCGGTTCCTTGATGGGAGCCGTCGGTCTCAACGGTGCGTCGAGGGACGTGCGCGACTCCGGCGACCGGGCCCGTGTGGCCTCGGCCGGGTGGGCCCGATGGGCTCCGGTTTCCGCGGCGGCTGTCGGGGCGCATGTTGTCGGCGGACTCGGTCTGCTGTTGGCAAATCGTGGCCGGGTTCGCGGCCAGTCGGGGGTCACCGCGAACACAGCGATCAAGACGGTCCTGACCGTGGTCGCGATCGGCACCACGGTCTACAGCGGCGTACTGGGTGCGAAGGTGGCCAAGGCCGGCAGGGTGAACGCCGAGAGCGGCACTGTCGCGTCGCCCGAAACGCCGGACGACGTCGCCACCGCGCAACAGCAGTTGCGGGGTCTGCAGTGGGCCACGCCCGTGCTGACCGCCGCCATCGTCGCGTTGGGATCGCAGCAGGGTGAGCAGCAACGTCCTGGGCAGATGTTCGACGGCTTCACCACCAAGGTCGCCCGGCTCGCCGGTCGCTGATCAAGATCGGCTGGCGACGGGCGAGGCAGCGGCCGGCGGGGGCCGGCCGCTGCCTCACGGTCCGTCGCCATTTCCGCATTTCACCAGTCAGGAGCGCAGCGCATGAGCGAACGGATCGGAACAGCCGGTGCGGTGGTCGGCCGGGACGCCGGGGTGGGCTGGCCGGTGGCCGACCGCGCCGGTTGGGACGCGGTGGACGTCCGCGCGGTGGACACCGTGCGGCTGCTGGCCGCGGACGCGGTACAGAAGGTCGGCAACGGCCATCCCGGTACCGCGATGAGCCTCGCGCCGCTGGCATACCTGCTGTTTCAGAAGGTGATGCGGCACGACCCGAACGATGACCAGTGGCTGGGTCGGGACCGGTTCGTCTTGTCCTGCGGCCACTCGAGTCTCACCCTTTACATTCAGCTGTACCTGGCCGGCTACGGCCTCGAACTGAGCGACCTGCGGGCGTTGCGCACGTGGGGCTCGGCCACCCCGGGGCATCCGGAGTTTCGGCACACCCGCGGCGTGGAGGTCACCACCGGGCCGCTCGGACAGGGTGTGGCCAACGCCGTCGGGATGGCACTGGCCGCGCGGCGCGAACGGGGACTGCTGGACCCTGAGACGGCACCGGGGCAGAGCCCGTTCGACCACCACGTGTACGTGCTCGCCTCCGACGGCGACCTGATGGAAGGCGTCGCCGCCGAGGCAAGTTCCCTCGCCGGTCACCAGGAGCTGGGCAACCTGGTGCTGTTCTACGACTCGAACCACATCTCCATCGAGGACGACACCGACATCTCGTTCAGCGAAGACGTCGCCGCCCGCTACGCCGCCTACGGCTGGCACGTACAGACGGTCGACTGGACCTCGACCGGCGCCTACGTCGAGGACGTCGACGCGCTGCTGGCCGCCACCGAAGCGGCGAAGGCCGACACCACGCGGCCGTCGATCATCGTGCTTCGCACCATCATCGGCTGGCCGGCCCCGACCAAGCAGAACACCGGAAAGGCGCACGGCTCCGCCCTGGGCGATGAAGAGATCGCCGCGACCAAGCGACTGCTCGGCTTCGACCCGTTGCACACGTTCACCGTCGAGGACGACGTGCTGGAACGGGCCCGCCAGGCCGTGGACCGCGGCCGTTCCGTCCACGAGCGGTGGCAGCCGGGCTACGACGCCTGGCGCGGTGCGAACCCTGACCGGGCCGCGCTGCTGGACCGGCTCCAAGCCCGCCAGCTGCCCGCCGGCTGGGCCGACGCCCTGCCCAGCTTTCCCGCGGACCCCGATGGGATGGCCACCCGCAAGGCGTCTGGCAAGGTACTGACCGCGCTGGCGCCGGTACTGCCGGAGTTGTGGGGTGGTTCGGCGGACCTGGCCGAGAGCAACAACACCACGATGGAGGGCGAACCGTCGTTTGTCCCGACCAGCCGGCAGACCCGCCAGTGGAAGGGCGGCCCGTACGGACGCACCCTCCACTTTGGAATCCGCGAGCACGCCATGGGTGCGATCCTCAACGGCATCGCACTGCAAAGCCTCACGCGGCCCTACGGCGGGACGTTTCTCGCGTTCAGCGACTACATGCGACCCGCGGTACGCCTCGCGGCCCTCATGCAGCTACCGGCCATCTACGTGTGGACCCATGACTCCATCGGCCTCGGCGAGGACGGCCCGACGCACCAACCCGTGGAACACCTCGCCGTGCTGCGCGCGATCCCCGGCCTGGATGTGGTGCGCCCCGCGGACGCCAACGAGACCGCCGTGTGCTGGCGAACCGTCCTGGAACACACCGACCGGCCGGCGGGCCTCGTCCTGTCCCGGCAGAACGTGCCCACGCTAGCGCGCCGTCCCGGTGCGTACGAGTCGGCCGAGGGGGCGGCGCGCGGCGCGTACATCCTCGCTGACACCGGCCACACGCCGGACGTGATCCTGATCGCCACCGGCTCTGAGGTCCAGATCGCCTTGGAGGCGCGGAACCTGCTCACGACCGGCGGCCTGTCCGTGCGCGTGGTGTCGATGCCGTGCCGGGAATGGTTCGCCGCACAACCGCTCGACTACCGCGACCACGTGCTCCCTCCGGCGGTCCGCGCAAGGGTCAGCGTCGAAGCCGGTATCGGCCAGTCGTGGCGCGACATCGTCGGCGACGCGGGCCGGATCGTCAGCCTCGAACACTACGGAGCCTCGGCGGACTACCAGCGGCTCTATCGCGAGTTCGGGATCAGACCGCAAGCCGTCGCCGCGGCTGCCCACGACAGCATCCACGACACCGCCACGCTGCCCCGACCCGGCGGCCACCAGCAGGCAGCCACCCCCACAACCGGCGGCACCGGCGACCGCCCCGCCTGACGAGTTCGGTCTACGCGCTGCGGCTGGGCGACGGGATCTGGTCGATCGGCAGCTGCGGTTGTCGGGCCTGGCCGGCGTCGTCCTGGTCGGTGGTGCGGAGGCGCAGGACCAGGTACGGGTAGCCGACGCTGGTAAGCAGGACCCGTATCGCCTCGCGCGTATGGGTCATCTCGATGGTGGCGCTGAGCGGCAAAAGGGAGACGCCGATCTCAGTGGCCGTGAGCCAGGCCGCGGACAGTGCTTCCCCAGCGCGTAGCCAGTTGATTGGTTGGTCACCGCGGCCGTAGAGGATCGCGAAGAGCGCCGGCCGGTCGTGTGGCCCGGTCGGGCTGGGGCCAGCGTTCCAAGAGGCAAGCTCCGCCAACCATCCGGTCTCGTCGGTCTGGCCTTGGGCGAGGTCGGCTGCCGCGGCGAGGTCGAGTACCTGGTTCGGGTAGAGGACATGCAGCAGCGAGCCTTGGGCGTGGACCGCGGTGATGATCGCGGCTAGCGCGTCAGCGCCGACCCGCCGGCCGGACAGCTCGCGGCGGTCGGTGTGACGCAAGCCGATGGTCTGCTCCCGGCGCACCATCAGCGGCTCGATCGGTTTCGGCGCCGGGTCGTCCGCCTGTACGCGGGCCAGGTGCTCGGGGCGGGCGACGTCGGGCATGCGGGTCACGGTGGCGCGCCAGCCCTGCGCGCCAAGGCTGACCCGGGCGTGATGTAGTGCCGCGCCGCAGCTCAACGTCGCTAGGCGGGCGTCGGGATCGGTGACGTCGACGGGGCGGCTGGAGTCGAGGTGGAGATCCAGCCCGTCGCCCGTCATGCGCCACTTCCATGGCTGGGGCTGGTGGATCGATGGAGCGAGACCGGCCGCGGCGACCGCTTTGGCCAACGCCTCGGTCACTGGCGAGCCGGCTGCGTCGCGGCTGGGGCCGCCGTCTCCTGTCCGGCTCCGGCTTGGCGGGCCATGGGCCGCTTCATGTCCCTCGAACCGTCTGGCGATGCGGACGGCGAGCGCGAGCAGGAGCAACGTCAGGGCGACGACGACGATAACGGTCCACGCGGTTGACATTTGAAGATCCTCTCCGGGGCCAACTCGGCGAGCCGCCTGGTGTGCTTCCGTCCACAGTGGCCCAGAGATCGGGTGGTGCCTGCGGGCTCGTCGCCGTCGGCGACAACAATTGTGCTCGATACGCGATCTGGCCAACTCGGCCTCGATCGGTGAATGCCTCACTGGCGGCGTGCGCCGCCAGGGTCTCGAGCGACGCCTTCACTCTACGCCTGCTCGGAGCATCTGCTTCGGTAGCGGCCCGTCGCAGGAAGTGGGCCGCGGACCTATGCCATATAGGCGTTCGGGCGTAGTCTGGCAGCAGCGTTTGCTCCGGACCCCGGTGACGTGCTTGAGAGTCGGCCGCCCGGGGGAGGATCCGTGAGCACCACCGATTCGGTCGCGCATAGCGCCGTCATCAACCCTGGCATCGATACCGCATCGCCGGGCGGCCAACGGGTTGAGGCAGAGCAAACCACCGAGCAGGTGCTGATCCGGCGTGACGCTCTGCCGGCGGGCCATCCGCACCGCGCCACACTCCGCGCCAAGGCCATCGAGGAAAATCTGCCGATGGCCAGACGGCTGGCGCGCCGCTATGCCGGCCGAGGTGAGGTCCTGGACGACCTGGCGCAGGTAGCCGCGGTCGCCCTCATACGGGCCGTCGACCGGTACGACACGAGCCGGGAGGTGCCCTTCGTCAGCTACGCCGCCCCGACCATCCTCGGCGCACTCAAACGACATTTCCGCGAGAGCGCCTGGGCGATGCGGGTGCCGCGACCGACCCAGGAGCTGGCGGCCAAGATCGCGACCGCCACCAGCGAACTCACCCACCAGAGGGGCCGCTACCCGAGTCCCAGTGAGCTCGCCGAACACCTGCAGGTCAGCGTCGACGGCCTGAAGGACGCCATCGACGCCCGGCACGCCTACCAGCCAGCGTCACTCGACGCCCCGCAGCGCGGCGGCAACACCAACCTCGCCGACAATCTCGGTGGCCTGGATCCCCGGTACGCCCACGTGGACGACCGTCTCGCGCTCCAGCCACTGTTTGCCGCCCTGCCACCACGCGAGCAGCGCATCCTCACCATGCGGTTCTACGAACACATGACCCAGACCCAGATCGCCGACCAGATCGGCATGTCCCAGATGCACGTGTCCCGGCTGCTGAAGCAGTCCCTCGCCCGCCTGCGCACAGCGATGCCATCCTGAGGTCACCAGGGGGCGTGTCGGCGAGGGGTCCCAGGCGGAACCCGCCCGGGACCCCTGCCTTCCCCCTATCCCCTGGAAAGTCTCGATCCCGGTGCTCGCCACATCGACGGTGGCGCCCACAACCGATGTCGGTCACCTCGTCGCCGTCTGCAGCACACGCCACTAGAGGGCGGCATCGCGATGGGTGAGCCGTGAGCGCCGCAGCGCGGCCCCGGACAGAACAGCAAGCGACCAAAGGTCGGCGAAGCCCTGGTCCTGGTCATGAAGACCCCTTGGACGGTAGACATCCATGGCTATCAGCAGGATTTCGCCACCGGGGGCCGGGGTGACACCGTCACACTACACCGCGTCAAACTCATCGCGGCGCTCAAACCGTACCGACTTCGTCTACTTCAGCAGTTCGCGTGAATCCCCGCGTTCGTCCAACCGGCACAGTCAAGGCCGGTGCGGGACATCATCCTCGGCGGGACCGGCGTCAAATGGTGTCCGCAGGCGCGTCATCGCGGCCTCGCTCTCGTCAGGCGCGGCCTGGGGCGGGCCCGACGAGTCGGTCTCCGGCACCGAGCGGAAAAGATCTCCGTACGACCGGGGCGCCTCCCGGGCGCGATCCGGTGTTTGCTCACTGGTCATTTTCGGCTCCAATGCAAGCGACAAAAGAGGAGAGTGTGCTGCTCGCCCGCCAAACGCGAGCCGGCGGGTTGGTGGGCCGCCGCGTACCCTGAAGGTCAACGGTACGCGCAGCCGTACCAGCTCGCTCCAGGCAGGGCCCGCTCTGGCGCCGTGAGCCCATGCAAATCCATAGTGGACGGATTCCAACATATATGAAGATCGACTGGTCTGCTCGGTGAAGGTGGCCCTGCTCGGGCCGGTTGCGTGGCGCACACCGCCGCGCCACTACGGGCCGTGGGAGCAGGTGACAAGTCTACTGGCCGAAGGTCTTGTCGCTCGCGGTGTAGATGTGACCCTTTTCGCCACGCTGGACTCGGTGACCTCGGCTCGCTTGGACGGAGTCTGCCCGCGTGGATACGCCGACGATCCCAGCGTGGACGGGCGGGTGTGTGAGGCGATGCACGTCGCCCACGCGCTGGCCAGATCCGCGGAGTTCGACCTGATCCACAACCACCTGGACTGGTTGCCGCTGGCCTTCGCCGACCACTGCCGCGCTCCGCTGCTGACCACCGTCCACGGATTCTCCGGCGCGGGGATCCTGCCGGCGTACACGAAGGCGCGCTCGGCGTACGTGTCCATCTCCGACGCCGACCGCGCGGACGGGCTGGACTACCTCGCCACCGTGTACCACGGCGTTGATCTCGATGGGTTGCCGTTCACGCCCGTAGCGGGGCCAGGGCTGGTCGCTTTCGGCCGGGTGCACCCGGACAAGGGCACCCATACGGCGATCGAGATCGCACGGGCGGCGGGCCGGCCGCTGACGATCTGCGGGATCGTCCAGGACGAGCGGTACTTCACCGAACAGGTGGCACCACACGTCGACGGGGAGCGGGTCACCTTCCTGGGGTCGGTCGGGCCGCAGCGCCGCGGCGAGATCCTCGGTGCCAGCGCGGCCCTGCTGCACCCGATCGCCTTCGACGAGCCGTTCGGCCTCTCGGTGGTGGAGTCGATGGCGTGCGGCACACCGGTGGTGGCGTACCGGCGCGGGTCGATGCCCGAGGTGGTCGACGAGGGCGTTACCGGGTTTCTGGTGGACACCGTCGAGCAGGCCGTCGCGGCCGTTGCGCGGATCGCCACGATCGACCGGGCGCGGTGCCGGGCCCAGGCCCGGAGCCGCTTCGACGCCGAGCGGATGGTGACCGACTACCTGCGCCTTTATCGCGACATCATTCGCTGACAGCCGCTGCTGATAGGCTCGACAAGTCGAGATTCTCCGAGGATCCGGCACAGGTTCGCGGCAGGCCAGATCCCCGCAGAGGCGGAGGTCGGCGCGCGCCCGTTCCGCTCGCCACACACGCTGGCCGGTGGGCGCCTTTCCACGCGTGAGGCACGCGAGCCACATACAGGTGGGTGCGGGCCGACAACCGGAAGGCACGGTATATGGCCGGCACCTACGGTTTTCTCAGCACACATCCGCCGACCCGATGCGGGCTGGCAACGTTCAACTCCGCTTTGGCGGCCCACCTCGTGCCCGGCGGCGCGTCCGGCGGCGTGGTGCGCGTCACCACCGGCGGCGACGACGACGGCCGAGCGGAACGCACCCGCGTGAGAGGTCCGGGCGTCGTGCACACGTGGTCGGCGCGGAGCCGGACCGGCTGGTGGGCGGCGGCCGCGGCCCTCAACCGCTTCGACGTCGCGATCGTCCAGCACGAGTACGGCATCTACTCCGGACCCGACGGTGCGGACGTCCTGCCGCTGCTGCGCGAGCTCAACGTGCCCAGCATCGTGGTCCTGCATACCGTGCTCGCCCATCCCACCGCCCGGCAGAAGGCGCTGCTGGAGCAGATCGTGGCCGTGGCGGATGCGGTCGTCACCATGACCGGTACGGCTCGCGACCGGCTCCTCATCGGCTACGCCGTCGACGGCGCCAAGGTCACCGTGATCCCGCACGGCACTGCCGACCACGCCAGCGCACCGACCGAGACACGCCACCGTCCGCACCTGCTGACGTGGGGGCTGCTCGGGCCGGGCAAGGGCATCGAATGGGCGCTGCGGGCCGTCGCCCGGCTACGCGATCTTCAGCCGAGTCCCAGCTACAGCGTCGCCGGCAGGACTCACCCCAAGGTGCTCGAACACCAAGGGGAGGCATATCGCGAGAGCCTGCACCGGCTCGGCGCGATGCTGGGCATCAGCAATGCCGTCGACTACCAGCCGGTCTATCTCGACGAGACCGCCCTGGGCCGCCTGATCCGTTCAGCCGATGTCGTCGTGCTGCCGTACGACTCCCACGAACAGGTAACCTCCGGCGTCCTGATCGAGGCCGTAGCCGCCGGAGTCCCGGTCGTCGCCACCCACTTTCCGCACGCTGTGGAGCTGCTCACCGACGGCCCCGGTCTGCTCGTCCCGCACCGCGATCCGGCGGCACTTTCCGCCGCCATCCGGCGGGTCCTGACCGAGCCGGGCCTGGCCGCAAGCCTCACCAATCGCACCTATTCGCTGGCCCCGACGCTGCTGTGGCCCGCGGTCGCGGCGCGCTACGAGGCGCTCGCCGAGCGGGTCCTCGCCGCCCGCCCGCCGGCCGTCGCCGCGGCACAGAGATGACCGCTCCGAGCGTCGCCAAGCCCGCCGCCCGCCTCGCCGTGCCCGCTCCCAGCTTCGCGCACCTTTCGCGGTTGAGCGACGGCACCGGCCTGTTCGAGCACGCGCGGCACGCCACCGTACGCCGCCAACACGGCTACTGCACCGACGACGTGGCCCGCGGACTCGTCGTCACCAGCCGCGAACCCGACCCGCCCGCCGAAGTGCTGCGACTCGCGGAGTGCTACCTGAGCTTCCTCACCCACGCCCAGGACAGCAGCGGCGCCTTCCACAACCGGCTCGCACACGACCGGCGTTGGACCGACAAGCCCGGCGTCGGCGACTGGTGGGGGCGGGCCCTGTGGGGCCTCGGCACCGCGGCCGTCCGCAGTCCCGCTCGCTGGATACGTGACGAGGCCCTCACCGCCTTCACTCTCGGCGCTGCCCGGCGGTCGCTCGCGCCGCGCGCCATGACGTTCGCCGGGCTCGGCGCCGCCGAACTGCTCCGCGTCCATCCGGACAACACCGTCGCGGCCGCCCTGCTCTCTGACGCCGCCACCGCCGTCGGCGCCCCGGGCGACGGCCCGAACTGGCCGTGGCCGCAACCTCGCCTGTCATATGCGAACGCCGCCCTCGCCGAGGTCGTCATCGCCGCCGGGCACCTGAGCGCCGAAGGCCCGCTGCTCGATGCCGGCCTGCGCATGCTGACCTGGCTACGCGACATCCAGCTTTCCGACGGCCGGCTCTCGGTCATCCCGGCCGGTGGGTGGCACCGGCACGCCCCGCGGACCCGGTACGACCAGCAACCGATCGAGGTGGCCGCCCTCGCCGACGCATGTGCCACCGCCGCCGCGGCTACCGGCGACCCCGCCTGGGACACCGGTGTACGGCAGGCTGTCGCCTGGTTTCTCGGCGACAACGACGCCGGTACACCGATGTGGGACCCCGAGACGGGCGGCGGCTACGACGGCCTGACCCCGCACGGGCCCAACCTCAACCAAGGAGCCGAGTCCACCCTCGCCCTCCTCTCCACCCTGCAACACGCACGGCGATGGTCATGACCGACACACACCCGGACCTGGCCGTCCGGCTTGACGCCACCCTGCCTCCGGACCCGCGACGGGTGATCGTCAAACTCTTCGTGCCCGGTGAGGACGCCGCCCTGGTGCGCAGCCGCGCCTCCGCCCTCATCCAACGGATCGCACAACTCGGCGAGGACGAGACGAGCCAGCTGCTGAGCCAGACGCTGAAGCGGTTCGCTGGCCGGCACCACGACCTCGAATCGACCTTCCTGCACCACTACGACCTCGTCCACCACCGGGTCGATCGGACCAGCGACCTGACCGCCACGGCCCGTCTCCTCGTCGGCGCCTACTTCAGCCACGAGTACGCCGTGGAAGCAGCCGCCCTGTGCAACCCGTCGATGGTGCCGCACCCCGACCAGTCCAAACTGGACACCGGGCAGCTCCGCGTCGCGGTCAGCCTGCGCCAGATCGGCGAGGGCCACCTGTCCTCCATCGGCTTTGCCACCGCGGTCATCGGCCCCGGCGGCCGCCTCACCGTCGCCGACCGGTCCGGACCGCTGGCGACCGGCCAGCGCGCCAGCGCCCGCCACCGGCGGGACCTGCTCGCCGCCGGACTGACCGAGGAAGGGTGGGACAACGAGGTATCGGCGACAGTGCTCGGATCCCTGCCCGAGCGCTTCGACGACGACGACTTCGAACGGGCGCTCGGCCGCATCCCCACCGACCTGCTCACCCGCGCCACCACCCACGGCACGCTCGAACAGCTGCGCCGCATCGTCGCCGACAGCTACACAATGACCTTCCGGGCCGACGTCCCGCTGCACCAGCGGGTGCTCTGGCCGGCCACGGCCGCCGAGAGCAACGGGATGGAGGACGCCCGCTTCGTCAAGTTCACCGGTGACGACGGCATGTCCGCGTATCGCGCCACGTACACCGCCTACGACGGTCGGCACATCGCCGCTCGCATGCTCACCAGCGACAACCTGGACCACTTCCAGGTGACCCCGATGCGGGGGCCGGGCGTGCGCAACAAGGGCGTCGCGCTGTTTCCGCGTACCGTCGGCGGCCGCCACCTCGCGCTGTGCCGCTCCGACGGCGAGACCATCGGCCTGACCGCCCTCGACGACGCCAACCGCTGGCAGCCATCGGTGCCGCTGCACGGCCCCCGCCGCGGCTGGGAGCTGATCCAGGTCGGCAACTGCGGATCACCGATCGAGACCGCCGCCGGCTGGCTCGTGCTCACCCACGGCGTCGGCCCGATGCGCCGGTACGCCATCGGCGGCCTTCTGCTCGACCTGCAGCGGCCCGACCGCGTGATCGCCGAGCTGCCCGGCGCGCTGCTCGCTCCCAGTGACACCGAACGGGACGGCTACGTGCCCAACGTCGTCTACTCCTGCGGCGCCCTGTTGCACGCCGGCACCCTGTGGCTCCCGTACGGGGCAAGTGACGCCCGGGTCGAGTTCGCCACGATCCCGCTCGCCACACTCATCGACGCGATGGTATAGACGCGGCCCAGGCGCGGTGTTCGCGCTGCCCGGGCCGCGTCCGCGTGGCTACTGTGCCGGCTCCGCCGCCTTCTCGACGACGAGCACCTCGGTGGTCAGGAACAGCGCGGCGATCGACGCCGCGTTCTGCAGCGCGCAGCGGGTGACCTTGGCGGGCTCGACGATGCCCGCCTCGAACATGTCCACGTACTCACCGGTGGCGGCGTTGAGGCCGCGGCCCGGCGGTAGAGCCTTGACCTTCTCAGCCACCACGCCGCCTTCGAGGCCGGTGTTGACGGCGATCTGCCGAAGCGGCGCGGTGAGCGCGACCCGCACGATGTTGGCGCCGGTGGCCTCGTCGCCGGATAGGTCGAGCTTGTCGAAAGCGGTCGCCGCGGCGTTGACCAGCGCCACCCCGCCACCGGGCAGCAGACCTTCCTCGACGGCGGCCTTGGCGTTACGCACGGCGTCCTCGATGCGGTGCTTGCGCTCCTTGAGCTCGACCTCGGTGGCCGCGCCAACCTTGACCACGGCTACCCCGCCGGCCAGCTTGGCCAGCCGCTCCTGCAGCTTCTCCCGGTCGTAGTCGGACTCGCTCCGTTCGATCTCGGTGCGAAGCTGGGCGGCCCGGCCGGTGATCTGCTCGGCGTCGCCAGCACCGTCCACGACGGTGGTTTCGTCCTTGGTGACGACGACCTTGCGGGCCCTGCCAAGCGAGTCCAGGCCGGCGCTGTCCAGGGTGAGGCCCGTCGTCTCGCTGATGACCTGCGCGCCGGTGAGGATCGCGAGGTCGGCCAGCATCGCGGTGCGCCGGTCACCGAAGGCGGGCGCCTTGACCGCCACCGACGAGAACGTGCCGCGGACCCTGTTGACGACCAGGGTGGCCAGCGCCTCGCCCTCGACATCCTCGGCGATGATCACCAGCGGCTTGCTCGTCTGCATGACCTTTTCCAGGACCGGCAGCAGCTCGTTCAGGTTCGAGATCCGCTTCTCGACGATCAGCAGGTACGGATCGTCGAGGACGGCCTCCATCCGCTCGGTGTCGGTGACGAAGTAGGGCGAGATGTAGCCCTTGTCGAAGCGCATGCCCTCGGTGAGCTCAAGCTCGAGGCCGAAGGTGTTGCTCTCCTCGACGGTGATGACGCCTTCCTTGCCGACCTTGTCCATCGCCTCGGCGACGATCTCACCGACGGTCTCGTCACCGGCCGAGATCGACGCGGTGGCCGCGATCTGCTCCCTGGTCTCGACGTCGCGCGCCTGAAGACGCAGCGCCTCCGTCACCGCCACGACGGCAAGCTCGATGCCGCGTTTGAGGGCGATCGGGTTCGCGCCGGCGGCGACGTTGCGCAGCCCTTCGCGCACCAGCGCCTGCGCCAGGACAGTCGCCGTCGTCGTGCCGTCACCGGCCACGTCGTCGGTCTTCTTGGCGACCTCTTTGACCAGCTCGGCGCCGAGCTTCTCGTACGGGTCGTCGAGCTCGATCTCCTTGGCGATGCTCACGCCGTCGTTGGTGATCGTGGGTACGCCCCACCCGCTGTCCAGTACGACGTTGCGGCCCTTCGGGCCCAGCGTCACCTTTACTGTGTCGGCGAGAACGTTCATGCCCCGCTCAAGGCCGCGCCGGGCAACCTCGCCGAACGCGATCAACTTGGCCATCTGGGTCATCCTCAACATCGTCGTGCCCACAAACAGCACAGTTCGGGCCGACCTGCGATGACCGCTGCACGCGGTCCCCCTCCGGGGTCCCATCCCATTCGGTTGGCACTCACATGGGGAGAGTGCTAGCTACAGTGCAACACCAATGCCCCCGTAGCACAAGAGACAGCCGCGGTAACCCGCCTCCGGTCGCCGATCGGCCACTGGACCAAAGCGAAACGGTCGCCTCGATCACCGACTGCTGTGGTGAATCAGACGACCGTGCCCATGTGCGGTGTGCCCCCGGCAGGATTCGAACCTGCGCTCCCGCCTCCGGAGGGCTCGGCTCCAGCGCGTGTCGTTTAGCATCGCTGACCTGCGCAAACACCTGCACTGCCGCGAGCCGGTCACTAGAGGTTCGGCACGCATTCGGCACAGTTCGGTGGGCACGGCCGAGCCGCGCCGGGCAGACGCGACTCCCACGCTGTCGGTACGGTTCTGTACGCGGCGGACGTTGGCCGGCGCGACCTGACCTGGGTTGGTCGGCGCGATTGCCCCGTGGCTCCCCGTGCTCTCCCGTTGTTTGTCGCGCTCATCTGGCACAGGTCTTTGGCACACTCGGCTATGGGGTTAGCGTTCTTCTTGAGCGGGTTCGCTATCGGCCTGTCCCCGCCAGTAGGCGATGTTGTGGCGGGTGGTCAGCGTGTTGGGGTGGTCTGGGCCGAGCACCCGCAGACGGTCGGCGAGCAGTTCCTCGAACGCCTGGGCGGCACCGGCCGGATCCCCGGCCTCCCCCGCCCGTAGGCGATGTTGCCGCGGGTGGTCAGCGTGTCGGGGTGGTCCGGGCCGAGCACCCGCAGGTTGTCGGCCAGCAGTTCCTCGAACGCGTGGGCGGCACCGGCCGGATCCCCGGCCTCCCCCGCCACCGGGCGATGTTGTGGCGGGTGGTCAGCGTGTCGGGGTGGTCCGGGCCGAGCACCCGCAGCTGGTCGGCGAGCAGCTCCTCGAACGCCTGGGCGGCGCCGGCCGGATCCCCGGCCTGCCCCCGCCCGTAGGCGATGTTGTGGCGGGTGGTCAGCGTGTGGGGGTGGTCCGGGCCGAGCACCCGCAGCTCGTCGGTGAGCAGTTCCTCGAAGGCCTGGGCGGCACCGGCCGGATCCCCGGCCTGCCCCCGCCACCGGGCGATGTTGTGGCGGGTGGTCAGCGTGTGGGGGTGGTCCGGGCCGAGCACCCGCAGGTAGTCGGCCAGCAGTTCCTCGAACGCCTGGGCGGCACCGGCCGGATCCCCGGCCTGCCCCCGCCCGTAGGCGATGTTGTGGCGGGTGGTCAGCGTGTGGGGGTGGTCCGGGCCGAGCACCCGCAGGTTGTCGGTGAGCAGTTCCTCGAACGCGTGGGCGGCACCGGCCGGATCCCCGGCCTGCCCCCGCCAGTCGGCGATGTTGTGGCGGGTGGTCAGCGTGTCGGGGTGGTCCGGGCCGAGCACCCGCAGCTGGTCGGTGAGCAGCTCCTCGAACGCCTGGGCGGCGCCGGCCGGATCCCCGGCCTGCCCCGCCAGTCGGCGATGTTGTGGCGGGTGGTCAGCGTGTGGGGGTGGTCCGGGCCGAGCACCCGGACTGCCTCGGTGTGCAGTTGCTGGAAGTGGGCGCGGGCGGCGGCGACTTGCCCGATCTCGCCCAAGCTGTTGCCGGCTTGGAAGAGCAGTGGGTGGGCGTCGGGTTCGCCGTTTGGGGTGTGCCAGAGGTGGTTGCCGGCGGTGGTTGTCAGGGCGGTGGTGTTGGCGCGTAGGAGTTGACCGAGGCGGGCGGTGTGGGTGTCGCGTTCGATGGCTGGCCACAGCTGCACGAGTGCGTCGGCGGCGGTGTGGGTTAGCTGGGGGTGCTGGTTGTTGGGGGTGGCTTCGGCGACGACGCGTTGGACCAGGGCGTGTACCCGGATCAGGGTGATGTCGGTGTCGGGGTCGTGGACGGTGTCGGCCAGGCCGAGCCGGAACAGGGTGCGGGTGGTGTCGTCGGCGTCGTCGGCGTCGACGTCCCGGTCGAGGGTGTGCTGGTAGTGGGTGAGGGCGGCGGTGGTGGTGAACAGGTTGGCGGGGATGCCGTTGGCGTCCAGGAGCGCGGCCAGCCTGAGGATCTGGGTGGCCAATTGGTCGGTGTCGGTGTCGGCCTGGGTGATGGACAGTGCCCAGGTTTCGGTGACGGCTCGTTGTTGTTCGTCGGGCAGGGTGTTGGGGTGCAGCCGTTCCAGTCGGCGTTGCCGCAGGCGGGTGCGGTAGGCGGCGCAGGTCAGGTCGAGGTCCAGGATGTATGCGGCGGCCTGTGCCAAGGCGATAGGCAGGTACCCGAGGTCGGCGGCCAGCTGGTCTGCCTCGGCCAGGCGCTGTGCGGTGTCGCCGAGTTGCCCGGCCAGGTAGGCGTTTGCTTCGACGGGGGTGAACACCCCGACGTCGATCAACTGGCGTCCGGCTAGCAGGGCGGTGTCGCGGCGGCGGGTGGTCGCGATGGTGCGGCCGGTGGCGGTGTCCGGTGGCCATAGCCCGGTCAGGTCGGTCGGGTCGGTGATGTCGTCCAGCACCAGTAGCCACCGGCGGCCGGTGCCGGCCAGCCAGGCCATGAGCCGGTCGGCGGCGTGCTGCGGGTTCGAATCGTCGATGCCGGTCAGGTCGGCGGCCGCCCGGGCGTAGGTGTCGATGATGGTGGTGCGGCTGCTGGCGGTGACCCAGATCAGCAGGTCGAGTTGGCTGGTGTCCCATAGGCGGGTGGCCAGGTTCGCGGCCAGTTGGGTTTTGCCGACCCCGCCCATCCCGGCCAACACCTGACACACCACGGTGGTGCCGCCACCGGTGACCGCGGCGGTCAGCAGCCCGTCAGCGGGGCGTGGCTGCCGGCCGTGCGCGAGTCGTGGTACTGCCCCGACCCGGTGCGGCCAGCTGACCGTCGGCCGGTTACCGCCGCCGAAGTTGACGGGGCCGTAGAAGTCGCCGACAGCACCCTCCACCGATCCGATGCCCGTTCCGGGTGGGGCGGTTCCGGCAGCCGGGGCCGCTAGTGGGCTGCCGGGTCCTGTGGGGGGCGCGGCTCCGACGTCTGGGTGCGCTGGTCGAACGAGACCTGTTCGTAGAACTGGCCGACCGCGCCGTGCACGGTGCCGCTGATGTTGAACGTGGCGGCTGTCCTCGGATCGGCGAGGGCAAGCAGCTCGCGTGCAGCGGCCAAGATCTGCCCGTCATCGGCCGCGCCGCTTTGGCGTAGGTCGTCCCCGATCCGGGTCTGCCACACACCCGGCTCGGTCTCCTCCCCCTCCAACGCCTCCCGAGCTTGCTCCCGACCGGCGAACCGACGTTTGATCAGCTGTTTGAGTAGCCCGTAGGTGTCGGTGATCGCCTGGGAGGCGGTCCCGGTTATCCCAGCGCTGGCGCCGGCCGCCAACGCCGCCACGATCAGCTCCACACCCATCCCGACGCCCCCTTTGCCACCGAGTTGATCACTGTCCAGGCTGGACGCACCACGCAGGGTAGCAGCGACCGGCTATCGCCAACCGGCCCCGACGGCGAGGGCGGTCACCCATTCGGGGTGCAACACTGGCGGCTGCTGCTGGTCAGGCGGCCGGGCCACGCCTTGGCGTCGTGTTGTTGACAAAGGGGGATGGTGAGGCTTCCCGTCGCGCGGGCTTCGCCCAATCGGGCCGGGTGCCGGGTGGCAAACACGCTCCACCGTTTGCCACCCGGCACCCGGTCTGATTGCCTCCGGCGCGCGGCGGGGAGGCTTCCCGGAGCGCCCGCCGGAGGCACCGGCTCTTTCGGCCGGCCGCAGGCCGCCCCCGGCAGGGCCGCCGGAGGCGTTGCCTGTGAGTCGACTGGCCGTGCCGTCCCCCTTCGCAAGCTCGGGGGTTCCGTCATGCTCGTCGACAGGCTTTCATCACGCCGCTCCCGGCTGATACCTCACACGAGCGGGGACACATGTCCAGGGCGGTTTCGTCACGATGTGACGCGACCACGTCGGCGGCGTTTCGTCACGTGCCGCCGGCGCCTTCCGTGATGCCCGCGTCCGGCCGTCCCGCCGTAGCCGCGTCGTTGCTCTGTGAGCCCAGTGTTCGGCCGTCGTCGGTCGACGCTGGGCTTTTTGTCGTGTCCGGCCGCAGGTTCCGTCCGCTGCCGGGGTCGCGCGCCGTCGCCGAAGGCGTAAGGCGCGCGATTCCCGGCTGGCGCGTGCGGGCCGCTCGCGGCCCGCCTTGAAGATGTACAGAAAGTTCTCACCGTATCCTTGGGGCGTGCCGGTGGACCTGAGCGCGGAGTGGTGGACGACGTCAGACGTCGCCGCGTACCTGGGCGTCAAGGTGGCCACGGTTTCGAACTACCGGAAGCGCGAGCAGATGCCGGCACCGGATCTGACGGTGGGGCGGACGCACATGTGGCGTCCGTCGCGGATCATCGCGTGGCACGACTCGAGGCCACGGCCTGGCGTTGGCGGTCGGCCGGTGCCCGGCCGCGCTAGTGGGTCAGGGTCCGGCTGAGTGGGCGCCCTACTCGGAGAGGGTTCGCAGCTCGTCTGTGAAGCTGCGTGTCTCAGGTTCGCCTGCGTACTGCCGTTGAAGGGTAGTCGCGAGGTCGCGCGCCACCATCGTCAGTGACGGCAAGGACTTGCGGTCCCCCTGCAGCGCTCGCCGTCCCAGCGCTAGCGCGTGGTCGAGGTCGCCAGATCGCGCGGCAACCACGCCCAGCGTTACGTGCGCCTCGGCGATACGCATGGGTTTCCGCTCGGTACCGTCGAAGTCGGTCGATGATCGTATGACTTCGTTGGCGTACACCTCGGCCCGACTGTCCTCGCCGACTGTCCGGTAGCAGTCCATGGCGTAGAAGTCGAACTTGGACGGATCAACGATGAAGTGGTTATCGAGGTTGTCCGGGTAGGGCAACGCTTCGAGCAGATTCCTGCCGTGCTCTAGCGCAAGCTCGACTTGACGGCGGTCGCCAATGCGGGCCCATGCCTTCGCGCGTTGGCCGGCGAGCTGGACCGCGACGCTGTGGTGAGGCGCAATCGCCTCGCCTGCCTCGGCGGCGGCAATGACGCCGTGATAGTTGCCCTGCGTCAGCGCGTACCACGCTCGCATCTCTTGTGCCCAGCCCATGACGTCTGCGTTGTCGGCTTCCTGCCCGAGCGAAAATGCGGCTTGCCTGGTCGCCTCGGCCTCCGGCCGCCGGCCCATGTCGTACTCGACGCAGCCGATCAGGAGAGCGACCGTACCGGCCAGCGTGAGCACCTCTCGGTGCTGGCTGAGCGTGAGCCTGCGGTCGAGTAGGGCTGTGATCCGGCGCAGCCATGCCTGTCCTTCGACATGGAGCTGATCCGACGTCATGTAGGGGTACTCACTGCAAAGGCGTTCGGCCGTAACGCGGAGAGCGTCGAGTGTGGCGGGCGAGACGTCGGAAGCACGTAGGCGAGACACGATCTCCAAGGTGTCCAGCCCGGTTGCGGCAAGTAGTTCCGCGTCTGCGTCGCGGTTGCCCTGCTGAGGGAAGAACGCCGCCGTCACGGTCCCAAAGGTCTTGGCGACCAGAGGCGCGTAGAACTCGTCCGGCTTCGTGTCGCCAGCCTCCCACCGTTTCCAGTTCCGGAGGAGGCTGCCGTTGTCGGGCAGTTGGCCGCCCGCATGTGCCCGCAGAGCCTCAACTGCTTCGGCCTGGGTCCAGCCGCGCGCTATGCGTTCCCTGCGGATTCGGCGAGCCCATACGGGCCGCTCGTCATCCCGCTCAGCGTCTCTACCCATGAGCCCAGTATGGCGCGTTCAAGCTGGTGACGGCTAAGGGACAACGACCTGTCACCGCCGTGACACCTGGCACTTGCCCGTCTCCGGCGGGATGGTTGTCGTAGCGCATTCGCTAAACCAAAGATCGCTTCTGATCAATCTCTCCGCTATCTGGGGATGGGTGGCAGTGCGTGGCGGAATACCAACTGAGTTGGTACTCTGCCGTACAACGGTCCGGCTACGTCGGCCCGGAAAGAAGGTGGCCCCGACGGGGTGGAGCCCGTCGAGGCCGTGCATCGATCCGCCCTAGCGAAGGGAGTCAGCCGATGCTGTCTCAAGGTACCTCTCCCAAGTCCCGTGTCCGTGACGGAGCGGGCAACTCCGGGTCGCTGTCCTGCAGCGAGTTGGCGGTGGCGCTGGATCAGTCCGGTCTGCCGCTGTGCCGGTCGATGACGGTCGAGCAGATCGTCGCGGCTGCCGCTGCCGGTGTGGCCGCGTTCGGCTACGACAGTGTCCGTGCACGCGACGCCCGGATTCTGGAGCTGAACAGGTCGATGATCCGGGGCACGCTGGCCTTGCCGGAGTACGACAAGCAGCGTCGCAAGCTGGTCACTGGCGTTCGGCGCTTCGGGCTGGCCAACGACCTGGCCCACCGGGTCGGGCTGACCGGCCCGGCCGTGCACCGCAGTGTGGCGGTGGCGGCATGACCGAGCTGCGTCGGCTCCGTCTGTCCCGGGGCTGGGACCCGGTCCAGTTGATCGGCCACATGAAGATCCTGGCCGCTGGTGACGGGGTCACTCTGCCAAAGGTGTACCTGCTGGCCCGGTTGGTCTTCCTCTGGGAGAACCACCGCGCCCCCATGCCCACCTACTACGTCGGTCTGCTGGACCGGGTCTACGGCGGCCAGCTGACGACTCTGCCCACCCTGGCCCCGGTTCGCCGGAACCTCGCGGAGCTGGGTCGAGGGGCGGTGGCGGCATGACCGTCTCCGTCATCCCGTTTCCGGGTACCGAGTCGGAGGTCTCGTCTTCGGCTCTGCTGGTCGCGTTGGCGACGCTCCGGGACGCGCTCGCGCCCGGTCAGTCGCTCACGGTTCCGGCCGTGTTGGACCGGGCAGCGGTGTTGGAGGTGCTAGCCACCTTCATCCCGATCGCTGCCACGCCCACGGGTGCGACCAGTGTCCCGGCTGTCCCGGTAACGCCGGTGTCGGCGGTGACTGCGCCGGCGGGCGATGAGCGGGAGCCGATGCCGCCTGGTTGGTCGACCACGTTGTTGAAGTGGCTGCTGATCCGCCGGCATTGGCAGACCTACCGCACGTTCTGCCGCGAGTACGACAAGGCGGCCAAGACGATCGACCCGCGGTTGGTCGGCAAGTGGCCTAGCCGCTGCCAACTGCACCGCTGGATGTCCGGCGGGCTGCGCACTGGCATGCCGTACCCCGAGCACTGCATGGTGCTTGAGGCCATGTTCCCCGGCTACAGCGCCGAGGAACTGTTCCAGGTCGGCGGTGCCCGATGACGGCCGCCACCGACACCCCAGCCGCCCGGCATGGGTGGGCGGCACGGGATGACCGCCCGGAAGCGTTTCCGGGTGTCCAGCACGTGTGGAAGCGTCGCCGGCTGTCCGCCGGTTTGAAGCAGGCCACCGTGATCCGCCGACTGACCGAGCTGGCCACCCGCCAGGGTGTCAGCATCGCCGCGCCAGCCTCCCTGAAGACGATGTTGTCGAAGTGGGAGAACGGCACCAAGATGAGCCCCTTCTACGAGGAGCTGCTGTACTCGGTTTACGGCATCCGCCGTATCGAGCACACCAACCGTCCTGCCCGCTACCGCAACAGCGCCATCTATGACCGTCTGCTCCCCGCCCGGGGTGCCGCCTGGCTGAGTCAGCCTGGGCTGCGGTGACCTGATGGCCTACCGAGCTGCCGCCACCGGGCAGGGCACCGCCCTGCCCGGCGCCACCGACCCGCCCCGCCCGGCTACGCCGCCGCCGGCCGCCGCCTGGGCGGCGACGTCCTGGCCGTGGTCCGGGCCGCTGCCGGTGTGGTGTCTGGCCCGTCCCGCCACCGACATGTCTGTCACCGTGCCGGACGCTGCACAGCACACCCACATCGTCACGCCGCCCGCCACCATGACTGCGGGGCTTTCGTCACCCTCGCCGGCGGGCTTCTGTCACCGGCGTGGACCTCAGTGCGTGATCGGACCGTTGACGCTGCCGCTTGGCCGGGGCTCCGGCTGGGCTGGCGGCAGCTCGATCCTTCCTACCCACTCCGTCACAGGTACTCGAAACCGCCTGGATAGGTTTCGATGACTGTCTCGACGCTCAGCGCTGTACCCGAAGCTACCGCTTCGGGTACGGCCCCGTACGCCGAGCCGGACCTTGCCCTCCGTCTGGACTGGCTGTCCCGGTCCACCGACGTCGGCCGGCAGGCGGTCGCCCGCGCGGCCCGTCCGGACTTCGAAGCGTGGTTGTCACATGTCCGGCCTGCCTCCGCATGCATGCGGCCGATCCGGCTTGCCGGCACCAGCCTCACCGTCGATGCCGCCACCGGACGGGTGCTGGTCACTGTGGACACGGCCGGGATGCCGGATGGGGTGATCTACAAGCCCTGCGGCAACCGCCGCGAAACCGTCTGCCCGGCCTGCTCCAAGCGGTACCAACGCGACGCGTACCACGTCGTGCGAACCGGCCTGGTCGGCGGCCGAGGAGTCCCCGAAGACGTGGCACAGCATCCGGCCGTCTTCCCCACCTTCACCGCCCCGAGCTTCGGTCAGGTGCACACCCGGGTAGTGCGGCGACACACGTGCGCCCGGCGCCGTGACTGCGACTGCCGGGCCGAGCCGTGCCACGCCCGCCGCGACCTGACCGTCTGTCCACACGGGACACGGCTGCTCTGCTTCGTCCGTCACGACAACGACGACGCCCGGCTGGGCTCGCCGCTGTGTCTGGACTGCTATGACCACGACGCCCAGGTCGTCTGGAACCTCCAAGCGGGCGAGCTATGGCGCCGCACCACCATCGCCATCAACCGGCAGCTCCGCCGACTCGTGGCCACGCGCGGCATCCCGCACGTGCCCACAGTCTCCGTCAACGGCCGGGTACGCACGGTGCCGCCGGTACGGCTGTCGTTCGGCAAGGCGGCCGAGATGCAACGCCGGGGAGTCGTGCACTTCCACGCCATCGTCCGCCTCGACGGCATCGACCCCACCGACCCCACCGCAGTTGTCCCGCCACCTGCCGGCATCGACGCTGACGACCTCAAGGCCATCATCGACCGGGTTGCCCGCACGGTCGGCTTCACTACCGAGCCGCACCCTGCCCAGCCTGCCGGTTGGCAGATCGGCTGGGGTGACCAGGTACTCACCAAGGTAATCACGGTCGCCGGGCGCGGTGAGGTCACCGACGCCCAGGTCGCCTCGTACCTCGCGAAGTACGCCACCAAGTCCACCGAGGTCACCGGTGCCACTGCTCCCCGGCTGACGGACGGCACCGTCAACCTGTACGCAGACGGCGACGGCACCCACACCGAACGACTCATCGAAGCGTGCTGGCAGCTCGGCCAGCCGCGCGAGTGGCGACGGCTCCGCCGCTGGGCACACATGCTCGGCTTCGGCGGCCACTTCCTGACCAAATCCCGCCGATACTCGATCACCTTCGCCCTGCTCCGCAACACCCGCGTCGCGTTCCGACGCACGCAGACCAGCGGACCGGAGCAGACCACACCGGCCGAGCAGCCAACGACCCTGGTCGTCAACTTCCTCCAATTCGTCGGCGCCGGATGGCACACGACAGCCGACGCGCTGCTTGCCAACACATCCGCCGCAATGGCCCGTGAGCACCAGCAGACCGCATGCGAGTACCTGGCCACCATCGCCGCGTGACACGCGGTTTGCCGTCAAGCCCGCCTTGACGCTGTTCTTTGAGAACTTCATAGCGACTACATCGGGGGCACCAACGCCGTTCCGGCGCCCCAGCGTCCATATAGGAAGGATCTTGACCATCATGGCATCCAAGCCACTTCTGCAAGCCCGTGTTACGACCAGCACCGAGCACGCCGAGGCATCCCTCGACACGCTCACCCACCTCGCCCGACGACTTCTTGGCGATGACGTCACGTGCCGCACGCAAACGCGGCACGCCGACCGCGCCGGCTACGTCCGGGTCTACCTGACCGTCACCAGAGAGGAGGAACGTCTATGTCACGAGTCCCAAGGCAGCGCACGAACAGCCGATACATGACCATCGAGGACGTGTGTGCCGATCTCGACATCGCGCGTTCCACGTTCTACGACTGGCGGACGAAGCGGAAGGCGCCACCGTGCCTCAAGCTCCCGAACGGCGACCTCCGAATCCGGCGCAGCGACTACGAGGAGTGGCTTGCCACCCTGTACCTGGATGTGGTCTAAAGTGGACACGAGCTACGATGTGCGTATCTGGAAGACCGAGGTCTACCGGGGCAAGAAGACCAACACCTACTACGTACGTTGGTCGGTAGCGCGGCAGCGCCATAAGAAGCCGTTCAAGAGCGCCGCACTCGCGGACAGCTTCCGCTCGGACCTGATATCCGCTGCCCGCAAGGGTGAAGCCTTCGCTGTGGCCTCCGGTCTGCCGGTGTCGATGCAGCGTGCGACCGGTGACCTGTCCTGGTACGCGTTCGCGTGCAGGTACGCCGACCTGAAGTGGCCGCACGCTGCGGCCACCACCCGTCGCACCAACGCGGAAGCGCTCAGCGCCGTCACTCTCCTCATGCTCACTGAGGACACTCGCGGCCGGCCCGACGACATGGTGCTACGCCGAGCCCTACAACGCTGGGCCTTCAACACGAACTACCGGAACCGGTCCGACTGTCCGGCCGAGGTACGGCGGGCACTTCGGTGGCTTGAGCGGCATACCCGGCCGGTGTCAGCGCTCAGCAATCCGCAGGTTCTGCGGCCAGTTCTCGACGGGCTTGCCATCCGCCTCGACGGCCAGCCATACGCGGTCAGCGTTGTCAGCCGGCGACGGAAGATTCTCAACGCTGCGGTCGAGTACGCGACCGAACTTCGGCTACTGACCGCCAACCCGATCCCGGCGCTGAAGTGGAAGCCGCCCAGACCGAACCTTGTCCTCGATCCTCGGTCGGTACCCAACCCGATGCAGGCCCGTACGCTCTTGGCGGCCGTGCGGGAGCAACCGCGCAGCGGCGCACGCCTGGTCGCCTTCTTCGGATGCCTCTACTTCGCCGCACTACGTCCAGAGGAGGCGGCAGGTCTCGCCAAGCCAAACCTTGCCCTGCCCCGGGAGGGCTGGGGCGAATTTCACCTGGAGACTGCCGAGCCGTACGCCGGTAAGGAGTGGACCGACAGCGGTCAGAACCGCGATCGTCGCCAGCTCAAGCAACGCGAACGGGGCACCGTGCGGACAGTGCCATGTCCGCCGGAGCTGACCGCGCTGATCTGGGAGCACCTGAACCTCTTTGGGTTCGGGCCGGACGGCCGGCTGTTCGTCGGCGAGCGTAACGACCAGGAGCTGCCCAAGCTCACCATCGTCCGGGCCTGGCAGCGTGCCCGGAGGACGGTATTCACTCCTGAGGTTGCTCGTTCGTCGCTGGCTGGCACGCCGTACGACCTGCGCCACGCGGCGGTGTCCACCTGGCTCCACGGCGGCGTGCCCCCGCCCAGGTCGCCGAGTGGGCAGGGCAGTCCGTCGAGATCCTGTTCCGGATCTACGCCAAGTTCCTGGACAGCGGTAAGGAGGAGTACTACCGCCGGATCGAGGCGGCCTACGGCCGCCGTCCAGCGTCGGAACGCGGGCACGCATTCGGCACAGACATCCGGCTGGGGTCGTCTGAGCCCGGTCAGCGCCGGACACGACAGCAAGATCGATAGTGCCTGTTTTGGCTGCTCAGAGCGGGTGTCTGCGCTGGTCAGATACCTGGTGCCCCCGGCAGGATTCGAACCTGCGCTCCCGCCTCCGGAGGGCGGTGCTCTATCCCCTGAGCTACGGGGGCTCAGCGACCCACGAAGAGTAGCAGGCTCCCCCGCGCGGGCCGAACCGACACCGCCGCCCCGTTAGCGGGCTCGCTCGCAGCACGGTAGCGGGTGCAGCACCACGCCGTCCGGGACGCGGCGTGGCCAGTCCGTACATGACCAGGAGGCGTCCACCACGACGTGGACCGGGCGGCCGGAAGGGGGTAGGAGGCGGGTCAGGAAGGCGCGGGGGAGTTCGGCCTCGGCGGTGACCATGAAGCGGACCCAGCCGCGGGTGGAGACGGCCGAGACCACCTCGGTGGCCGGGTTTATGCCGTGCAGGCGGGACTTGCCAACCCAGCAGAGGTCGGCGCGTTCCCGCTGTGCGGTGCGGCAGATGCCCGGGTAGACCTCCGCCTGCCAGCGGACCACCGACTCGGCGCAGAGGGGGCAGGCGCGGTCGACCGGTTCGCGGGTGCTGAGGCCCCAGGCGCGCAGATAGCGGGCGGCGGCCGCGGGGCTGAGGCGGATGTTGTGGATGCGCTCGACAAGCGCGGCCACGGCCTGGCGGCTCCACAGAGGACCGGCGAGGTCGAGTTGGTCGGGGAAGCGGTCGCGCATCGCCTCGATCAGGGTGAGTTCCTGGGCGCGGGTGAGCTGACCGTGGCGGCGGCGGGTGGCTACCGCGCCGTCACCGCCGGCACGGTGGCGGCGGCACCAGTGCGCCGCTTGGCGGCGGGCGTCGCTGAGAGGGCCGCGGCGTGCGTCGGCCATCCACGTAGCGGGCGGGGTCGCCTCGGCAGGGTGGGCGCGGCGCTCACGCACACCGCCGGAAGGGGACGGCGAGGCGTGGGGGCCGGAGGCAGACGGCGGCGAGGCGGAGGCCGGCGAAGCGTGGGCCCGGGAGCCAGAAGACGGCGAGGCAGAACGCGGCGAAGGGTGGGACCGGGAGGCAGAAGACGGCGAGGCAGAGGGCGGCGTGGCAGAAGGCGAGGCAGAGGGCGGCGAGGCAGAGAGCGGCGAGGCGTGGGGCCGGGACGCGGAGGGTGGCGACGCAGGGGACGGCAAAGCGTGGGAAGCAGAGGGCGCCGAGACAGGCGGGTGGGACCCCGTCGGAGCGGGACCCTTCGACGTCGCGGGTATGCCGGACGTCGGCAGCGGGCGTCGCGGCCGGGCTAGCTCGCGCCCACCAGGCGACGTCCGCCACGTCCGCTCCCCGGCATCCAACGCGGCACCAGAAGCACCACCAGAACCGGCGCCAGAAGTACCACCAGTAACAGCGCCAGACGCGGCACCAGAAGCGCCAGTAGAAACAGCGCCAGCAGCGCCAGCAGAAACAGCGCCAGGAGCGCGACCAGGCGCTGACGCAGGACCTAGAGCGGGAGCGCGGAACGCTACCGGCGCGCCGGGTGCGGGTCTGGCGGCGGGCTCGGCTGCGGGGGCTGGGGATCAGCCGGGTGGGAGAACAGCAGGTCGACGCCCGCGCGGACGGGCGGACGGCTTGAAGATGCGGCAACAACAACCCCCACGCCCGGACAACGACGGCGAAAAGGGTCAGGTCGCGCTGAGTAGTCAGAAAACTACTGAATGCGATCGAGAATGCTCCGCATGTTGTCGATCTCGCCCTGCTGGGTGTTTTTCATGCGCTGGGCTGCCTCGGTGACCTGGTCGTCGCTGGACTGGTCGAGGATCGCGTCGACCATGTGGATGCCGCCCAGGTGGTGCTTCATCATCAGGTTGAGGAAGAGGACGTCCAGCTCGTGGCCGCGCGCGGCCTCAAGCTTGTCGATCTCGTCTTTGGTGGCCATGCCGGGCATCAGGCCGGCCTCGCTGACGAGCTTTTCGCCGTCTGGCATCCAGGCCATCGCGGGCTCCGAGCCCGTCGGGTCGAGCCGCCACTCGCGCAGCCACGTCTGCATGATGCCGATCTCGCCCTGCTGCCCGGTGGCGATGTCGACGCCGAGCTGGGTGACCGCGTCGTCCTGCCCGTACTTGAACGCGACCAGCGCCATCTGCACGGCCTGCGTGTGATGGGTGGTCATGTCGCGGGCGAAACCCGCCTCGGCCGAGGTGTCGCCGGGGCGGGTGAGAGTGGGCGTGAGCCAGCCCGCCGCGTACCCGAGCAGGAGCCCGACCGCGACGGCGAGCGCCACCACGACCGTGCCGAAGCGCCGCCCGGCGGCCCCGTTCGAGGGGCCGTCGGGCGAGGTCGCTGCTTCGGAGGACGTGGCGGTCGCCACCACTGGGTCAGCCGCCCTGCTGCTGCTGCGGGAGGTTGCGCGGCTCGGTGCCCGTGGCGGTGATGCCCTGAGCGCAGAGCGCCGTCGGGCCCTCGACCGAGGCGTTGACCCGCAGCGCCTTGATGAAGTCGTCGATCCGGCCGTCGCCGGCGTTGTCGACCTTGAGCTGGTAGCCCCACGCCTGCAGCGAGATCGGCTTGTCCAGCCCTTCGTACGGGCTCATGAGGAGCTTTTCCTTGCCGCGGACCTTTGCGGCCAGCTGCTCGACCTGGTCCTTGGGCAGGTCCGGCCGGTACGTGATCCAGACCGCGCCGTGCTCCAGGCTGTGCACCGCGTGCTCGCTGGCGATCGGTGCGTCGTACACGTCGCCCATGCAGTTTTGCCAGTCGTTGTTGTGCTGGCCACCGACCGGGGGCGACACCGTGTACTGCACCTTGCCCTGCACGTGCTGGCCACCCTCGGCGAGCTCGGGCTGCTTTTCGCGGTAGTTGACGATGCCGCTGATGTCGGCGGCACGGTCCTCCCAGGAACGCGAACCCTGGAACGCCGCATACGCCCCATATCCGACAATGCCCACCGCCAGCACGCCGACCGCGACGAAGAGCGCGATCGGTCCCCAGCTGCGGCCCTGGCTGACCTTGACCGGCGTGATCGGCTTGCGGGGGCCCTTGCCGCCGCCGCCCTTGCCGGCGGGGGTGCCGCCCTTGCCGCCGGCAGGCGTCTTACGCGCCGGAGCGGTCGACGTCTTGCCAGAGCCAGCCGGCGCCTTCTTGCCGGTGCTCACCACGGACGGACGGCGCTGGTCGCCGGCCGGGGTACTAACGCTCATCGACGTCCTCGCTTCGCTGCGGGCGACGATGAGGCTCCAAAGGCGCGCAGCCTGATGATTCGCTCGCTCATGGTGCCTCGTCTGGTCGGTCGGTCACGGGGGTGGCGGATCGAGCACGGGCACAGGGTCGCCGCCGAGGCACCCACTGTACCCCCGCTAGCATTGCTCGGTGACTCCCGCCAAGCTCGCAGAGGCTGTGCTCGCGGCTGCCCGCGAGCTCTTTGCCGAGCGTGGGCTCGATCCTGCCGCCCTGCCAGCATCGACCACGGTCGAGCGCCCGCGCAACCCCGAGCATGGCGACTACGCATCGACGATCGCCTTTCAGTTGGCGAAGAAGGTGGGGTTCCAGCCGCGCGAGCTGGCGGCTGGCCTCGCCGAGCACCTGGGCCGGACACCGGGGGTCAAGTCGGTCGAAATCGCCGCCGCGGGGTTCCTCAACATCCGTCTCGACACGGCCTCCGCCGGCGAGCTCGCCCGCGTCGTGGTGCAGGCCGGCTGGGAGTACGGGCACAGTGACCGCCTCGCCGGCCAGCGGATCAACCTCGAGTTCGTCTCGGCCAACCCGACCGGCCCGGTGCACATCGGCGGCGCCCGGTGGGCCGCGCTCGGCGACGCGCTCGCCCGCCTGCTGCGCGCGAGCGGCGCGGAGGTCGGCACTGAGTACTACGTGAACGACGCCGGCGCACAGATCGACCGCTTCGCCCGCTCGCTGCACGCCGCGGCGCAGGGGCGGCCGGCGCCCGCGGACGGGTACGCGGGGGAGTACATCGTCCAGATCGCGGACGGGATCAAGCAGGAGCACCCCGACGGCGACGAGGCCGTGTTCCGGGCCGAGGGTGTGGCGCGGATGCTGGCCGAGATCCGTTCGTCGCTGGCCGGGTTCGGCGTGCCGTTCGACCTCTTCTTCCGCGAGTCGGACCTGCACTCGCGGGGCGCGCTCGACACCGCGCTGGCCCGCCTCCGCGAGCAGGGCCACGTGTACCAAGCGGACGGCGCGACCTGGCTGCGCACCACCGACTTCGGCGACGACAAGGACCGGGTGCTGCGCAAGTCGGACGGGGAGTGGACCTACTTCGCCGCCGACTGTGCGTACTACCTGGACAAGCGCGAGCGCGGCTACGACCGGCTGGTCATGCTGCTCGGCGCCGACCACCACGGGTACATCGGTCGGATGCGGGCGATGGCGGCCTGCTTCGGCGACGACCCGCGGCGCACGCTGGAGATCCTCATCGGGCAGCTGGTCCACCTGGTCAAGGACGGCGAGCCGCTGCGGATGAGCAAGCGCGCGGGCACGGTCGTGACGATCGAGGACCTGGTCGAGTCGATCGGGGTGGACGCCGCGCGGTACGCGCTGGCCCGCTTCTCCAGCGACTCGCCGATCGACATCGACGTCGACCTGTGGACACGCAGCACCCGCGACAACCCCGTCTACTACGTGCAGTACGTGGCCGCCCGCACCGCCAGCGTCGCGCGCAACGCCGCCGACGTGGGGCTCACCCGCGGCGAGGCCGGCGACTTCCGGCCCGAGCTGCTCGGGCACGAAAAGGAGCAGGACCTGCTCAAGGCGCTCGGCGACTACCCGGCGATCGTGGCCGCGGCCGCCGAGCTGCGCGAGCCGCACCGGGTGGCCCGCTACCTGGAAGACCTCTCTGGCACCTATCACCGGTTCTACGACGAGCCCGCCTGCCGCATCCTCCCCCGCGGCGACGAGGTGATCGGTGATCTGCACCGCGCACGGCTGTGGCTCAACGACGCCACCCGTACCGTGATCGCTAATGGTCTCGACCTGATGGGCGTCTCGGCGCCGGAGAGGATGTAACTCGTGCGCGCGCACGAAGCGGGGGCCTTGCACGGCGAGCTGGGCAGCACGGGGCCGGCGTGGCTGCGTACCCCCGAAGACGTCAATGTGATCCTGCCGCAGCTGTGGCCCACCAGCGTGGCGCGCGCCGCCGACGGCGCGCTCGCCATCGGTGGGGTCAGCGTGCGGGCGCTGGCGGAGGAGTTCGGGACGCCGGCGTACGTCCTCGACGAAAACGACATGCGTGCCCGCTGCCGCGACTTCGTGTCCGCGTTCGCCGGCTGCGACGTCTACTACGCGGGCAAGGCGTTCCTCTGCCGCGCGGTGGTGCGGATCATCGCCGAGGAGGGGCTGCACCTCGACGTGTGCACCGGCGGCGAGCTGGCCACCGCGCTGTCGGCCGGGATGCCGGCCGAGCGGATCGGCTTCCACGGCAACAACAAGTCGGTCTCCGAGCTGACCCGCGCGGTCGAGGCCGGGGTGGGGCGGATCATCGTCGACTCGCTGCACGAGATCGAGCGGCTGACGGAGATCGCCCGCTCGAGGGACGTGCGGCCGGCCGTGCTCCTGCGGGTGACGGTGGGTGTCGAGGCGCACACGCACGAGTTCATCGCGACGGCGCACGAGGACCAGAAGTTCGGCTTCTCGCTGGCGGGCGGCGCCGCTTTCGCCGCCGCCACGAAGATCATCGACGAGGGCGTGCTCGACCTGCGCGGTTTGCACTCGCACATCGGCTCGCAGATCTTCGACACGAGCGGCTTCGAGGTCTCCGCCCGCCGCGTGCTGAGCCTGCAGGCGCAGATCCGGGACGCTCGCGGGGTCGAGCTGCCCGAGCTGGACCTGGGTGGCGGCTTCGGCATCGCGTACACGACGCAGGACGACCCGGCCGCCCCCTCCGACCTCGCCAAGCGCCTGGACAAGATCGTGGCCGACGAGTGCGAGGCGCTGCGGCTGGAGCTTCCCCGCCTGTCGATCGAGCCGGGGCGGGCGATCGTGGGCCCCGCCGTCTTCACGCTGTACGAGGTGGGCACCGTCAAGGACGTCGACGGCATCCGCACGTACGTGAGCGTCGACGGCGGCATGAGCGACAACATCCGGGCCGCGCTCTACGGCGCCACGTACTCGGCCACCGTCGCCTCCCGCGCCTCCGCCGCGCCGCCCATCCTCGCCCGGGTGGTGGGAAAACATTGCGAGTCCGGTGACGTGGTCGTTAAGGATGAATTCCTGCCCGCCGACGTGCAGCCCGGAGATCTTCTCGCCGTGCCCGGCACGGGGCGTACTGCCGGAGCATGGCGAGCAACTACAACCACGTGCCGAGGCCTCCGGTGGTGGCGGTGCGTGACGGGCAAGCGCGCGTGATCGTCCGGCGGGAGACCGAGGACGACCTGCTGGCATTGGATGTGGGATGAAGCCTGTACGGGTTGCGCTTTTGGGGTGCGGGACTGTCGGTTCCGAGGTGGTCCGGCTGCTGCACGAGCAGGCGGCCGACCTCACGGCCCGGATCGGCGCGCCGGTGGAGATCGCCGGCATCGCGGTGCGGCGGCTCGGCCGCGACCGCGGCGACCTGCCCGTCGACCCGGCGCTCTTCACGACCGACGCGCTCGGCCTGGTCAAGCGCGACGACGTCGACGTGGTGGTCGAGGTGGTCGGCGGCATCGAGCCGGCCCGCTCGTGGCTTGTCGAGGCGCTCAAGGCCGGCCGGAGCGTGGTGACCGCCAACAAGGCACTGCTCGCCGAAGACGGTGGCACGCTGCACGACGCGGCCACCGAGGGCGGCGCCGACCTCTACTACGAGGCGGCCGTGGCCGGTGCCATCCCGCTGCTGCGCCCGCTCCGCGAGTCGCTGCACGGCGACACGATCACCCGGGTCACCGGCATCGTCAACGGCACCACCAACTACATTCTGTCCTCAATGGACTCCACCGGCGCGAGCTTCACCGAGGCGCTGGAGGAGGCGACCGCGCTCGGCTACGCGGAGGCCGACCCCACCGCCGACGTCGAGGGCTTCGACGCCGCAGCCAAGGCGGCGATCCTCGCGTCGCTCGCCTTCCACAGCCGCGTGGGCGCCGCCGACGTGCACCGCGAGGGCATCACCGAGGTGACCGCCGCCGACATGGCCAGCGCCAAGGCGATGGGCTGCACCATCAAGCTGCTGTGCATCGCGGCCCGCATCGACGACTCGGTCAGCGTGCGCGTGCACCCGGCCATGATCCCGAGGACCCACCCGCTGGCGAGCGTCGGCGACGCGTTCAACGCCGTCTTCGTCGAGGCCGCGGCCGCCGGCCAGCTGATGTTCTACGGCCGCGGCGCCGGCGGCGCGCCGACCGCGAGCGCGGTGCTCGGCGACCTCGTCGCGGTGAGCCGCAACAGGCTCGCCGGGGTCCGCGCCGCGAGCGAGTCCCGCTACGCCGACCTGCCGATCCGCCCGATGGGCGAGGCGGTCACCCGCTACCACATCAGCCTCGACGTCGCCGACCGCGCGGGCGTGCTGGCCGCCGTGGCGGGCGTGTTCGCCAAGCATGACGTCTCCATCGCCACCGTCCGCCAGTCCGGCCGCGGCGACGAGGCGGTGCTCGTGATCGTCACCCACGCCGCGCCGGACGCCGCGCTGACGGCCACGGTCCGCGAGCTCCAGCAGCTCGACATCGTGCGCTCGATCGCGAGCATCCTCCGCGTCGAAGGCATAGAAGCCACATAGAAAACAGGGAGCTACCGCGACGTCCGCCGTGGACCGGACCGTTGCTCCCGCGGCCTCACCCTTCGCGGTTGGTCGCGCTCTCGACCCGCTGCGCGAGCCACCCCAGCACGGCCGCGACCTGAGCCGCGCTTGTCCGCCGTTGGTCGCGGTCCCGACTTTGCGCGAGCCGCCGCGCAAGGCCTCATCGATGCGCGCTGTTGGTTACGGCCTTGACTCACTGCGCGAACCAAACCCCCGCAGCCCGCGGCCGCGCGACCCGCCGCCGCCCAATGCGCGCTCGAACGGCGTGGGCGCATCCGTGCGCCCAGCTTGAGATGCGTTCCGCGCAGCCAACCCCGGCCGGCATTCCAAGCGGGCCTTGAGGGACCCGCGCGGTCAGCACGTGGCGGGACGAAAGCTGAGCGCCGACCGGTGGCCCGTCAAGGCCCGGTCAGGCGACGACCCGCGACGAGTGCCGGCCTCAGATCCGGGGGTGGCCCGCCCGCCGCGGTGGGTGACGGTTAGCGTGCCCGCCGCGGACGGTGAGGCTGCGGGAGCAACGGTCGTGACCACGACGGGCGTCGCGGTAGCTCGAAAATCAGGCCAGGTCCAAAGCGCGCGCGGCGGCGATCACGTCGAGCTGGATCGTCGTGGGCGACGGTGCCGTGGAGATCGCCCACTCCGGGTCCTTGAGGCCGTGGCCGGTCACCGTGCAGACGACCGTCGAGCCGCGGGGACGCGGCCGGCCTCGGCCTCCTGCAGCAGGCCGGCGACGCTGGCCGCGCTCGCCAGCTCGACGAAGACGCCGACCTCGCGGGCCAGCAGCCGGTACGCGGACAGGATCTGGCGGTCGGTCACCGCCGCGATCAGGCCGCCCGAGGCGTCGCGGGCGTCGACCGCCTTGGTCCAGCTCGCCGGGTTGCCGATGCGGATGGCGGTGGCGATCGTGGACGGCTCGGCGACCGCCTTGCCGGTCACGATCGGGGCGGCGCCGGAGGCCTGGAAGCCGTACATCTTCGGGGCGCGCGTGGCGTTGCCGCCGTCGAGGTCCTCCTGGTAACCGAGCCAGTACGCGGTGATGTTGCCCGCGTTGCCGACCGGCAGGCAGTGGATGTCCGGCGCGTCGCCGAGCGCCTCCACGATCTCGAAGGCGGCCGTCTTCTGGCCGTGGATGCGGTCGATGTTGACCGAGTTGACCAGGGCGACCGGGTAGTCGAGGGAGAGCTTCGAGGCGAGCGACAGGCAGTCGTCGAAGTTGCCGCTCACCTGCAGCAGGCGCGCGCCGTGCACCAGCGCCTGGGCCAGCTTGCCGAGCGCGATCTTGCCCTGTGGCACGAGGACGGCGCAGGTGAGGCCGGCGCGGGCCGCGTACGCCGCGGCGGAGGCCGACGTGTTGCCCGTCGAGGCGCAGATGATCGCCTTCGACCCGCTCTCCACCGCCTTGGAGACCGCCAGCGTCATGCCCCGGTCCTTGAACGAGCCGGTCGGGTTGGCCCCCTCCACCTTCAGGTAGACGTCACAGCCCAGGCGGCTGGACAGCACGGGAGCGGGCACGAGCGGCGTGTTTCCCTCGTACAGCGTGACGACCGGGGTGGCCTCGGTGACCGGAAGGCGGTCCCGGTACTGCTCTATAAGACCCCGCCACATGGCGTTTCTCCTGTCTCGCGTCGCAGGTCCAGGATGCCCCACTCTCCCGTGGCCGGGTGTTCCCCACCTGGCCATAACCACCTGACGAGACAGACCATCGAGTGAAAAGCGAGACGGACGGTGCAGGTGAGGCCGGATGTCCTACACCGCACCAGAGTGACTCCCGCTAAGGTGAGCGCCGCATCCCTCGTGCGTTCCCACCCCTTTGGAGTGAGCTCCGACATGTCGTTGTTCGCCAGACTCAGCCTTGCCAACCGCGGTCTGGTCGCGCTCGTCGCGGTGGTCATCGCCGCGTTCGGAGCGTTTGCCATCCCCTCGCTGAAGCAGCAGCTGCTGCCTTCGCTCGAGTTTCCCGCGGCGTTCGTCGTGGTGCCCTACCCGGGAGCCGCGCCGGAGATCGTCGAGCAGCGCGTGACCGAGCCGATCGAAAACGGCGTGCAGGGCATCGCCGGGCTGAGCAAGGTGACGTCGACGTCGCGGGAGGGTTCGGCGAGCATCCAGGTCGAGTTCGACTTCGGCACCGACCTCGACGACGCGGTCAACAAGCTGCAGACCGCGCTCAACCGCGTCGGTCCGCAGCTGCCCGACGGGGTGGAGCCGCAGGTCTTCGCGGGGAGCACCGACGACCTGCCGGCGATCGTGCTGTTCGCGTCGAACAGCGGTGGGGGTGACCAGAAGGACCTCGCCGACCGGCTGGAGCGCACGGTCGTGCCCGATCTCGAGGGGATCGACGGGGTCCGCACGGTCGACATCGAGGGTGCCCGCGACCCGGTCGTGACCGTCACGCCGGACCCGGCGAAGATGGCGGCCGCGCGCATCGACATCCGCGCGATCAGCGCGGCGCTGCAGGCGAACGGCGTGGCGATCCCCGCGGGCGGGCTCACGGCCGACGACAAGACGCGCACGATCCAGGTGGGTACCCCCATCGCGACCATCGATCAGCTGCGCGAGCTGTGGCTGGCCCCGGGTCCGGGTGCGAGCCCGGTGCAGCTTGGCGCGGTGGCGACGGTGGAGCCGGGTCTCGCACCGCCGACCGGCTTCACCCGCACCAACGGGGAGGACAGCCTCGGCATCGCGGTGACCGCCGCGCCGGACGGCAACGCGGTGGAGATCTCGCGCGAGATCCGCGACCGGCTCACGGAGCTGAGCGAGAGCAGCGGCGCGACGCTGACCGTGATCTTCGACCAGGCGCCGTTCGTGGAGAAGTCGATCGACAGCCTCACCACCGAGGGCCTGCTCGGCCTGCTGATGGCCGTGCTCGTGATCCTCGTCTTCCTGCTGTCAGTGCGCTCGACGCTGGTCACCGCCGTGTCCATCCCACTGTCGGTGCTCGTCGCGCTGATCGCGCTGTGGGTCGGCGACTACTCGCTCAACCTGCTCACGCTCGGCGCCCTCACGATCGCGGTGGGCCGGGTCGTCGACGACTCGATCGTCGTGCTGGAAAACATCAAACGACATCTGGGGTACGGGGAGGACAAGCACCGCGCGATCGTCGACGGCGTCAAGGAGGTGGCCGGCGCGGTCACCGCGTCGACGCTCACCACTGTCGCGGTGTTCGCACCGATCGCGCTTGTCGGCGGGTTCGTGGGGCAGCTCTTCGCGCCGTTCGCGATCACGGTGACCGTGGCGCTGCTCGCGTCGCTGCTCGTCTCGCTGACCGTCATCCCGGTCCTGGCGTACTGGTTCCTCCACCCGGCCACCGGCGCCGGCGACGAGGCGTCCGTGCGGCGGGCCGCCGAGGAGAAGGAGCGGCACAGCTTCCTCCAGCTGGCGTACCTGCCGGTGATCGGCTTCGCCACCCGCCGGCGGTGGGCCACGGTCGGGATCGGGCTGGCGGTGCTGCTCGGCACGTTCGGGCTCTCCACCCAGCTCAAGACCAACTTCCTGGACGACTCGGGCCAGGACACGTTCGTGATCAGCCAGGAGCTCCCGCCCGGCACGAGCATGGACGCCACCGACGCGGCCGCGCGGCGGGTCGAGGGGGTGCTCGCCGGGCGCGACGACATCGAGTCGTACCAGGTGACCGCCGGCGGTGGCGGCGCGCCGTGGGACGGCGGCGGGGTCACCGCGGCCAGCTTCTCGGTCACCGTCAAGGACGGCGCCGACGCCGGCGACGTGCAAGACGGCGTGCGCAAGCAGCTCGACGACCTCAACGACGCAGGCGAGATCACGGTCGGCGGTGGCGGCGGCGGGCCGGGCGGCGGCTCGGCCGACGAGCTCGAGGTGATCGTCCAGGCCGCCGACCCCGACACGCTCGCCCGCGCCACCGACCAGGTGCGCCAGGCGATGAGCGAGACGCCCGACGTCGACCAGGTGAGCACAAGCCTGTCCGCCGACGTGCCGCGCCTCGACATCGTGGTCGACCGGGCCACCGCCACCCGCGTGGGCCTCACCGAGCAGGCGATCGGCCAGATCGTCGCGCAGATCATGCGCGGCGTGCCGGTGGGTCAGGTCGCGCTCGACGGCGTGCAGCAGAACGTCGTCGTCAACACCGCCAACCCGCCGACCACGGTGGAGGCGCTGCGGGCGTACCGGATCGGCACGTTCCGCCTCGACGACGTCGCTGACATCACCGAGGTCTCCGGCCCGGTCGAGATCACCCGCATCGACGGGGAGCGCAGCGCGACCGTGACGGGCACCGCCACCGGCTCCAACGTGGGCGCCGTCTCCGCCGCGCTGACCGAGCGCCTCGATGGGCTCGACCTGCCGGCGGGCGCCATGTACCAGATCGGGGGCGTCAGCGCCGACCAGGCGGAGGCCTTCGCCGACCTGGGGCTCGCCGTGCTCGCCGCCATCGCGATCGTCTTCCTGATCATGGTGGCGACGTTCCGCAGCCTCATCCAGCCGGTGATCCTGCTGGTGTCGATCCCGTTCGCGGCGACCGGCGCGATCACGCTGCTGCTCGTCACCGGCACCCCGCTCGGCGTGCCGGCCCTCATCGGCATCCTCATGCTTGTCGGCATCGTGGTCACCAACGCGATCGTGCTGATGGACCTCATCAACCAGTACCGGCAGCAGGGCATGCCGGTGCTGGAGGCGGTCGTCGAGGGCGGCCGGCGCCGGCTGCGGCCGATCCTGATGACCGCGATCGCCACGATCTTCGCGCTGCTGCCGATGGCGCTGGGGCTGACCGGCGAGGGTGGCTTCATCTCGCAGCCGCTCGCGATCGTGGTGGTCGGCGGCCTGATCAGCTCCACGCTGCTGACACTGGTGCTCGTGCCGACGCTCTACACGATGGTCGAGAGCTTCAAGGAGCGGTTCCGCCGGGGAGGCGGCGGGCCCGAGCCCGCGTTCGCCGCGCCGGCACCGCGCTCGCCGAACGGCAACGGTCACGAGCCGCTCGTCGCGCCGCCGCCGTCGAAGCCCTCGGCCGCATTGATCGAGGGCACTGACCAGTTCGAGGTGCTGCGCCTGCCAAAGATCAAGAAACCGGGACAGTGACGTAACGTCTTGGTACGTGGCGTCTCCCCTCTCAGTCCTTACGAAGAACCGCGACTTCCGCAACCTGTTCGTCGCTGAGCTGGTCGTCTTCGGCGCGGACTGGTTCGTCATGGTGCCGCTGCTGGTCCTCCTGCCGGAGCTGACCGGCAGCGGCATCTGGGGCGGGTTGGTGCTGGCCGTCGACACCGGGCTTGTCGCGCTGCTGCTGCCGGTCACCGGCACGGTCGCCGACCGCGTCGACCGCAAGAAGCTGCTCGTGATCTCGAACATCGCCGCGCTCCTCGCGGTGATGCTCCTGCAGACCGTGCGCGGCGCGAACGCCGCCTGGCTCGCGCTCATCGCGATCGGGGCGCTCGCGGTGGCGAAGGCGTTCTACTCGCCGGCCGCGCAGGCCGCCCTCCCCAACGTCGTCGACCCGCAGGACCTCGCCGCCGCCAACGCGGTCGCCGGCTCCTCGTGGGGCACGATGGCGGTCGTCGGCGCTTCGCTGGGTGGCGTGCTGAGCGCGGCCTTCAGCCCGTACACCTGCTTCTGGGTCGCCTCCGCCGCCCTCGCCGTCGCGGCGGGCCTCGAGTGGCGGATCCGCCGCCCCCTCCAGGCGCCGCGGGAGAGCGAGGGGGACCGGCCGCGCACGTGGACCGCGATCCGCGAGTCGCTCGCCTACATCGGGCACCGGCCGCGCGTGCTCGCGCTCGTCACGGTCAAGTCGGCGGTCGGCCTCGGCAACGGGGTGCTCACCGTCTTCCCGCTGCTCGCCGGCCGCTTCGGCGCGGGCGCGATCGGGGCGGGGCTGCTCTTCGGCGTACGCGGCGCGGGCGCTCTCGTCGGCCCGCTCGCCATGCGCAAGGTCCTCGGCCACCGCTCGTGGCTGCTGCCCGGGCTGGCGATCTCGATGTCCGCGTACGGCCTCGCGTACCTGGGCGTCGCCGTCGCGCCGTGGTTTCCGCTCGTGCTGGCGCTGGTCTTCGCGGCGCACTTCGCCGGCGGTACCAACTGGATCCTGTCGAACTTCGCGCTGCAGAGCGAGGTACCGGACCGGCTGCGCGGCAGGGTGTTCGCCGCCGACCTCATGCTGGCCACGCTCTCCATCTCGGTCAGCCAGCTCGCCGTGGCCGCGCTCGTCGACCACGTCGACGGGCGGGTGCTGATCGCGGGTTGCGCCATGGTGACGCTCGTGTACGCCATCGGCTGGCGCATCGCCACGCGGGGGCTGGGGGCGCCGGCTGTGGCGGAGGAGGCTTCCTGACGCTATCGTGGTGATATCACTTTGCTATCGAGGTTGTCGGGAGTCGTCATGGAGAGACCGGCTTTCCGGGTTTCCGGGTTCGTCGCCATCGCGGGACTGCTCGTGCTCGTCGCGATCGGCCTGGTGGTGATCTTCGCTTCGGTGGGCGGGTCCGAGGCCGCCGTCGCGGTGACCGTCACGACCGTCTCGACGACGCTCGCGCTGCTGGGGGTCGTGATCGGGTCCGGGTTTACGATCGTCAATCCCAATGACGCGCAGGTGGTGCAGTTCTTCGGCCGCTATGTGGGGACCATCCGGGTTGCCGGCTTTCACTGGACCTGGCCGCTGACCGCCAAGCGCCGCGTCACCCTGCGCGTGCGCAACTTCGAGACGGCGCGGCTCAAGGTCTCCGACGCCGACGGCAACCCGGTGGAGATCGCGGCCGTTGTCGTGTGGCGGGTGGTCGACTCGGCCAAGGCCGCGTTCGCCGTCGACGACCACGTGGAGTACGTGGCGGTGCAGTCCGAGGCGGCCGTGCGGCACATGGCGACAAGCTATCCGTACGAGGCGCACGACAGCGGGCGGTCCAGCCTGCGCGACAGCTCGGTCGTGAGCGAGGAGCTGACCCAGGAGCTGCGCGAGCGGGTCGAGCTCGCCGGCGTCGAGGTGCTCGAGTCGCGCACGACCCACTTGGCGTATGCGCCGGAGATCGCCCAGGCGATGCTGGCCCGGCAGCAGGCGAGCGCGATCGTGAGCGCCCGCTTCAAAATCGTGGAGGGTGCGGTGGGCATGGTCTCCAACGCGCTGGACCGCCTCCGCGACGAGCACGTCGTCGAGCTGGACGAGGAGCGAAAGGCGCAGATGGTGGCCAACCTCCTCGTCGTGCTCTGCGGCGACCGGGCCGCCCAGCCGGTCGTCAACACGGGCTCGTTGTACAGCTGACCCGAGGAAGCTCATGCCCGAGCGCAAAAAGCTCCTGCTCCGGCTCGATCCCGACGTCTACGACGCCGTGGCCAAGTGGGCCGCCGACGACCTGCGGAGCGTCAACGCCCAGATCGAGTTCGCGCTCCGCCTGGCGCTGAAGTCCGCCGGTCGCTCGCCGCGCCGTTCGCCCGCCGAACCCGCCGACGACGACTAGGCGCGCACGTCGCGATGGCTCAGGTCCGCGGATCCCGTTCCGGACTTGGGCTACCGCGACGTCCGCCGTTCCGGACCGTTGCGCGGGGCCCGGGGAAACGTGGAGCGAAGCGGAGCGTTTTGGGGTGCGTTCCCGCCGTCTCACGGTTCGTGGCGGGCAAGCCGAACCCGTCGGAGGTTTCGCACGTCTCAGAGGGCCTGGGTGTGCGGGCCGGGCGCGGGTACGTCCCGCGGAATGGGAAACGTGGGGGGCGGGCGGGCGGCGGCCGGCGAGGACGGCGCCGACATGAGCGCCAGCTGTCCACGGGGCCACCCGAGGAACGGAGATCAAGGCCCTACCATGGGCCCCGTGACCCCCTCCTTCGTCCCCGGCGACGTGCGCGTACGGGCCCCGGCGACAAGCGCCAACCTGGGTCCCGGCTTTGACGCGCTCGGGCTGGCCCTCGCGCTCTACGACTACGCCTCGGCCCGCGTCACGGAGGGAGGCGTCGTGGTCGAGGTGTCCGGCGAGGGCGCCGGCGACCTGCCGCTCGACGCGTCCCACTTGGTGGTACGCGCGATGTTCGCCGCCTTCGATGAGCTGGGCGGCCGCCCGCCGGGGCTCGCGGTGTCGTGCGTCAACCGCATCCCGCAGGCGCGCGGGCTCGGCTCGTCGTCAGCGGCGATCGTGTCGGGCATCCAGCTGGCCCGCGGCCTTGTCGTCGACGGGCAACGCCGGATGGACGACGCGGCCGCGCTGCGCCTGGCCGCCAGCATCGAGGGGCACCCCGACAACGTGGCGCCGTGCCTGCTCGGCGGCTTCACCATCGCATGGACGGAGGAGTCGGGCGCGATCGCCGTGACGCGGCGACCCGACGATGCCGTACAACCGACGGTTTTCGTGCCCGCGGACCGCGGATTTACCGCGGAGGCCCGTGCGGCGTTGCCGGCTGCCGTGCCCCACGCGGACGCCGCGCTATCGGCGGGCCGGGCCGCGCTGCTGGTTCACGCCATCACCGAGGAGCCTTCGCTGCTGCTTTCGGCGACCGAGGACCGCCTGCACCAGGCCTATCGCGCGCCGGGGATGCCGGAGACGTTTTCCCTGGTCACGGCGCTGCGAGCGGCCGGCGTGGCAGCTGTGGTGAGCGGCGCGGGACCATCCGTGCTCGCGCTGTCACCGGTGCCGGAAGACTTCGCACCGGGAATGGGCTGGGTCGAACAACGGTTGGGAGTAGATGTCACCGGTGCCCGCGTTGAGGGGGTACACTGGGACACGCCGAGCGGACCACTGTTGCCGCAGGTCCGATGAGTTGATTACGCTCTGGCCCTAGCACAGTCGCGAGGCAATAGATCTCTGCGTGGCGGCGCACCCCGAAGCTTTCGGCGGTCAGTTCGTCTTATCCGCTGCTTAGGCCCACCGCTGCTGTGTTACAAACTCCCGCCCTAGCACATGAGGCGGGTGCACCGAGGCCGCCCGGCCACCTAGGATCTTCGATCCGGGCAGCCCCGGCCTATCGAGGGAAGGAATCCATTGAGCGACACTACCGACGTGACGTCGGATGTCACCAACGTCGCTGACCAGGCCGCCACCGGCACCGCGCGCCGCGCGCGCCGTGGCACCGGGCTGTCGGCGATGCTGTTGCCGGAGCTGCAGAGCCTGGCCGCGTCGCTCGGCATCTCGGGCACCGCCCGGATGCGAAAAGGCGAGCTGATCGCCGCTATCTCCGAGCGCCAGGGCGGCGGCGCCGATGGTGCCTCCGGTGCCCCGCGCCAGCGGGCCGAGGTCGCGGCTGCGGTCGCACCCGTTCGTGAAGAGGTGCGCGCCGACGTTCGCGACACCGTTGAGACCGAGCGTCGTGGCGGCGACGTGCCCGTGACCTCCCCCGAGCCGTCGTCTGACGGCGAGGAGCGCGAGCCGCGCTCGCGCCGGGCCAGTCGGCCCGCGGGCCCTCCGGAGTCCCGCAGCGAAGGCAACGCCGACGAGACCGAGCGCACCGACCGGGGCGACCGTGGTGACCGCGGCGACCGTGGCGAGCGGGGCGAGCGCAACGAGCGGGGTGACCGCGAGTCGCGCGGCGGCCGTGACCGCAACGAGCGTGGCCAGCGGGGTGACCGTGGCGACCGCGCCGAGCAGCGCAACGAGCGCAACGACCGGGATCGCGACCGTGACCGCGCCGACGACGACGACGGCGACGATGGCAGCGGCCGGCGGAGCCGGCGCAGCCGCTTCCGCGACCGCCGGCGTGGCCGGGGCGAGCGGAGCGAAGGCAGCGGCAGCGGCGGGGGCAACGAGCCGCAGGTGACCGAGGACGACGTGCTCGTGCCGGTCGCCGGCATCGTCGACGTCCTCGACAACTACGCGTTCGTCCGCACGACGGGTTACCTGTCCGGCCCCAACGACGTCTACGTCTCCATGTCGCAGGTCAAGAAGTACGGCCTGCGCCGGGGCGACGCGGTGACCGGCGCGGTGCGCGCCACCCGCGAGGGCGAGCAGCGCCGCGACAAGTACAACCCGCTGGTCCGGCTCGACGCCATCAACGGCATGGACCCGGACGAGGCGCGGCGGCGCCCCGAGTTCTACAAGCTGACCCCGCTCTACCCGCAGGAGCGCCTGCGGCTGGAGACCGAGCCGCACATCCTGACGACCCGGGTCATCGACCTGGTCATGCCGATCGGCAAGGGGCAGCGCGCGCTGATCGTCTCACCGCCCAAGGCGGGTAAGACGATGGTGCTGCAGGCGATCGCCAACGCGATCACCCACAACAACCCCGAGTGCCACCTCATGGTCGTGCTCGTCGACGAGCGGCCCGAAGAGGTCACCGACATGCAGCGGTCGGTCAAGGGCGAGGTCGTCGCGGCCACGTTCGACCGCCCGCCGCAGGACCACACCACTGTCGCCGAGCTGGCGATCGAGCGGGCCAAGCGCCTTGTCGAGCTGGGCCACGACGTGGTCGTGCTGCTCGACTCGGTGACCCGGCTCGGCCGGTCGTACAACCTGGCGGCGCCGGCGAGTGGCCGCATCATGTCGGGTGGTATCGACTCGACCGCGCTCTACCCGCCGAAGCGCTTCCTCGGTGCCGCGCGCAACATCGAAAACGGCGGCTCCCTGACCATCCTCGCCACCGCGCTGGTGGAGACCGGCTCCATGATGGACACGGTCATCTTCGAGGAGTTCAAGGGCACGGGTAACGCGGAGCTCAAGCTCGACCGCAAGATCGCCGACAAGCGCGTCTTCCCGGCGATCGACATCAACCCGTCCGGCACGCGTAAGGAAGAGATCCTGCTCGCGCCGGAGGAGTTGGCGATCTCGCACAAGCTGCGCAAGGTGCTCCACTCGCTGGAGTCGCAGGCCGCACTCGACCTGCTGCTCGACCGCCTCAAGCAGACGCGGACCAACATCGAGTTCCTGATGCAGATCGCGAAGTCCACGCCGGGCGAGTAGCGGTTCTATTCAAGATCAAGGGCAGGGGATCGCTGATCCCCTGCCCTTGATTCGTTTTGCGGCAACCTTTCTGTCGGCGGTACGACACGAACCGGCCGATCGCACACGCAGTGCGATTTGTGTGTGACTCCACGTGAAAGCGTCCACCCACTTTGCGCGTCATCACGGCTGTGCGACGCGCCGAGCGGTAACGGACGTCAGCTGAGGAGGCGCAGATGACGGTGCCCGGCTACAGAAACGTGCCCGCCGAAGAATGGGATCCCGCCGCGACGGCGGATCCAGCGGAAGCCGAGGAGTTCCTCCGGCTCTGCTACAACGAAGTGTCCAGGCTCGGCCCGGTGGAGCCTCGACTCGCCGTCGTCCGGGCGCAGATCGCCGCCACGGGGACGTACGTACACACCACCGAAGAACTCGTCTGGGGCGCGAAAGTGGCCTGGCGCAACGCGAGCCGGTGCATCGGCCGCCTGTACTGGCGGAGCCTCACCGTGCTCGACCGCCGCCGCGCACGCACCGCCGACGAGATCTTCGCGCTCCTGGTCCGGCACCTGGACGTCGCCGGCGGCGGGAGCGCCATCCGCCCGGTCGTCTCGGTCTTCGCGCCGGCCAGGCCGGGAAAGCCGTACGCCCGGGTGTGGAACGAGCAGCTCATCCGCTACGCCGGGCACCGCACCGGCTCCGGTGTCGTCGGCGATCCCCGCTACGCATCCTTCACCGACGCCGTGCGGACGATGGGGTGGCGGGGCAAGGGTGGCCCGTTCGATGTGCTGCCCATCGTCGTACAGGGGCCGGGCGAGGGCCCGCGCCTCTTCGAGCTCCCCGAGCGTGCCGTGCGACAAGTACCGATCACGCATCCGGAGCTCGGGTGGTTCGAGCGGCTCGGGCTGCGCTGGCACGCCATCCCGGCAATCTCCAACATGCGGCTGCGGATCGGCGGCGTCGACTATCCGCTGGCGCCGTTCAACGGCTGGTACATGGGCACCGAGATCGGCGCCCGCAACCTCGCCGACCCGGACCGGTACAACCTGCTGCCCGTGGTGGCGCGCGGCCTCGGCCTGGACACGTCGCACGAGGCGACGCTGTGGCGGGACCGCGCGCTGGTGGAGCTCAACAGGGCTGTGCTCTGGTCGTTCGAGCGGGCCGGCGTGAAGATCAGTGACCATCACACCGAGTCGGCCCGCTTCCTCGCGCACATGCGCAACGAGGAGAGGGCCGGACGGCCGGTACCGGCGGACTGGACCTGGATCGTGCCGCCGATGTCCGGCGGCGCCACCGCGGTCTTCCACCGGTACTACCACGAGGCCGACCAGCGCCCGAACTTCTACCTCGACGCCGAGGCGGCGGCGCTGGCCAGGGGAGTGGGCATGCGTCCCGCCCTGGTGGCAGCACCACTGGCCGCCTGAAGTTTTCTTTCAGTTCGATATCGGGCTATTGAAAGTTCTATGCGGGATCAGGTTGACTACGCGGCATGCGGAGAGCAGCCGTACTCGTTCTGGTCTCGATCCTGGGTGTGCCGGCGCCGGCGGTCGCTGCTCCCGCGGCCCCACCGGCGCCGGTCCGCGTGGCGGCCGTCGACGCCTTCGACGACATCGAGACCGCCAGGCGCACCCGGCCCGTCGCGCCGGGCCTGACGCTCACCTCGTTCGACCGCTACCACGCAGCGGGCTGGCTGCGCGCCGACGCGCTCACCGCCGACCTCTCCGGCAGGCTGACCGCCGACTACGTCAACTCCGGCGAGGTCGCCCGGACCGAGCCGCTGCGCGTGGCGGCCGACCGGTCGCGCGCGGTCGCCGCGGTCAACGGTGACTTCTTCGACATCAACGCCTCGGGCGCCGCGCAGGGCATCGGCATCCAGAGTGGACAGCTGATCCAGTCGCCGGTGCAGGGCAGCGTCAACGCCGTGGGAATCACGCCCGAGGGCGTCGGCAAGGTGGTCCAGGTCTACTTCGAGGGGACGGCCGCGCTGCCGGGTGGCACGCGGGTCGCGCTGACCCAGTTCAACAACATGGTGCAGCCGGGCGGTGTGGGCGCGTTCACCGCGCTGTGGGGCTCGTACGACCGCCGGCGGGCGGTCGAGGGCGCGGCCCGGGTCACCGAGGTCACGCTGAGCGGCGGCACAGTCGCCACCGTGTCCGGTGTGGCCGGCAGCGGCCCGATTCCCGCCGGCACCACGGTCCTGCTCGGCCGGGACGCCGGTGCCGACGCGCTCGCCGCGCTCGAGCCGGGCGACGCGGTGGACGTGTCGTACGCGCCCCGCTCGTCGGACGGCGGCCCGCTCAAGGCCGCGGTCGGCGGGCGGCAGGTGCTCGTCAAGGACGGTGTGCCGCAGGACATCGGTGACGTCACGCCCGAGCCGCGCACCGCGGTCGGATTCTCCGCCGACGGCCGCCGGATGTACCTGCTGACCGTCGACGGCCGCCAGGCGGACAGCCGCGGCGTCACGCTCACCGAGCTGGGCCGCCTGATGGCGGAGCTCGGCGCGTACAACGCGCTCAACCTCGACGGCGGCGGATCGTCCACATTGCTGGCTCGCGAGCCGGGGCAGGCCGCCGTCCAGGTGGAAAACAGCCCGTCCGACGGCTCCGAGCGGCCCGTGCCGAACGGCCTCGCGCTCTACGCCGCCCCCGGCTCCGGCCGGCTCGCCGGCTTCTGGGTCGAGACCGCCGCCGACCCGGTCGCCGCGCCCGGCACCGGCCCGGTCCGCGGCGGCAACCCGGACCGCGTCCTCGCGGGGCTCACCCGCCGCCTGACCGCCGCCGGCTACGACGAGACCTACGGACCGGCATCGGGTACCCCTTCGTGGCGCGCGACCCACGGGTACGTGAGCCGGGACGGCGTATTCCGTGCCGTGCTGCCCGGCACCGCGACGGTGACCGCCGCCAAGGGCCGCGCCTCGGGCGAGATCAAGCTGCGCGTGCTCGGCCCGCTGGAGCGCATCGAGGCGACCTCCGCGCGGCTGGGGCTGGCGGCGCTGGGTTCGGGCTCGCTCGGTGTCGTCGGCTACGACGCCGACGGCAACAGCGCGCCGATCGAGCCCGCCGACGTGCGCTTGGAGTACGACACGTCGCTGCTCGACGTCACGCCCGCGGAGGACGGCTCATTCACCGTGCGCGCCAAGAAGGATGTCGGCGCGGCGATCGTCACGTTCCACGCCGGACAGTCCACAGTGGCCGTACCGGTGACGGTCGGGCTCGAGGACGTGCCGGTGGCGATGTTCGACGACGACGCGGCGAGCTGGAGGTTCAGCCACGCGCGCGCCGCGGGCTCGGTCGCGCCGGCGCCTGGCCACACCGGTACGGGCCTCAAGCTCTCGTACGACTTCAGCCTCTCCACGGGCACCCGCGCCGCGTACGCCGACCCGCCCGCCTGGATCGCCGTGCCGGGGCAGCCGCAGGCGTTCGGCATGTGGATTTACGGCAACGGCAAGGGGGAGTGGGCTCGGCTGCACCTGCACGACGCGCTCGACCAGCAGCACGTGCTGAGCGGTCCACTGGTCACCTGGACCGGCTGGCGGTACGTGGAGATGACCGTACCGGCCGGCGTGCGGTACCCGGTGCGCGTGCGCCGCTTCTACGTGGCCGAGACGCGCCCGGAAGCCCAGTACACCACCGAGATTGTCGTGGACGACATCGTGGCCAAGGTGCCGCCGAGCATCGAGCAGCCGGCCGCGCCGGCGCGTACCGACCGCGTGGTGCTCCGCGACGGCACAGTGGACGGTGCACAGTGGCGGTTCGCGGTGATGTCGGACGCGCAGTTCGTCGCCGCCGCGCCGGACAGCGATCTCGTCGCGCAGGCCCGCCGCACGCTGCGCGAGGTCAAGGCCGCCCGACCCGACTTCCTCGTCATCAACGGCGACTTCGTGGACACCGCGACCGAGGCCGACTTCGCGCTCGCCGAGCGGATCCTCGACGAGGAGCTGGGCGGCGAGCTGCCGTACTACTACGTGCCCGGCAACCACGAGATCATGGGCGCGCCGATTTCGAACTTCACGGCCGTCTTCGGGGCGACCTCGCGCGTCTTCGACCACAAAGGTGTCCGCTTCGTCACCCTCAACTCCGCGACCGGCACCCTGCGCGGCGGCGGCTTCGACCAGGTCAAGCTGCTGCGGCAGGCGCTGGACGGAGCGCGCTCCGACCGGAGCGTCAAGTCGGTGGTCGTGCTGCACCACCACCCGCCCCGCGACCCCACGCCGGCCAAGGCCAGCCAGCTCGGCGACCGCAAGGAGGCCGCGATGCTGGAGGAGTGGCTGGCCGACTTCGAGCGGCGGTCCGGCAAGAGCGCGCTCTTCGTCGGCGCGCACGTGGGCACCTTCCACGCCGACCGGGTCGACGGCGTCCCGTACGTCGTCAACGGCAACTCGGGCAAGAGCCCGTCGTCGGCCCCGCACCTGGGCGGCTTCACCGGCTGGACCCACTTCGGCGTGGACGCGCGCGGCGAGGTGGTCGCGGAGACCCAGGCGCACGTGACCTCGCTGTCCCTGACCGCGCCGCCGACCGCCCCGCGCGGCGAGCCGGTCGCGGTGTCGGCGGTGCTGACCCAGGAGGGCGGCCGCGAGGTGCCGGTGGCGCCGCCGGTGAGCGCGGACTGGAGCGGTTCGCCGAGCGTCCACATCGGATCCGCGCTTGGCCTGCGCCCGTGGCACGCGGCCTGGTTCGACCCGTCGACGGGCAAGCTTGTCGCGCTGCGCGCGAGCGGCTCGGTGCTGCTGTCCGTGACCGTCAACGGCGTCACCGCCCGCACCACCCTCACGCTCACCCACCCTGAGAGAGCAGCGGCATAGGCCGCGTTTGGTCAGGGTTGAGGGGTGAGCCTGGGCGACCGCGGAGGGTGAGGCCGCGGGAGCAACGGTCCGGACCATCGCGGACGTCGCGGTAGCTCGGATCTGTTCAAAAATCGCCTTCGGCGACCTGGAAGACGGTCAGGCCGAGCTCGCGCCACATCTTGACCACCTGCATGCGGTCGTCGAATACGCCGACAACGTGGTAGCGGTCGCGGATCTCGCGTTCGAAGATCTCCTGCTTGACCACGGCGTCGCGTCGGGAGTCGTAGACGTCGCGCATGTAGAGCGCCTCGTACGGCACGCCGACGTGGCGGTCGAGCCACTCTTCGGTGGCGGCGCGGGCGGACTCGTCGCGGCCGGTGCAGTACACGATCGCGTGGCCGGCCGCGTGCATGGCGCGCACCGCGGCGATCACCGCGTGGTTGGGCTGGTCCTCGCCGACGCGGTGCATGGCGTACGGGCTGCGGTCGCCGATCAGCGCCACCGTGCCGTCGATGTCGACGAGGACGATCTTCGGGGCGCCGGGCGGCGGGTCGTAGATGACGGCGGGGCGGCCGGGGGTGACGTCGGGGACCGGGAGGGGCAGCGTGCGGCCGGCCAGGTACCGCTCGTGCATGCGCCGGATCGCCTCCTCGCCGACCTGCTCGGACTCGGGGCGGTCGGCGTCGCGGCGTACGCACTCGTCGACCGGCACGTCCGTGAAGTCGTGCACCTCGAACGCCGCGCCGAGGCGTGCGGCCATGTCGGCCCACTCGCGGACCAGGCGGGAGGAGAGGTTGGTGTCGTCGATGCAGACGTCGGCCCGGGCGCGCAGGAGCGCCTCGACCTGCGCCCGCTGTACGGCGGTGACCTGGCCCTCGGCCCATGTGGTGTAGAGCCGGTCACCGTGCAGCATGCGGCGCAGGTCGTCACGGTTGACGCGGACCACGCCAGGCTGAAGTTTCCTCGCAAACGTGGTCTTACCGGACGCGGGCAACCCTCGGGTGATGATCAAGCGCGGCATTGTCTACAAGCATGCCAGCCCGGGAATGACGCCTGGCATCCCCGCGTTCCACCCATCGGCCAGGCATGGCACACTGGTCAATCGGCCAAGGTTCCGGTTCACGCCGGAGCGATTCGCCCTCAGGTGGCGGTTCGTGACGATGGCGACCCGGCGACCACCAACGAAAGGACCGAGGCACAAATGAAGCCCGACATCCACCCGCAGTACGTCGTGACCGAGGTCACCTGCTCCTGCGGCAACACCTTCACCACCCGCAGCACGGCGAAGAGTGGCTCGATCCACGTCGAGACCTGCAGCGCGTGCCACCCGTTCTACACGGGCAAGCAGCGCGTGCTCGACACCGCCGGCCGGGTTGCGAAGTTCCAGCAGAAGTACGCGAAGGCTGCCGCCAAGAAGGCCAAGTAGCTACCCCGACGGCGCCCGCCCCTCGTTCGCGAGGGCGGGCGCCGTTCGTATGTAACCACCGGACGCTAGGGGTGAGCACATGAGCACGGATCGGCTGAGCGGGCTGCTGGACGAGTACGCGGAGCTGGAGAAGCGGCTCGCCGACCCGGCCATCCACGCCGACCAGGCCACGGCCCGCCGGGTGGGCCGGCGCTTCGCCGAGCTCTCCCCGCTCTACAAGGCGGCCGGCGAGCTGGAGCAGGCGCGTGCCGACCTCACCGCCGCGCGGGAGCTCGTGGCCGAGGACCCCTCGTTCGCCACGGAGGCCGACGCCATCGCGGCCAAGCTGCCGGGCCTGGAGGAGCGGCTCGCCGAGCTGCTGATCCCGCGCGACCCGCACGACGCCAAGGACGTGATCCTCGAGATCAAGGCGGGCGAGGGCGGCGAGGAGTCGGCACTCTTCGCCGGCGACCTGCTGCGCATGTTCCAGCGGTACGCGGAGCGGCACGGCTGGCTCACCGAGGTGATCGAGGCCCAGGACTCGGACCTCGGCGGCGTCAAGGACGTCTCGCTGGCCATCAAGACCAAGGGCGTGCCCGACGGCGGCAACGGGGTGTGGTCGCGGCTGAAGTGGGAGGGCGGCGTACACCGCGTGCAGCGGGTGCCGGTCACCGAGTCGCAGGGCCGGATCCACACCAGCGCGGCCGGCGTGCTCGTGCTCCCCGAGGCCGAGGAGGTCGACGTCTCGATCGACCCCAATGACCTGCGGATCGACGTCTTCCGCTCGTCCGGGCCGGGTGGGCAGTCGGTCAACACGACGGACTCCGCGGTGCGGATCACCCACCTGCCCACCGGCATCGTGGTCTCCTGCCAGAACGAGAAGAGCCAGCTGCAAAACCGCGAGCAGGCGATGCGGATCCTGCGGGCGCGACTTCTCGCCGCGGCACAGGAGGAGGCCGACTCGGCCGCTTCGGACGCGCGCCGCTCGCAGGTGCGCACGGTCGACCGCTCGGAGCGGATCCGCACGTACAACTTCCCGCAGAACCGGATCACCGACCACCGGATCGGCTACACCGCGTACAACCTCGACCTTGTGCTGGCCGGCGACATGGACGGCGTCCTCGACGCGCTCGCCGAAGCCGACCGCCAGGCCAGGCTCGCCGGTGACACGGAGCTCAAACGGAGCTAAGAGGCCACCGGCTGGGGGCGGGCGCCGGGCTTGGCGCGGAGCATCGCGCGGTCGGCCAGCTCGAACGCGGTGCCCAGCGCCTCGCGCAGGTTGGCCGACGCGCTGACCTCGGCGAAGCCGACGCTCACGCCCACCGGCGTGCCGGGCACGAGCGACTCCCACTCCTCGGCCTCGACAGCCGCGCCGATCCGGCGTCCGACCTCGGCCGCCTCGGCCATGCCCGCGCCGGGCAGCACCACCACGAACTCGTCGCCGCCGTACCGCGCGACGAAGTCGCCGCGGCGCATGACCCTGTTGATGACGCCCGCGATGCGCTGGAGCACGAGGTCGCCGGAGAGGTGACCGTGCGCGGTGTTGACCGCCTTGAAGCCGTCGAGGTCGCAGACGCCCACCGTGGCGCGCTCGCCCCGCGCGACCATCGCCGCCACGTAGCGCTCGAGGTGGCGCCGGTTGGCCAGGCCGGTGAGCGGGTCGGTCAGCGCCTCGTCCTCGTACCGCGAGACGGCGCGGCGCATGTCTTCGTGGTCGAGGCGGGCGGCGATGCCCTCGACGTACACGTCGCGGAGGCGGTCGCTGCGCTGCGCCGCCAGCCGGAACGCGTGCCGGTCGGCCCGGTGCGCGGCCGCGTGGTCGCCGGCCCGCGCGTACGTGAGGCTGCGCAGCCGGGCGTGCTCCGCCGGCCCCAGCGTCTCGCTCGACACCGCCACCGTCTCCAGCCGGGTGAGCGCCTCGATCGGGCGCCCCGCCGCCATGGCCAAGCACACCTCGCCGAGCATCCGCAGGTCGCGGGCGCGCGCGCCGTCACCGCCGTCGGCCAGCAGCCGGGCGGCCTGCCGGGCGGACTCGGGCGGCTCGCCCAGCGCGGCGCGGCGGGCAATCGCGTACCCGTACGCCGCGCGGCCGCTCGGCCGGAGCCTGGCCGCGCCGTCGCCGCCCAGAAAGCGCTCCGCGTCGGCGGTGATGTCACGCAGCACGCGCAGGCAGCCGTCGGTGTCGCCGTTGTGGTCGAGCGCGACCGCGTTGCGCAGCCGGATGCCGGGCGCCGCGAACGTCTCGGGCGTCACGTCCGCCGCCGCCGCGACCTGGCGCGCCTTTTCGATCGCGCCCAGCGCGTGCCCGTGGAAGCCGAGGTACGAGTACGCCATCGCCAGGTCGTTCCACGCGACGGCGGTGTCCCAGTCGAGGTCTTCGACAGTGGCCATCGCGCGGGCACTGTGCACGAGGTGGGTCACGCACCGCTCCAGCGCGCCCTGGTGCTGCGCGGCGAGGGCGGCGAGGGCGTGCAGGTTGCCGAGAAGCAGCGGCTCGCCGATGTCGCGCACCGCGTCGAAGGCCAACTGGACCGCCACGTTGTACTCCGCGGTGCGGCCCAGGTTTATCAAGGCGGCAACCCGCTGAACGAGGGCGTCCGCGCGGGTGAGCGGGTCGTCGGTGGTGGCGAGAACCCGGTCGAGCAGGACGCACGCCTCCGCCGAGCGGCTGCTTTCTTGCAGCTTGCGGGCCTTTCGGAGGGTTTCGGCCTGGTCATCGACCCGGTCGAGCCAACTCACTCAAGCCTCCTAACCCCCGGAAGACCCCGGTGCCCCCGCGGGCCGTCGCGTCGACCCACTGTCCAATGATTATCTCGTGACAGGCCATATGGAACACCCCAGTGAAGGGACGGACCGGACGCGCGCATTGCAAGCGGTAGCCCGCGCCACAAATCTCCTGTCCAGAGTAGGTATGCCATCAGCAAGAGTCGATGCGGAAATCCTTGCTTCCCATGTGCTCCATGTGACTCGTGGGCGATTGGCGCTGATAGATGGTTTTACGGCGGATCAGCTCGCGGAGTTCGATGCTCTCGTCGACCGCCGCGCCGCCGGCGAGCCGGTGCAACACCTGGTCGGGAGCGCCGGCTTCCGGCACCTGGAGCTCGCGGTCGGCCCCGGCGTGTTCGTGCCACGGCCGGAGACCGAGCTGCTGGCCGGCTGGGCGGTCACTTTGATAACCCCCGGCGCGACGGTGGTCGATCTCTGTGCGGGCTCGGGGGCGATCGCGCTCGCGGTGGCGAACGAGGTGCCAGGCGTCCGCGTGTACGCGGTCGAGCGCTCGCCCGCCGCCCTCCCGTGGCTCCGCCGCAACGCCGAGGCGCGCGCGGCAGCCGGTGACACGCCGATCCGGGTGGTCGAGGGCGACGTGACCGATCCGGCCGTGCTCGCCGATCTCGACGGCACGGTGGACGCGGTGCTGTGCAACCCGCCCTACGTGCCGGCCGGTGTCGCGGTACCCGCGGACGTGGCCGACCACGACCCGTACGACGCGGTCTTCGCCGGCGCGGACGGCCTCGCGGTGATCCGGCCGGTGATCGCGCGGGCCGCGGCGCTGCTCCGCCCGGGTGGGGTTTTCGGGGTGGAACACGACGATTCGCACGGCACGGCGGTGCCCGCGTTGCTCCGCGCGCACGGGTCGTTCACGGATATCGAAGACCACCAAGATCTCGCTGGCCGGCCGCGGTACGGCACGGCCGCCCGCTCGCGAGGCGTCGCGAGTGAGCATCGCAGGGAGCGCTAGCGACCAAGCCGGGACTCCCCGCGGAGGTGTGGAGCGAAGCGGAGCGCCTTCGTGGGATGGCAGCAGCGGAGCGAGCGGGAAGCCGAGTCATGAAGCATGGCAGACTGCACACCGTGATGCTCTTTGACTGCCGGTCGGTGGCCGACCGCGACCGAGGCATCGCCGCGGCGATCGAGGCGGTCAAAAACGGCGAGCTGGTCGTGCTCCCGACGGACACGGTCTACGGGATCGGCGCGGACGCGTTCACGCCGTACGCGGTGACCGCCCTGCGCGATGCCAAGGGTCCCGATCCGCAGGCGCCCCCGCCGGTGCTTGTCGGCTCCCGCCACGTGCTCGACGGCTTGGTCTTCATGCTGCCCAAGCTGGCTCGCGACCTGGCCGACGCGTTCTGGCCGGGCGCTCTCACGATCATCGTGGAGCACGCGCCGAGCCTCCAGTGGGACCTCGGCGAGACCGGCGGCGCGGTCGCGGTGCGGATGCCGCTGCACCCGGTGGCGCTGGAGGTGCTCCGCGAGACCGGCCCGATGGCCGTCTCCTCGGCCAACAAGATCGGCCAGCCCGCGGCGAAGACCGCTGAAGAGGCCCGCGAGCAGCTCGGCTACGCCGTGCGGATCTACCTGGAGGCGGGCGCCTCGGTCGACCCGGAGCCCAGCTCGATCGTCGACCTGACCGGCGACGTGCCGCGGCTGCTCCGCGCCGGCGCGATCCCGCTCGAAAAGATCCGCGACGTCGTGCCGGAGATCGTCGGCCCGGCAGAGACTGGCGCCTGACGTGCCGCCGTTCACCGTCCTGCATGTGTGCATGGGCAACATCTGCCGTTCACCGATGGCCGAGCGGCTGCTCGACCGCGCCGTCCGGGAGCGGCTGGCCAAGGCGGGCACGGTGCCGCCGGCCGAGGAGCTGCTGCACAGCCACAGCGCCGGCACCGGCGGCTGGCACGCCGGCGAGGAGATGAACCCGCCGGCCGCGCGCCAGGTGCGGGCCCGCGGTGGCGATCCCGCCGGGTTCGTCGCGCGCAAGCTGCGATCGGACCAGATCGACGCCGCCGACCTCGTCCTCACGGCGACGGCAGACCAGCAGGAGTACGTGGTGGCGCTGCGCCCCGACGCGGCCGCGCGCACGTTCGTGCTGGGCGAGTTCGGGCGCCTGCTCGGCACCGTCGACCTGTCGACCCTGCCGCCTTCGGGGCCCACGCCCGACGCCGTGTACAACCGGGGTGTGGCGCTGGTCGAAGCGGTCAACGCCGCACGCGGCAGCACCTCGCCGACGGCCGCCGACGACCTCGACGACCCGTGGGGCCGCGGCGACCAGGCGTTCACCCGGGTGGCTGACGAGATCGAGGACACGCTCGACCCGCTCGCCCGCGCGCTCATGCCAGAGCCGGCCGCCTGAGCTTAGGCTCCTTCGAATGCAGCAGCGGTTCAACTTCCTCGCCCCCGCCACGCAGTCCGGACTGCTCCGGCTCGGCGACGCAGAGTTCGTGGCCGGGCGGCTGCGCGACGGCGGGCTCGCGGTGCTCCCCACCGAGACCGGGTACATGCTGGCGGCGCTGGCCACATCACTGCCCGCGCTGCGGGCGGCGTTCGACGTCAAGGAGCGCGACTACGCGCACGCCATGCACGTGGCCTGCGCGTCGATCGGCATGGCCGCCCGGTACGCGCGGCTGTCGGCGGACGCCCGCCGGCTGATGGGCGCGTTCACGCCGGGGCCGCTGACGGTCGTGGCGCAGCAGACGGGCGCGCTGCCGGACGAGATGGTCACGCTGGGCGGGACGGTGGGGATCAGGGTGCCTGACCACCCGGCCACGCTGCAGGTGATCGCCACGCTCGACGCGCCGATCACCGCGACGAGCCTCAACCGCTCCGGCGAGGAGACCCGCCCGTTCGACCGTGACCTGCTCGAAGAGCTGCCGTGGGGCGATGCGCACGACATACCGGTGGTCGAGGACAAGGCGGCCGTCAGGTACGCGGCCGCCTCGACGCTGGTACGCCTGACCGGGCCGGCGCCCGAGGTGCTCCGCCAGGGGCCGATCACCGCGGACCAGATCGCCGCCGCGCTTGAACGGTAGGGCGCCCGGCTACGTACCCCAGCCCGTGAAGGTGCTCTCCGCGCTCGCCGCGGCAGCGGTGGTGATCCTGGCCGTCCCGCAGGCCGCTCAGGCGCACGGCGCGCTCACCAGCCCGGTGAGCCGGCTGGCCGCGTGCGGCACCGAGGGTGCGAGCGCCGCCTCGGCGGCCTGCCGTGCGGCCCTCGCGGAGAGCGGCCGCGAGCAGTGGCGTGACTGGGACAACCTGCGCCTGCCCGGTGTCGAGGGGCGGGATCGCGAGGTGATCCCGGACGGCAAGCTGTGCAGCGCGGGCATCGAGCGGTACGCGGGGCTGGACCTTGCCCGCGCCGACTGGCCGGCGACGCGGCTGACCTCGGGCGCGAGCTTCGCGTTCGCGTACCGGAGCACGATCCGCCACGAGGGCGCGTTCAAGCTCTACGTCACCCGCGACGGCTACGACCCGAAGCGGCCGCTGGCCTGGTCCGACGTGGAGAGCAAGCCGTTCCTGTCGGTCGAGGACCCAGCGTTCCGTGACGGTGCGTACCGGATGAAGGGCGCGCTTCCGGCCAACAAGAGCGGACGCCACCTGATCTACACGATCTGGCAGAATTCGAGCACTCCGGACACGTACTACTCGTGTTCCGATGTGATCTTCGCCAAGCCGGCGGCCAAGCCCGCGAAGGCCGCGGAGGCCACCAAGCCCGCGCCGGAGCCCGCCGCCGCGCCGGCCAGCGAGGCACCACCCGCGACGGAGGCGCCCGCCCCACCCGCCGCTCGGCCGGAGCCCGTCTCCAGCACGAGCGCGCTCCCGCTGATCGGCGGCGGCGCGGCGGTGATCGTCGTGCTCGGCGCCCTTTTCGCGGTGTTCCTGCGACGGATGCGCCGCTGAGAGTTACCTGACAATCCGCCCCAGACGTGGTTTACCCAGGCTCTGGACGGCAAGTCTTGGCGGGTGCGTGTCCGGTCTCTGCTGTCCAAGTTTCTGACCCTCGTCCTCTGCGGTGTGCTCGCCGGCCTTGCCGTCGCCGCAGCCGTCTTCCCGGCCAACGCGGTGTTCGCGCTGACCGCGAAGTCCGCCAGCGACGCGTTCCTGGACCTGCCGAGCGACCTGAAGACACCGCCGCCCGCGCAGCGCTCGTACCTCTACGCCAACGACGGCAAGACGCTGATCACCAGCTTCTACGACGTCAACCGCGAGGACGTGCCCCTAGACGACGTGGCACCGGCGATGCAGCAGGCGATCGTGGCGGCGGAGGACGCCCGCTTCTTCGAGCACGGCGGCGTCGACCTGCGCAGCGTCATCCGCGCGTTCGTGGCCAACGGCACCGGCGGCAAGGTCGAGCAGGGCGCGTCGACGCTGACGATGCAGTACGTCCGGAACGTCCTCAAGACCGACCCCGGCCTCACCCCGCAGCAGCGCGAGGAGGCCACCGCCGACACCGCCGGCCGCAAGCTGCAGGAGATGCGGTACGCGGTCGCGCTCGAGCAGGAGCTCTCCAAGCAGGAGATCCTCAGCCGCTACCTGAACATCGCCTACTTCGGCGCCGGTGCGTACGGCATCGCCGCGGCAAGCGAGCGCTACTTCGACAAGGAGCCGGCAAAGCTGACGCTCGCCGAGTCGGCACTGCTGGCCGGTCTGGTGCAGTCGCCCGACGGCGACAGCCCGATCGGCGGCGACAAGGAGCGGGCGCTGTCGCGCCGGGCGTACGTGCTGGACTCGATGGCGCGCACCGGAAAGATCACCCCCGCGCAGGCCGCCAAGGCGAAGGCCGAGCCGCTCCGCCTCAAGCCGACCGAGCTGCCCAGCGGCTGTACCGCGTCGAGCAACAACAGCTGGGGCTTCTTCTGCGACTACGTGAAGCAGTGGTGGATGGCCCAACCGGAGTTCGGCGCGACGCCGCAGGAACGCGAGCGCAACCTGCTGCAGGGCGGGTACAGCGTGGTCACCTCGCTCGACCCGGACATCCAGAAGTCGGCACAGAGCAACGTGCTGGAGGTGTACGGGTACGGCAACGACCGCGCCGCGCCGATGGCCGTCGTGCAACCGGGCACCGGGCGTGTGCTCGCAATGGCCGTCAACCGTCACTACAGCCTCGATGACACCACCAACCAGTTGGTGGCCGGCGGTGGCGCGATCGACGGCTACCAGGCCGGCTCGACGTTCAAGCTGTTCACGATGCTCGCGGCACTGGAGTCGGGGCGGAGCCTGGACACCGGCTTCGACGCGCCGGCCCGCTTCGTCTCCCAGTACCCGGCAAGCGGCGAGGGCAGCTGTGACGGCAAGTGGTGCCCGAGCAACGCCAACCCGTCGTGGATGGATGGCCACCGCACGATGTGGACCGGCTTCGGCCGCTCGGTCAACACGTACTTCGTGTGGCTGGAGCAGCAGGTCGGCGCCGACAAGGTGGTCGAGATGGCGCAGCGGCTGGGCATCACGTTCCGGGCCGACAGCGACGCGAACTTCGCCAAGGAGAACGCGGCCGGCTGGGGCTCGTTCACGCTCGGCGTCGCGGCCACCACGCCGCTGGACCTGGCCAACGCGTACGCGACTGTGGCCGCCGAGGGCGTGCACTGCCAGCCGACCCCGGTGCTGTCGATCACCGACCCGTCCGGCAAGAAGGTGGCCGCCGGCGACCCGAAGTGCGAGCGGGTGCTGAGCGAGGACGTGGCCCGCGCGGCCACCGACGCGGCCCGCTGCCCCGTGGGTGACCAGTCCGCTTACGGCCGCTGCGACGGCGGTACCGCCGAACAGGTCTCGCAGATCCTGGGCGGGCGGCCGGTCGCGGGCAAGACCGGTACCTCGGAGGACGCCTCGACCGAGTCGTTCGTCGGGTTCACCCCGCAGCTCGCGGTCGCCTCGATCGCCGCCAACCCCGACGACCCGCGCGACCACGTGGGGTCGGCGATCCAGCGGGACGTGATCGTGGCGGTGGCCCGCACGATGGCCTCGGCGCTGTCCGGGCAGCCGCGGGAGGACTTCAGCCCTCCGGGTACCGGCATCGCCTTCGGGCCGGACGGCCGGAGAGGCCCTGAATAGACTGATTCAATGAGCGAGCGGAGCGAGCGAATCATCAGGCACAGCCCGTGGGGAGTCTCGTGCCCGCCCGCAGCGAAGCGAGGACGGGCATGAGCGCGTTTTGGGGGCCCGACTTCAGTGCGCTCGAGGCCACCGACCCGGAGATCGCCGCGGTCGTGCTCGGTGAGCTCGACCGGGTGCGCGGCGGGCTCCAGCTCATCGCGAGCGAAAACCTCACTTCGCCCGCGGTCCTCGCCGCGCTCGGCTCCACGCTGACGAACAAGTACGCGGAGGGCTACCCCGGCCGGCGCTACTACGGCGGATGTGCCGAGGTCGACAAGGCCGAGGAGATCGGCATCACACGGGCCAAGGAGCTTTTTGGCGCCGACCACGCCAACCTCCAGCCGCACAGCGGGGCCAGCGCCAACCTCGCGGCGTACGCGGCGCTGCTCCAGCCGGGCGACACCGTGCTCGCGATGGACCTGCCGCACGGCGGCCACCTGACCCACGGCAGCAAGGTGAACTTCTCCGGGAAGTGGTTCTCCACCGTCGGGTACACGGTGCGCAAGGACAACGAGCTGATCGACTACGACGAGGTGCGCGACCTCGCGCTGGCCCACCGGCCGAAGATGGTCATCTGCGGCGCCACCGCGTACCCGCGGCTCATCGACTTCGCCAAGTTCCGGGAGATCGCGGACGAGGTCGGCGCGTACCTGCTGGTCGACGCCGCCCACTTCATCGGGCTGGTCGCGGGCAAGGCGATCCCGTCGCCGGTGCCGCACGCCGACGTCGTGACCTTCACCACCCACAAGGTCCTGCGCGGCCCGCGCGGCGGCATGATCCTGTGCCGCGCCGGGCTCGCCGAGCGGATCGACAAGGCGGTCTTCCCATTCACCCAGGGTGGGCCGCTGATGCACGCCGTCGCCGCCAAGGCCGTCGCCCTCCGCGAGGCGTCGCTGCCCGACTTCCAGGGGTACGCGTCACAAGTGGTCAAGAACGCCCAGGCGCTCGCCGCCGGGCTGGCAGCCGAGGAGATGCGCCCCGTCTCCGGTGGCACCGACACCCATCTGGCGCTGATCGACCTGCGTGACGTGGGCGTCACCGGGCGGGAGGCGGAGGAGCGGTGCGACGCCGCGGCCATCACACTCAACAAGAACGCGATCCCGTACGACCCGCAGAAGCCGATGGTGGCGTCCGGGATCCGGGTGGGCACACCGAGCGTCACCACACAAGGCATGCGGGAGGCGGAGATGCGGCAGGTCGCCGGGCTGATCGCCAAGGCGGTGCGCGCCGACCCGGCGACGGGGAGAAGGCGCTCCGCGACGTCCGCACCGAGGTCACCGATCTGGTGCACGCCTTTCCGGCGTACCCCCGATGACCGCCCAGGATCAGGCCGCGCCTGGCGCGGTGGCCGCCGACGACGGGCGGTGGCGGCTGCGCCACCTGCCCATCCTGCTGGTCACCAGCGCGGTGGCGATCCTCGCCGGTGCGGTGATCGGTGGGCTGACCCGCGGCGGCGCCGGTGCGCTCGGCGCGGCGGTCGGCGTGGCCCTGCCCAGCGCCAGCTTCACACTGTCCACAGTGGTGCTCGCCTGGGCCGACAAGCAGAATCCCCGGCTGGTACTGCCGTTCGGCGTCGGCCTCTACATCATGAAGTACAGCGCGCTCGGCGGCGTCCTGGTCCTGGCCGGTGCCAGCGACTGGGCGGGTCTGGTGCCCTTCGGCTGGGGTGTAGCGGCGGGCATCGTGGCCTGGACCGGCGTCCACATCTGGTGGCTGGCCCGGGTTTGGCCGAAATATAGACAAGCCGCTGTGGAGTGACGGGCGTCTCATGCATTTGGCGAACACCCGGCGAACGGTGGGCGGCCGGACTTGCCTTTGAGGAGTAGCGTACGGGCACAGACGACTCCAGTCTCTCAGCGGCCCGCACAAGGCTCTTGCGTGGGGGGTGAGTCGCACCCTCAAAAACCCTCCCTGATATGGTTCGGCGCGTCATGGCCGGTGACCAATCCCCCCAACCTCCTGACGGCGGCGGCGCCGGGCAGGGGTGGGTGGCGATCAGCTACCTCATCGCGGGAATCGCGGTGTGGAGCTTCGCCGGTTGGCTGGTCGACCAATGGCTCGATCTCGGCGGAGTGCCGATCGGGATCGGGGCGGTGGTCGGCGCGGCCGGGGCATCTACCTGGTAGTCCGCCGGCTGGGCGTCTAGAGGAGGGCGTGGCGCTGTGAGCAGCAGTATTGCGGCGGAGATCCCGTGGCCGCCGAGCGTGGAAGACTTCTTCCTGCCGCCGATCGTCGAGGGCGCTGACCCCTGGTTCACCAAGGTCACTGTGCTGGTGTGGGTGGCCGTCGCGGCCCTCATCATCTTCTTCCTGGTTACCTACCGGGACCCCAAGATTGTGCCGACGAAGCGCCAGTGGATCGCTGAGTCCATCTACGGTTTCGTGCGCAACAGCGTGGCCAAGGACCTGATCGGGCACGAGGGCGTGCGGTTCGCGCCGTACCTGACGACGCTCTTCTGCTTCGTGCTGCTGACGAACCTCTTCGGCATCATCCCGGGCATCCAGATGTCGCCCAACTCGCACATCGCGTTCCCGGCGATCCTGGCGATCATCAGCTGGGTGCTCTTCAACGTTGTCGGCATCCGGCAGCACGGCTTCGCGAAGTACATGCGAAACTCGCTGATCCCGCCGGCGCCGTGGTTCATCCTGCCGCTGCTGATTCCGATCGAGTTCGTCTCGACGTTCATCTTCCGCCCCTTCACCCTGGCGGTCCGGCTCTTCGCGAACATGTTCGCCGGCCACATGATCCTGCTGGTGTTCACGCTCGGCGGGTTCGTGATGCTCAACTCGAACGCGTGGCTCGCGCCGGTGTCGCTCCTGTCCTGGCTGATGGCGATCGCGCTGACGTTCCTCGAGGCGATGGTCATCGTCCTGCAGGCGTACGTCTTCACCGTGCTGACGGCCAGCTACATCCAGGGCGCGCTCGCCGAAGAGCACTGAGATCTGTTAGTTCCGTCGTCCCGCGCGTGACTAACACGCCGCGATAACCAGGAGGAAGTACAGCTATGCCACTCGCTGAGATCACGGGTAGCACCGCCGCGATCGGCTACGGCCTGGCCGCTATCGGCCCCGGCATCGGTGTCGGTCTGATCTTCGCCAGTTACGTGCAGGCGACCGCGCGTCAGCCCGAGTCGTCCCGCCTTACCCAGCCGTTCGTCTGGATCGGCTTCGCCGTGGTCGAGGCGCTCGCCCTGCTGGGCATCGCGTTCGGCTTCATCTGGGCTGGCTGACAGCCTTCCGAACGGAGGTTCCGATGTACTTTTTCGCCGCCGAGGGGGCGAGGAGCACAACCCGATCATCCCGATCTGGCAAGAGATCGTGGTCGGCACGATTGCTTTCGCCCTGCTGTGCTTCATCCTCATGAAGTTCGTCTTCCCGCGCATGGAGAAGACCTTCCAGGCGAGGGTCGAGGCCATCGAGGGCGGCATCCAGCGGGCCGAGGCGGCGCAGGCCGAGGCAAACCAGCTGCTCGAGCAGTACCGGGCACAGCTGGCCGAGGCCCGTACGGACGCCGCCCGGATCCGGGACGACGCGCGCGCAGACGCCGAGGGCATCCGGCAGGACGTTCTCGCGAAGGCGCGGGAGGAGTCCGACCGCATCATCGCGGCGGGCAAGGAGCAGCTCGCGGCAGAGCGGGCGACGATCGTCCGTGAGCTGCGGACCGAGGTCGGCACGCTTGCCGTCGACCTGGCCGGCAAGATCGTGGGCGAGTCGCTGGCCGACGAGGCGCGGCGCAAGGGCACGGTCGAGCGCTTCCTGACCGACCTCGAGAGCACCGGGGCCCGCTGATGCAGGTAGCGAGCCGGGAGTCGTACACCGCCGCCGCAGAGCGGTTGGAGGCGCACGCCCGCCGGGCCAACCCGCAGACGATCGCCGGTACCGCCGGCGACCTGCTCGCGGTGGCCGACCTGCTGCGGCGTGAGCCGCGGCTGCGCCGGGCGCTCTCGGACCCGGCCCGCAGCGGTCAAGACCGCCAAGGGCTGCTGTCCAGCCTGCTGGGCAACAAGGTCGGCAAGCCGGCGGTCGAGATGGCCGGCGCGCTCGTGGCCGGACGGTGGTCGGCGCCGTCCGAGCTGCTGGACGCGACCGAGCGGCTCGGCGTGGAGGCGTTACTCGCCAGCGCCGACCGGGCTGGCGACCTCGGTGAGGTGGAAGACGAGCTGTTCCGTTTCGGGCAGGTGGTCTCCGCCGACCCGGCGCTGGCCGGTGCGCTGGGCGACGTCGTCTCACCGGCGGCTCAGCGGGCCACGCTCGCGCGGGCGCTGCTCGAAGGCAAGGCCAAGCCGGTGACCGTCCGGCTGGTCGAGGTGGCGCTGGCCGGCTTCGGCGGGCGCTCGTTCGACGGCTCGCTGACCAGGCTGGTCGAGCTCGCCGCGGACCGGCGGGACCGCCAGGTGGCGTACGTCACCGTGGCCGCCCCGCTGACCGACGAGGAAGAGCGCCGGCTGGGCGCCAAGCTCGCCGAACTGTACGGTCGAGAGGTCTCCGTAAAGCAGGTTGTGCGGCCGGAGATCCTCGGCGGGATGAGTGTGCGGGTCGGCTCCGACCTGTACGACGGCACGGTCCTGCGCCGGCTCACCGACACACGCAACGCGCTCGCGAAGCGCTAAGGCCCGCTTTGTACCACTCGAACCCAGAAGGAAGCTGAGGATGGCCGAGCTGACCATCTCTACGGAGGAGATCCGCGGCGCCCTGGAGCGCTACGTCTCCTCCTACACGCCCGACATCTCCCGCGAGGAGGTCGGCACCGTCACCGACGCCGGCGACGGTATCGCCCACGTCGAGGGCCTGCCTTCGACGATGGCCAACGAGCTCCTGGAGTTCGAGGACGGCACGCTGGGCGTGGCGCTCAACCTCGACGTCCGCGAGATCGGTGTGGTGGTCCTCGGCGAGTTCGCCGGCATCGAGGAAGGCCAGAGCGTCAAGCGCACCGGCCGGGTGCTCTCGGTGCCGGTCGGCGACAAGTTCCTCGGCCGCGTGGTCAACCCGCTCGGCCAGCCGATCGACGGTCTCGGCGACATCGAAAACGAGGGCTTCCGCGAGCTTGAGCTCCAGGCGCCCAACGTCATGGCCCGCCAGCCGGTGAAGGAAGCCCTCCAGACCGGCATCAAGGCCATCGACGCGATGACCGCGATCGGCCGGGGCCAGCGGCAGCTGATCATCGGCGACCGCAAGACCGGCAAGACCACCGTCGCGCTGGACACGATCCTCAACCAGCGTGCCAACTGGGAGTCCGGCGACCCGGCCAAGCAGGTGCGCTGCATCTACGTCGCGATCGGCCAGAAGGCCTCCACTGTCGCGTCGGTGAAGGGCATCCTCGAAGAGCACGGCGCGATGGAGTACACCACCATCGTCGCGTCGCCCGCCTCCGACCCGGCCGGCTTCAAGTACCTGGCTCCGTACGCCGGCTCGTCCATCGGACAGCACTGGATGTACGCGGGCAAGCACGTGCTCATCGTCTTCGACGACCTGAGCAAGCAGGCCGAGGCGTACCGCGCGGTGTCGCTGCTGCTGCGCCGCCCGCCGGGCCGCGAGGCGTACCCCGGTGACGTCTTCTACCTGCACTCCCGCCTCCTGGAGCGCTGCGCGAAGCTCTCCGACGAGATGGGTGCCGGCTCGATGACCGGCCTGCCGATCATCGAGACGAAGGCCAACGACATCTCGGCGTTCATCCCGACGAACGTCATCTCGATCACCGACGGCCAGATCTTCCTGGAGTCCGACCTGTTCAACCAGGGCGTGCGTCCGGCGATCAACGTCGGTACCTCGGTCTCCCGGGTCGGCGGCGCCGCGCAGGTCAAGCCGCTGCGCAAGGTGGCCGGCCGGCTCCGCCTGGACCTGGCCCAGTTCCGCGAGCTGGAGGCGTTCGCCGCGTTCGCGTCCGACCTCGACCGGGCCTCCCGCGCCCAGCTGGAGCGGGGCTCGCGCCTCGTCGAGCTGCTCAAGCAGCCGAACTACTCGCCGTACCCGGTGGAGGAGCAGGTCGTCTCGATCTGGGCCGGCACCGAGGGCAAGCTGGACGACGTTCCGGTGAGCGAGGTCCGGCGCTTCGAGGCGGAGTTCCTCGAGTTCCTGCGCCACTCGTACAAGCCGACGCTGCAGTCCATCGCCGACAACAACTGGGACGACGACATCACGAACGGCCTCGACGAGGCGATCGTGAAGTTCAAGCAGATGTTCCTGGCGAAGGAGACCAGCCCGATCGGTCGCGAGGCGGACGCTCAGGCGCTGGAGGGTGACGAGGAGACCGAGAAGGTCACCCGCTACCGCGACACCCCGACCGAGAAGTAGTAGGGACGACCCATGGCGGCCCAGGTTCGTGTTCTTCGTCAACGGATCCGCTCGGCGAAGTCGATGAAGAAGATCACCAAGGCGATGGAGCTCGTGGCCACGAGCCGGATCGCCAAGGCCCAGGCGCGGGTGGCGGCGTCCCTGCCGTACGCCCAGGCCATCACCGGCGTGCTGACGGCGCTGGCGTCCAACGCCAGCGTCGACCACCCGCTGCTGACGGCGCGTCCCCAGGTGCGGCGGGCCGGCGTCCTGCTCATCACGAGCGACCGCGGCCTGGCCGGTGGCTACAGCTCCAACGCGATCAAGACGGCCGAGTCGCTGATGGCGCGCCTGCGGGAGGACGGCAAGGAGCCGGTTCTGTACGTCATCGGCCGCAAGGGCGTGACGTACTACCGCTTCCGCAACCGCCCGATCGAGGCGAGCTGGACTGGCTTCTCCGAGCAGCCGGCCTTCACCGACGCGCGCGAGGTGGGCGAGACGCTGATCAAGGCGTTCACCCACGGCGCCGACGACGGTGAGGACCACTCCGGTCCGGACGGCGTGCAGGGTGTCGACGAGTTGCACATCGTGTACACGGAGTTCAAGTCGCTGATGACGCAGGCGCCGACTACCCGGATCATCGGTCCTATGGAGGTCGAGGACCGGCCCCGGTCGGAGGGTCTGCTCCCGGCGTACGAGTTCGAGCCGGAGGCGGAGGCGCTGCTCGACGCGCTGCTGCCCAAGTACATCAACACGCGCATCTACGCAGCCCTGCTCGAATCGGCGGCGAGCGAGTCGGCGGCCCGCCGGCGCGCGATGAAGAGCGCGACGGACAACGCGGAAGAGATGATCCAGAACTACACGCGGCAGATGAACTCCGCGCGTCAGGCCGGGATCACCCAGGAGATCAGCGAGATCGTCGGCGGCGTCAACGCGCTCGCCGCGGCGGGAAGTGAAGTGTGATGACTGCTCCAGTAGAGACCAAGACCGCTACGGGCCGCGTGGTCCGGGTCATCGGCCCGGTCGTCGACGCCGAGTTCCCGCGCGACGCGATGCCCGAGATCTTCAACGCGCTGCACGTGACCGTGTCGCTCGCCGAGGGTGACAAGAAGCTGACCCTGGAGGTCGCCCAGCACCTGGGTGACAACATGGTCCGCGCGATCTCGATGCAGCCCACCGACGGCCTGGTCCGCGGTGCCGAGGTGAGCGACACCGGCGAGCGCATCTCGGTGCCGGTCGGCGACGCGACCAAGGGCCACGTGTTCAACGCGATCGGCGAGTGCCTCAACCTCAAGGAGGGCGAGAAGCTCGAGGTCAAGGACCGTTGGGAGATCCACCGCAAGCCCCCGGCGTTCGCCGACCTCGAGCCGAAGACCGAGATGCTGGAGACCGGCATCAAGGTGCTCGACCTGCTCGCCCCGTACGTCAAGGGCGGCAAGATCGGCCTCTTCGGCGGTGCCGGCGTGGGCAAGACGGTGCTCATCCAGGAGATGATCATCCGGGTCGCCAACAACTTCGGTGGCACCTCGGTGTTCGCCGGCGTGGGTGAGCGCACCCGTGAGGGCAACGACCTGATCCTGGAGATGACCGAGACCGGCGTCATCGACAAGACCGCGCTGGTCTTCGGCCAGATGGACGAGCCGCCGGGCACCCGTCTGCGGGTCGCGCTGTCGGCGCTGACGATGGCCGAGTACTTCCGCGACGTGCAGAAGCAGGAAGTGCTGCTGTTCATCGACAACATCTTCCGGTTCACCCAGGCCGGTTCCGAGGTGTCCACGCTGCTCGGCCGCATGCCGAGCGCCGTGGGTTACCAGCCGACCCTGGCCGACGAGATGGGCGAGCTGCAGGAGCGGATCACCTCGGTCCGTGGCCAGGCCATCACCTCGATGCAGGCGATCTACGTGCCCGCCGACGACTACACCGACCCGGCGCCGGCCACCACGTTCGCCCACCTGGACGCGACCACAAACCTGGAGCGGTCCATCTCGGACAAGGGCATCTACCCGGCGGTGGACCCGCTGGCGTCCTCGTCCCGCATCCTCGCCGCCGAGTTCGTCGGCCAGGAGCACTACGCGGTGGCGTCCGAGGTCAAGCGGATCCTGCAGCGCTACAAGGACCTGCAGGACATCATCGCCATCCTCGGCATGGACGAGCTCTCCGAAGAGGACAAGATCACGGTGGGCCGGGCCCGCCGGATCGAGCGCTTCCTGTCGCAGAACACGTACGCGGCGAAGGTGTTCACCGGTATCGAGGGTTCCTTCGTGCCGATCAAGGACACCGTCGAGGCGTTCAAGAAGATCAGCGAGGGCGAGTTCGACCACTTCCCCGAGCAGGCCTTCTTCATGTGCGGCGGCCTCGACGACCTGGAGCGCAACGCCCGCGAGCTGATGAAGAACGACTGATCTGTCCTGCTTCGACCCGAGGCGCCCGCCATTTCGTGGCGGGCGCCTCGGTCTATATGGAGCTACGTTTGGGTAGCAAACCTTCACGCCCTCTGGATCCGTCTTACCTGTAGAGGGGTTCGTGATTGGAGGGTCGCGTGGGCAAGGCGAGCCGTCGACTGCCCAGATGGGCGGTCCTCTGCACCATCTTCGGTACGCTCCTGCTGCTCGGCAGCGGGGGCACCCTGCTCGCCAGCGAGGTGCTCCTGTCCCGCTACGAGGGCTCGGTCAAGACAGCCGACCTCTTCGGCGACCAGACCGGCCCGACACCCGAGCCCAAGACCGACATCAAGGGCCCGTTCAACATCCTGCTGGTCGGCATCGACCCGCGCCTCGACAACCCCAACGAGCCGCCACGCTCCGACTCGATCATCATCATGCACGTGCCGGACGCGCACGACCGGGCGTACCTCTTCTCCATCCCGCGCGACCTGCTTGTCGACATCCCGCCGTTTCCGAAGGCCGACTTCCGGGGCGGGCGCGACAAAATCAACGCCGCGATGGCGTACGGGAGCCGCGTGCCCGGCAAGGAGGTGCCCGACCCGGCCCGCGGCTTCGAGCTCCTGGCCAACACGATCTCGCGGTACACGGGCATCAAGCGCTTCGACGCCGGCGCGATCGTCAACTTCCAGGGTTTCCGCAAGATCGTCGACGCCATGGGCGGGGTCACGATGACCCTCGACATGGACATCCGCTCCGAGCACCTCAAGCCGGACGGCAGCGGGCGCAACGGCAACCCCAACGGCGATGGGTACGTGGGGCCGCAGAAGGTCTACAAGAAGGGCACCCACCACCTGAAGGGCTGGGAGGCGCTCGACATCGTGCGGCAGCGCAAGACCGTGGGCGGCGACTACGTGCGGCAGCGGCACCAGCAGCAGTTTCTGAAGGCGATGGTCAACCAGGCGTTCAGCAAGGACGTGGTGACCAACCCGATCAAGCTCGACAACGTGCTGCGCGCCGCCGGCCAGTCCCTCGTCTTCAACGGCCGGGGCCACAGCGTTATCGACTACGCCATCACTTTGCGCAACATCCGTTCCAGCACCATCACAATGGTCAAACTGCCCGGCGAGGGCGTCGGCACCGGCCGAAACTACCGGGGTGAGCAGCTTGTTGCCCCGTCGAAGGACTTTTTCGCCGCGGTACGCAACGACACCGTCGACACGTTCATGGGGTCGCATCCTGAGCTGATCAGCAAGTGATGTACGCCTTGTGACTGTGTTACGCGCCACCCTCGTTGGGGCGGTGTGGGATCGCTGTCTAAACTCGGTCTAATCCCCAAAGTCCCGAGGAGACAGCGTTGGCAAGCCAGCTGCACGTCGAGGTCGTAGCGGTCGAGGAAAAGGTCTGGTCCGGCGAGGCCGAGATGCTCATCGCGCGGACCACCGAGGGTGAGCTGGGTGTGCTCCCCGGCCACGCTCCGCTGCTCGGGCAGCTCGCCGAGCCGAGCCAGGTCAGGGTCAAGGTCTCCGGAGGCGAGGAGATCGCCTACGACGTGGCCGGTGGCTTCCTTTCCATCACGGACGAGGGCGTGACGGTGCTCGCGGAGAGCGCCGAGCAGGCCACTCCAGCCACCCGCTGACCGCACGCCGATGCTGGTCTTGGAGTGGATCGGGATCGGCGTACTCATCCTGCTCGCCTTCGTAGCGGCGCTGTTCGTTCGCCGCGCCCTGATGGCGCGTTCCGGCACCATCAAGCTCAACCTCCGCGTGTCCACAATGCTCGACGGCCGCGGATGGTCACCCGGCTTCGGTCGCTTCGTCGGCGACGAGCTGCGCTTCTACCGCATGTTCAGCCTCGCCATCCGCCCCAAGCGCCGCCTCTCCCGCGAGACCTTGGTGGTGGAGCGCCGGCGCAGGCCGGAAGGCCAGGAGCTGATGAGCATGCCCACCGACTGGATCATCCTGCGCTGTCTGAGCCACCAGGCTCCCGTCGAGATCGCCATGGCCAAGTCGACGGTGACCGGTTTCATGTCATGGCTGGAGGCCGCCCCACCCGGGGCGGTCTCTTCGTTTTCCAGCCACCCACTGGCCGGCTAGCCCGCGGGACGTCGGATCCCGCCGAGTCGCCGATCGCGTGAGCCTCGGCCCGGGTGGCTTCCGGCGGGTGGCGTCTTGGATCCCGGCTCGTGCCGAACCCGCCTGTCTGCCCCTGACGCTGGGTGCGCGGGTGTCGCGCGGCAGGTGCCTCTCAAGCTGGGCGCACGGATGCGCCCAGCGGACCAACCGACGCCGGGCGCTCGCACCCTGGCTAGGGGTGCCGTCGAATGCGAGGGCAGTTGATCAGGGAGTTCGTGGGTGGACACGCCGGCAGACACGCCCACCAACTCCCTGATCAACGGGGAGAGGCACGTCCCGCCGGGCCTCAGGCTGCAGGCGAGAAGGCCCGGCACTGACAGACCCGGCCGGTGCCCGAGCGGCGTGGTACTCGGGTGCCGGTCGAGGGGCACGGGGCCTGTCCGAGCGCGCCGACCGTCCCAGTCGGAGAGACAGCCCGCGCTCGCTGTGCTGGGTTGCTTGCCCAACCCCCGCGGGCGCACGGGTCGCGACGACTAAGCGCGGTAGCTCGACGCTCCGAGATCCCAAAGCCAGCCTGGCTCGAAGATCCTCCCGGTGGTGACCACCAGCCCTCGCTGTCCTCGCCGGTCGGCTGAGCGGCGGCCGGTGACCGGTGAACGTCGATAGCCATCGCACCAGCCCCCCGTTGTCTCGGCATCCTTGCGACTGCGCTGGGACCAGATCACCACCGAGCCCACACGACGAGCGGACGGCGCAGTGTCCAGACGACGATCGGCCGCGCTGGGCACGGACCACGATCGGCGGCGGCAAGCCCACCCGATGGCCGGGCGGCGACGGGGCACCGGTGGCGCTGAGCCCGCACGACGACCGGCGGCACCGGGCGTAACCCGCGAACAACACCCGCGCCCACCACTGCCGGCGAGCACGGGCCGCACAAGGATTGGCCAGGCTCATAAGCGCCCCAGGAGCACCTCGCGCGGGTCGCGGCGCCGAGCAGCCGACGGTGCGGGACCCGACGAACAGGGCCTACGCCGCGGTCGTGAGCCAGAGGCGCGCGGTCCTACCGTCGTCCGTGGCCAGTAGCACCGTGTCGCCGCTTACCGCGGTCGCCGCCACCGTCTGGGCGGTGACCGGCAGGGGCCGGGCATTGACGCCTCCTCCCACGTAGCGCCGCCGTCGCGGGTGGTCCACAGGCGGCACGACGAGCCCGCCGCCGCGGTCATCACGCCGAGGTCCCCGGCGGCGGACAGCGTGAGGAAGCGCCAGCCGTTCGCGTCGCCGAAGCCGCCGCGTTTCTGCCAGGCTGTGCCGTCGTACCACCAGGCGCCCGCCGGGCCCACGCCCAGCGTGCCGCCGCCCAGCGGGGTGACCAGCGCGAGCGGGCCGCCCACCGGGACCGGGGTCCAGGCCGTGCCGTCCTTTGAGGTCCAGGAGGCGCCGGTCAGTGTCGTGCCGTACGCCTCGCCGGACACCAGCCAGCCGCCGCCCGGCAGTGGTGCCACGTCCGTGCCACGCGCGGACGAGCCGGGGGCGACGAGGGAGCGGTCGAAGGTGGCGCCGTCCGCCGAGTGCCAGAGCGCGGGGCCGGGTGAGCCGTCCGGGCCGAGCCAGTTGCCGACGATGGCCCAGGCGGCCGGCGCTTCAAGCGAGGCGGCGACCGCGCCGACGCCCACCGAGTCCTGGCCGCCGAACTGGACGAACGCCGGCTCGTACTCCAGCCAGCTCCCGTCCGGGCGGCTGCGCCACGTGCTGGTCCGCGGGTTGCCGTGCGCGCCGCCCGAGGCCGCGCCCACCGCCACGGCGTCGGCGCCGCGGCAGGCGACCGTGAAGATCGTGCTCTGCCTGCCGTAGAAGCTGACGGGCGCGAGCCGTACCCCCGTCCAGGTCGTGCCGTCCGTGCTCCGCCACGCCGCGGGTCCGGTCGGGAGGCCGCCCACCGCGAGCCAGTGGTCTTCGCAGTATGCGACGTCCTGCACGGTGGCGGCGGTGGCCGGGAGCGTGACCTCGCGCCAGGTCAGCGCGCGGGGCGGGGGTGGGGCAGGGGGTGCCGGCGGCGGTGAGGAGCAGGAGGCGAGCGCGAGCGCGCACAGGGCGAGCGCTCCGCGCCTCATCTGTTGGCGCCCGGCACCCAGAGCACGTCGCCATCGGGATTTGCTGTTCTCGCCAGGATGAACAGCAGATCGGACAGCCTATTGAGATACTTTGCCGGGAGGGTGCCGGTTCGTTCGGGATCGGCCTCCACCAGGGTCCACGCCGCGCGCTCGGCGCGGCGCGCTACTGTGCGCGCCACGTGCAGCAGCGCGGCGCCCGGCGTGCCACCCGGCAACACGAAGGAGTCGAGTGTGGACAGTCGCGCGTTGAAGTCGTCGCAACAGCCTTCGAGGCGGGTCACGTACGCCTCGGTCACGCGCAGGCCGGGCTCCGGCGACGGGTTTGCCAGGTCGGCGCCGAGGTCGAAGAGGTCGTTTTGCACCGTGGAGAGCACGGCGCGCACCTCGTCGTCGAGCTGGCCCAGCGCGAGCGCGACGCCGATGGCGGCGTTGCACTCGTCCACATCGGCGTACGCCGCGATCCGCGGGTCTGTCTTCGACACCTTCTCGTTGTTGACGAGCCGGGTCGCGCCGGTGTCGCCGGCCTTCGTGTAGATCCTGGTGAGGTGAACGGCCATGAGCCTTAGCGTACGACCGTCAGCATTCGCGGCCCCCGACACGGCGGTTGGCGAGGCTTCTACGATGGCCGACGTGGATGTGATCCAGGTGCTCGGTGGGGCGCGGCTGGCGGGCGAGGTACACGTCGTCGGCGCCAAGAACTCGGCGCTCAAGCTGATGGCGGTGGCGCTGCTCGCGCCCGGCCGCAGCGTGGTCAGCAACATTCCCCGGATTACGGACATCGCGATCATGGGTGAGGTGTTGCGGCGGCTCGGCTGCACGGTGGAGTACCAGGGCGACGAGGTCTCGATCGACGTGCCCGAGGAGACCGGCACCGAGGCCGACTACGACCTCGTGCGGCGGCTGCGGGCCTCGATCTGCGTGCTCGGGCCGCTGCTGGCGCGGCGCGGGTTCGTGCGGGTGGCCCACCCGGGCGGCGACGCGATCGGCTCGCGCGGTCTCGACATGCACATCGACGGGCTGGCCCGGATGGGTGCGGAGATCACGGGGGAGCACGGCTACGTGATCGCCTCGGCGCCGCGGGGGCTGCGGGGTGCCACGATCTGGCTGGACTTTCCGAGCGTGGGCGCCACCGAAAACCTGCTGATGGCGGCAGTGCTGGCGCGTGGCGAGACCGTGATCGACAACGTGGCCCGTGAGCCCGAGATTGTCGACATCTGCACGATGCTCAGCGAGATGGGCGCCCGCATCGAGGGGGCCGGCACGTCCACGCTGCGGATTCAGGGCGTTACCGAGCTGCACCCCGTGCACCACGCCACGATCGGCGACCGCATCGTGGGCGGCACATGGGCGTTCGGCGCGGCGATGACCCAGGGAGACGTCACCGTGACCGGCGTCGACCCGGCCCACCTGGAGATCGCCCTCGACAAGGTGATCTCTGCCGGCGGCATGGTCGAGACGCGGGCCAACGCCTTCCGGGTGCAGATGGACCGCCGCCCGACCGCCGTCGACGTGGTCACGCTGCCCTTCCCGGGCTTTCCGACCGACCTGCTGCCGATGGCGATCGGCCTCGCCTCGGTCAGCGACGGCGCGTCCCTGGTGACCGAAAACATCTTTGACGGCCGGTTCATGTTCGTCAACGAGATGGTCCGCCTCGGCGCCGACATCCGCACCGACGGCCACCACGCTGTCGTGCAGGGGCGTGAGCGGCTCTCCAGCGCTCCGGTGCGGGCCACGGACATCCGCGCGGGTGCGGGGCTGGCGATGGCCGCCCTGTGCGCCGACGGGATGACGGAGATCTCCCACGTGCACCACATCGACCGGGGCTACCCGGACTTCGTGCCGAACCTGCGGGCCCTGGGCGTCAAGATCGAGCGGGTGGCGGCGCCGGAAGAGCCGACGTTCACGTTCCAGTAGAGGAGTCGCGCTCCAGCACGCGCCGCGCCCGTCCCGCGTCGTCCGGGAAGACGAGGATCTTGATGAGGCCGTCCAGCCCGGTCGAGAGCGTCGAGCGGATGCCGGCCTGGCGGAGCGTGCGCCGTACGGCCTGGGCCACCTCCAGCCGGTCCACCAGCGCGGCCACCCGCAGCAGGCCGAAGTCGTCCGCGATCGGCGGCGCCGGCGAAAAGTGCTCCCGCCCGAGCGCCCGGCGGAGCAGGCCGGCCATCACGCCCACCACCGCGAACGCGATCAGCGGCCCGACCAGATACCAGCTGTCGGCCAGCGCCATGGCGTCAGTGTGACACCTCAAGGTCATCCTGAATGGTCGTTTAGCATCCATGCATAGCGAACGAGTGAGGAGTGAGAGCATGGCGGGTCGACTGGCGATCATCGGGGCCGGTCTGATGGGCTCGGGCATCGCGCAGGTGGCGGCGCAGGCCGGGTGGGAGGTCACGCTCCGTGACCTGGACGACGCCGCGACGAGCCGGGGTGTGGCGGGCATCCGCCGGTCGCTGGAAAAGTTCGCCAGCAAGGGCGCGATCCAGGCGGACGACGTCGAGACCACCCTGGGGCGCATCACCACGACCACCGACCTGGAGGCGGCGGCGGGTGCGGACATCGTGGTCGAGGCGGTGTTCGAGCGGCTCGACGTCAAGCAGGAGGTCTTCCGGCAGCTCGACAAGATCTGCCGGCCCGACGCGGTGCTCGCCACGAACACCAGCGCCATCCCGGTCACCCAGATCGCGACGGCCACCCAACGCCCCGAGTCGGTGGTGGGCACCCACTTCTTCTCGCCGGTGCCGATGATGAAGCTCTGCGAGCTCGTGCGCGGCTACAAGACCTCGGATGCCACGCTCGCCACCGCCCGCTCCTTCGCCGAGGAGATCGGCAAGACCTGCGTGGTGGTCAACCGCGACATCGCCGGCTTCGTGACGACCCGCCTGATCGCCGCGCTGGTCGTCGAGGCGGTCAAGCTCGTCGAGTCCGGCGTGGTCTCGCCCGAAGACCTCGACGTCGCCTGCAAGCTCGGCTTCGGCCACGCGATGGGCCCGCTCGCCACCACCGACCTGACCGGCGTAGACGTGCTGCTGCACGCGACCAGGAACATCTACACCGACACCGCCGACGAGAAGTTCTTCCCGCCGGAGCTGCTCCAGCGCATGGTCACCGCCGGCGACCTCGGCCGCAAGACCGGCCGGGGCTTCTACGACTACTCAGAGTGACGCACTAGCTTCGTCCATTGGTCCGGACCGTGGGCCGCCTTCAAGCAGGTGTGCCCCGGCCCGTGCCAGCTGCGGACCGCATGCTCCCGCGGGCACCGCTCCGGTCGGCGGCTCGCCAGGGCTCGCCGAAACCCCCGACCTCCGCTGCCGGGCCCGCGGGACAAGATCTGAGGCTGCCGATCGCGGAGGGCGAGGCCGCGGGAGCAACGGTCCGGACCACCGCGGACATCGCGGTAGCTCAATTTCAGCGGCTGTACTTGTTTTGCCACGTGAACGTGCGGATGCAGACCACCAGGCCGACCACGCACCAGGCGCTCAGGATCAGCGCGACCTTGCCCAGCTCCCAGCTGCCGGCCGGCTCGGCGGCGGCGAACGAGTCGGGCAGGAAGACCGAGCGCAGGCCCTGGCACATCCACTTCAGCGGGAAGATCGCGGCGACCTGCTGCATCCACGTCGGCAGGTCGGTGAAGACGAAGAACACGCCCGAGATGAACTGCAGCACCAGCGCCACCGGCGTCACGACCGCGGTGGCGCCGCGGGCGTTGCGGGGGACCGACGAGAACGCGATGCCGCACAGCGTGCACGCGCTCAGGCCGAGCACCGATACCCACGCGAACGTGAGCCACTTCCCAACTGACGCGGGCGGCTCCAGGTCGAAGAAGCCGATCGAGACGGCGAGCAGCAGTGCCACCTCGGCCACGCCGATGCCGGCGACCATGAAGACCTTGCCGGCGAAGTACACCCATTTGGGCATTGGCGTGCCGCGGAAGCGCTTGAGTACGCCCTTGTCCCGTTCGATGGGGATCTGGATCGCCAGGCTCTGGAAACCCACCGTCATGAGGCCGGTCGCGATCATGCCGGTGATGAAGTACTGCGTGTAGTTGACGCCGGGCGCGATCTCGTCGTCGAAAATCGAGGCGAAGATCAAGATCATGATGACCGGGAAGGCCATCGTGAAGACCACGGCCTCGCGGCTGCGCGTGAACTGCTTCAGCTCGACGACGCCCTGCCGCCGGGCGAGATCCACGCTCATGCCGCTCCGATCATGCGCAGGTAGACGTCTTCGAGGGTGGGGCGGGTGACGGTCAGGCCGGGCACCTCGCCGCCGAAGCGCGCGGCAAGCTCGGCCACCAGCGCCGTCGGCGTGTCGCTCTCCGCCGACTCGGCCGAGCCATCGGGGTACGCCACGACACCGTGGCAGGAGCGCTGGCCCGGTTGCCCAGCCGGCTCGGCTCGGCCACCTCGACGAGCCGTCCACCCGCGATCACGCCGACGCGGTGGGCGAGCGCCTCCGCCTCGTCGAGGTAGTGGGTGGTCAGCATGATCGTGGTGCCGGCGCCGTTGAGCTCCCGGATCAGCTGCCAGAACTCGCGCCGCGCCTCCGGGTCGAACCCGGTCGTCGGCTCGTCCAGGAAGAGCAGCTCGGGGTGGCCAACGATGCCGAGCGCCACGTCCAGCCGCCGCTTCTGCCCGCCCGACAAGGCGTGCGTGCGCGCCTTCGTCTTGTCGGTGAGCCCCACCCGCGCGATCACGTCGTCCGGGTCGTCGGGCTTGGGGTAGAACGCCGCGAAGTGGTGCACAAGCTCGCGGACGGTCAGCTCCTCGAACTCCCCGGTGCCCTGCAACACGATCCCCACCCGCGCGCGCCAGTCGGCCGTCGCGCTGGCGGGGTCGTGGTCGAGCACGCGCACCTCGCCGCCGTCCCGCTTGCGGTAGCCCTCCAGGATCTCCACGGTGGTGGTCTTGCCAGCTCCGTTCGGGCCGAGGAGGGCGAAGACCTCCCCGCGTCGTACGTCCAGGTCCAGGCTCTCGACCGCGAGCGTGCGGCCGTACGCCTTGCGCAGCCCCTTTACGGAGACCGCGAGATCGTTCCCCATGGGCAGACACTATGGCGGACGGCCCTGTGCGGTTTTTCACCGACTCATGTGACTTAACGGTAACTTAGACTCGTCGCATGGAGAGTCGCCTCGCCGAGCGGGACCGGCCGTGGGTCATGCGCACCTACGCGGGGCACTCGTCGGCGGCCGCCACCAACGCGCTTTTCCGCCGCAACCTGGCCAAAGGGCAGACCGGCCTCTCGGTCGCCTTCGACCTGCCGACCCAGACGGGGTACGACCCGGATCACGAGCTCGCCGCCGGTGAGGTGGGGCGGGTCGGCGTGCCGGTCTCCCACCTCGGCGACGTCCGCGCGCTCTTCGACGGCATCCCGCTCGCCGAGGCCAACACCTCGATGACCATCAACGCGACCGCGATGTGGCTGCTCGCCCTCTACGTGGTGGCGGCCGAGGAGCAGGGCGCGCCCACCGCCGCGCTGACCGGCACGACGCAGAACGACATCGTGAAGGAGTACCTGTCCCGCGGCACGTACATCTTCCCGCCCGGCCCGTCGCTGCGGCTCACCACGGACACGATCGCCTGGACGGTGGCCAACGCCCCCAAGTGGAACCCGGTCAACGTCTGCTCGTACCACCTCCAGGAGGCGGGCGCGACGCCGGTGCAGGAGGTGGGCTTCGCGCTCGCCACCGCGGTCGCGATCCTCGACTCCGTGCGGGACAGCGGTCAGGTTCCGCCCGAGCGGATGGGCGAGGTGGTGCAGCGCGTCTCGTTCTTCGTCAACGCGGGCGTGCGCTTCGTCGAGGAGATGGCGAAGATGCGGGCGTTCGCGCGGCTGTGGGACGACCTGGCCCGCGAGCGGTACGGGGTTCGGGACGCCAAGCAGCGCCGCTTCCGGTACGGCGTGCAGGTCAACTCGCTCGGCCTCACCGAAGCCCAGCCGGAAAACAACATCCAGCGGATCGTGCTGGAGATGCTCGGCGTCACACTCTCCCGCACCGCCCGGGCCCGGGCCGTGCAGCTTCCCGCGTGGAACGAGGCGCTCGGCCTGCCCCGCCCGTGGGACCAGCAGTGGTCACTGCGTATGCAGCAGGTGCTGGCGTACGAGTCGGACCTGCTCGAGTACCCCGACATCTTCGACGGCTCCCGAGTGGTCGAGGCGCTCGTCGACTCCATCGTGGACGGTGCGCGCGTCGAGCTCGACAAGATCCTCGACCTGGGCGGTGTGGTGGCCGCCGTCGAGACCGGCTACCTCAAGAGTGCGCTTGTCAACTCGCTCGCCGAACGTCGCCGGAGGCTGGAGGAGGGCGCAGACGTGGTGGTGGGCGTCAACCGCTTCACCGAGACCGAGGCGTCGCCACTCACCGACTCCGGCGCCGAGGCCGTCGAGCAGGTCGATCCCGCGGCGGAGCGGGCCGCCGCCGAGGCCGTACGCGCGTGGCGCTCCGCCCGCGACCAGTCCACAGTAGACTCCGTGCTGGCCGTGCTGCGTGAGGCCGCGGCCGGCACGGCCAACCTGATGCCCGCGACGCTCGACTGCGTGCGCGCCGGCGTGACCACCGGCGAGTGGGCGGGAGCGCTGCGGGAGGTGTTCGGCGAGTACCGCGCACCCACCGGCCTCGCCGCCTCGCCCGCGCCGCGCGAGGACGCCACGCTGGCTTCGGTGCGCGAGCGGGTCGGCCGTACCGCGCACGAGCTGGGCACGGGCCGCCTGCGCCTGCTGGTGGGCAAGCCCGGCCTCGACGGCCACTCCAACGGCGCCGAGCAGATCGCCGTCCGCGCCCGGGACGCCGGCTTCGAGGTGGTGTACCAAGGAATCCGCCTCACCCCGGGCCAGATCGTGGCCGCCGCGGTGGAGGAGGACGTCGACCTCGTCGGCCTCTCGGTGCTTTCCGGGTCGCACCTTGCCGCGGTGCCCGCCGTGCTGGACGGCCTGCGGGCGGCCGGACGCCCCGACCTGCCCGTCGTGGTGGGCGGCATCATCCCGCCCGCCGACGCCGCGAAGCTGCGCGACGCGGGCGTGGCAAAGGTGTTCACACCGAAGGACTTCGCGTTGACGTCCATCATGGACGAGCTCGTCACGGTCGTCCGGTCGGCAAACGGCCTGGACCGCGCGCCGCCGGGTTGATCAGGGAGACGGTGGGGCGGCGCGCCGGGTGACACGCCCACCAGGTCCCTGATCAACGCGGGGGCTTATCGGGCGAACAACAGGGACAACCCGCAACCGGCCGCCATGCCGCCGAGCACGATGAGCCCGATCGCGCCGGTGTCCAGACGGCTGCCGAACTGCCGGCCCACCCACAGCGCCGCCGGCGGCACCCCGGTGAAGGGCGCGATCAGAAACGTGAGCCAGCCCAGCAGGCGCAGCGGCCAGGCCAGCTCGGAGTCGAAGTGCGCGAGCGTGACGAGCCCGCCCGCGACGAGTCCGGTCATGGTGGCGGCGATGGCGCCGAGCGGGGGCAGGAGCGGGAGCAACCAGCGTGGCAGCGGCGCTCGTGGCGCGCCGCGGCGGACCGGGTCGATGCGCCTCGCCGCCGCGTCGAGCAGCGCGACCGCCTCGACCTCCACGGTGCCGGCGGCCGGTGCGTGGCCGGCGTGGTCGGGCAACGGCAGCTCGCCGACCCGCCGCAGCCGCGCCCACCAACCGCCGACCCGGCGCAGCTCGTCCCAGATCCGCGCCGCCTCGCGGTCCACGTCGACCACGGTGATGGCGGCCCCGCTGGCGGCACGTTCCGCCTCGACGAGCGCCGCGTCGCTGCGGGCCACCTCCGCCGAGGCCGCCGCGGCACCGTCCTGGTACGCGCGCTCGGCGGCGGCCAGCTTCCCGTCCCGCTCGCGCGCCGCCGCGGCGAGTGCGCCGACGAGTCGCCGGTACTCCCCGGCGCTCACCGCGCCCCCCGCGCCGCACCCACTTCGTAGGGGATGATGACCTCCGGCGCGCGATGGATGGCCCGGTCGAAGAAGAGGGCCCGGTGCGGTCGGGGGTACCAGGCCGGACCACCCGGCTGGGGCGAGAGGGGCGAGAGCTCCGAGCCGTGCACGTCGAGGGCGACCCACGCGCCGATCGCGTCGAAGCGGGCGCCGACGCCACCCAGGTCGTCGCGGAGGCGGGAGACGCCGCGCCACCAGCCGAGGACGTGTACCCGCCGCTCGGGACCGCGGGACAGCACCGTGCGCAGGTGGGGGAGCTGGCCGCCGGCCGCGTCCCAGGCGTAGCCGATGACGTAGTGGGGCACCGCGGCGGGCGGACCGTCGAGGTCGGCGGCCAGCTCGGCGAGCAGCTCGGCGGCGGTGTCGAGGTCGTACCAGCGGGCGTCCGGCAGCGCCGCGTGCAGCAGCCCGGCCGCCGGGGAGGCGTCGTCGTCGAGGCACACCACGCTGAACCGCGCCGCACCGTCCATGGTGGCCAGTGAGCGGCCGGCGGCGCCCAGGACCGCGCACGCCTCCTCCACCCGCGTGCCGAGCACCGCGAGGTTGCGGCCGGGTGCGCGGGGGAGGCGGAGGACGGCAGGCCGCGGCTGTACGTCGATGGTCTCGCCGAGCACCGCGCCGTCCGCCGAGATCTCCTCCGGGTACGGGGGTACCGCGTCGCCGTCGAAGAGGCGGGGCGGGTCGAGGCCCTCGGGGCGGGCGTGCCACAGCTTCTCCTGCAGCGCACGCCACGCGCCGCGGTCGCTCGCGTCCGGCAGGCGCACGATGCGGTTGGCGTCGGGGACGCCGGAGTCGGCGTTGACGACCGCGTGGAAGCGGGGGATGACGTCGGCGGCGAGGTTGGTGTCGGCCAGGATCCGGCGCGCCTTGGGCAGCGCGATCCGCAGAGTGAACTGCGCCACCAGCGCCGACCGCCCCCACAGCGCCTCGATGCCGGAGACGTCCTGCGAGGCGAGCACCAGGTGGATGCCCTGCGAGCGGCCCCGCCGGGCCAGGTCCTCCAGCAAGCCGACCGCCTCGGTGGCCATCGCGTCGCGGCCGGCCAGCAGCACCTGAAACTCGTCGATCACCGCGACGATGCGCGGCCAGTGCCCGCTCGGGTCCTCGGCGCGCAGCTCGGCGAGCTTGGTGGCCTCGTGGCGCTTGGCGGCGTGCGCCCGGCGGCGCAGCTCCTCGCCGAGGTGCCGCAGCAGCGCGAGGCCGAACTCGCGGTCGCCGTTGACGTTGACGCCCACGAGGCGTACCTGTGGCAGCCAGCTCGGGTCCCGCCGCCCCGGCGCGAAGCGCGCGAAGGAGACGCCCTCCTTGAAATCGAGCAGGTAGAGCGCCAGCTCGTCGGGGGAGTACCGGGCGGTCAGCGAGCCGAGCCAGGCGTAGATGAGGTTGGTCTTGCCGGAGCCGGACGGCCCGCCGATCAACGCGTGCGGCGGGTCGTCGCCGAGCAGCACCTCGACGAGCTCGCTGTCCGGCCCGTCGCCGAGCGGGGCGGCGAGGCCGGTAGCCGAGCACTCGGTCCAGAGCTTCTCCGGCGCCAGGTCGGCGAACTGCGCTGGCGGCGGCCCGGCCAGCAGCAGCTCGGCCAGCTCCCGGCAGGCGGCGGCGACGCGGTCGGCGGCCGGTGGCGCGTCGAGTCGCACCGGGAGGTCGCCGGTGGTACCGCAGGCGGCGGTGCTCCCGTAGACGGCGACGTGCTCCACAGTGGGGTGCGCCTCGATCGGCAGCCCGCGGGCGAGCACGTGTACCCCGCACGCCACGCCCGTCCGCACGATGCGGTCCAACTGCGCGCGCTGGGCCGCGCTGAGGTCGGCAGCCGTGGCGGCGTCGCCGAGCAGCACCACGAGCCGCCACGGCTCGGGCCGGCGGGCGGCGGTGGCGGCGGTCAGCTCGGCCAGCGACGCGTACTCGCCGGCCAGCACGCTCTCGTTGATCCGGCGGATCTGCTCCACGAGGTCGTCGAGCATCCCGGTGAGCCCGCCCGGCCCCACGAAGGTGAGCAGGTCGGCGTTGCCCAGCGGCGCGAATCCGGCCAAGCTTCCGCCGAGCTGCTCGGGGTCGTAGACGGTGAGGCGTACCTCGCCCGGGCGCGTGCTGCCCAGCACCCGCAGTAGCAGGCCGGCGATCACGCCGTCCACAGTGGATGGCTCGCCGGTGAAGGAGAGGTGGGCAAGGTCGAGCAGGGGCACCAGCGCGGGGATCGTGGCCGCGGCCGGCTCCTGCCCGAGCGTGCCGATCCGAAACAGGCCGGGGCGCCGCCCGCGCTCGGGCTCGGTGGGGCGCCAGGTGCGCCACGACGCGCCCGCCGCACCTGGCGCGCACGACGCGGCAACGGCGGCCAGATCCTCGGTGAGCGCGCCCGCCGCCTTTTCGAAGTGGGCCCGGATGTCGCGGCGCGCCGCCTCGCGTGCCTCGGCGAGGGCGGCCAGTCGCTCGCTGTGCTGTGCGAGCGCCTCGTCCCGCTGGTGCCGCGCCTCGTCGCGGGCCGCCTCGGCGACGCCAAGGGCCGCGCGGGTCAGCCCACGCGCCGCCGCCAGGTCCCGCCGGACCCCGGCCACGATCCCGTGCCGAACGCTAGCCACGACGTTCCTTCTCCTCGCGCTCCTTGTCCTCCCGCTCCTCGGCCTTGCGCAGTTCCTCGGTCACCTTGGCCAGCTCGTCCGGCTCCCGTCCGGTGACCCGCAGCAGGACGCCGACGAGGACGGCCGCCGTTACCGCTGCGTCGACCGGGTGCGTGCGCTCGTCCTTCTCGCGCTGCGGCGGCGGGGCGTAGCAGGCGCGGGCGAGCAGCTCGTCCACCACGATGTCGTCGAGCGCAGGCAGCAGCTTGCGGACGCGGGGGAGCAGTTCCTTCCGTACCGGCTGAAGGTCCTCTTTGGATGGTGGGTGGCCGAGCATCTCCGCGGTGAGGAAGCGCATCGGCGCCGGCGCCACCGCGGACAGCGCGAGGCCCACGGCCGGGTCCACCGCGGTGAGTTCGCGGCGCAGCCGCCCGCGGTCGTCGTCCGGCACCGCCTTGGCGCAGCGGTGCAGCAGGTCCACGGTGGACTCCGCACCACGCTCCGGCCGGCTGCCTGACCGCTCAGTCAGCTCGTCGACCCGGTCGGCCCAGAAGTGGGTAAGGGTCGGAGGGCCGGCGTCCGCGGCTGGCCGGCGTGGCGCGGCCGGCGCCAGCGCCGCATGCCAGTCCTTGTCCGGCGGGGGTACCGCGTCGCGCGGCAGCCCGATCGACACGAGGTAGCCGGCCAGCGCCTCGCGGGCGGCGAGCATGGCGCCGGCAGCATGGTCGAGGTGCTCGCCGGCGGCGGTGAGCGTGGGTGTCGGCGCGGTCGTGACGCTCGCGCGCATCACCCAGGCCAGCAGGCCGTTGGCGGTGCGCAGGCGGTCGGCGGCGGTGGCCACCTGCCCGACCGGCAGCTCCTCGCCGACCTCCTGGATCCGGTACGCCAGCGCGTGCAGCAGTGAGCTCATGGCATTAGAGGGCTGCGGCGTACTGCTGGGCCTGGTCCATCGCGCCCAGCGTGGCGGAAAGGCAGTCTTCGAGCTCGGTGGCCGCCTGGGCGAGTGCGGCCTGCGCGGAGGTGACCGACTCGTGTCCGCTGCCCTCGACCGCCGCGGCCAGGCTGAGCTGCGCCTCACCGAGCTTCTCGTTGGCCGCCCGGACAGCCTCCTGGCCCTCCTGAACGTGCTGCATCGCGGCATCGATGGCCGCTTTCACCTCGGCGACGCTCGCCACTGGCACCCCCTTGACGGACAAACGGGGCAATCCTATCGGTATTTGTCCTACTAACACGGGATCGTCCGGGTTTCGTGCTGTGTCGCTGGCCCGACGGATTGTCACATTTGCGTAATCTTGGGCGAAGGGGGATCCCGTGAAGATCGCGTGTCTGGAGCACCTCCTGCCCGGCGCCCGGCTGCAGGACAAGTGGGAGTTCGCGCTGCGGTCCGGCTACGACGCGATCGAGCTGCGCGGCGCCGGGGCGTACGCCTTCCGCCAGCGCCTCCCCGAGCTGCGCCGCGCCGTCCGCGACGGGGTGGTGCTGCCCGTGGTCGCCGTGGACATGCGGCACTTCTTCGGCGCCTTCGACCGCGAACTGCGCCGCGACGCGATCGACCAGGTGAAGTCGCAGCTGTCGGTGATGGCCGACCTCGGCGGGCGGGGCGTGGTGACGCCGGCGTCGCGCGGGATGTTCTCGATGCAGCTGCCGCCGTTCCGCCCGCCGCGCACCGCCGAGGGCGACCGCGAAGTGCTCGTGGAAGGGCTCACCGAGCTTGGCCGGCACGCCGAGAAGGAGGGCGTGCGGCTCTTCCTCGAGCCGCTCAACCGGTACGAGGACCACATGGTCAACCGCCTCGACCGGGCCGCCGAGCTGGTCCGCGCGGTCGGCGCCGCGGGGCTGTGCGCGGGCGGGCTGGGTGTGGCCGTGGACACGTTCCACCTCAACATCGAGGAGGACGACCCGGCTCTCGCCCTCCGCGCCGCGGGCCGGCTCGTCGGGCACGTGCTGGTTGCCGACTCGAACGGTTTCCAGCCGGGGGCGGGGCATCTGGACTGGTCTTCCGTCCTGCGCGCGCTGTCGGGCGTGGGCTACGACGGGTTTCTCGCCGTCAGGTGCCGCCTCCGCGGCGACGAGGTCGCGGCCGTCGCGGCCATCCCCGCGTTCCTCCGCTCCCGCTGAGATCGCCCGTTGCGATCGCTGGTTCGTCGGTGCTACGGTTCATTAGTCAAGTAATGAACCTAAGAACCTTGAGGTGCTCCCGTGTTTGACGACCGGAGTCCGATCTATCTGCAAATCGCCGACAAGATCAAAGAGGACATCCTGAGCGGGGCACTTGGGGAGGACGAGCAGGTCATGTCCACCAACCAGTACGCGAGCTTCTACCGGATCAACCCCGCCACCGCGGCCAAGGGCTTCCAGCAGCTGGTCGAGGAGGGTGTGCTCTACAAGCGGCGCGGCATCGGCATGTTCGTGAGCCCGGATGCCCGGGAAAAGCTCCGCACGGAGCGGCGCGAGCGCTTCTTCGAGCAGGTCGTCGACGTGATGATCGCCGAGGCCCAGGTCATCGGGATCCCTCTGGACGAGATCGTCCGCCGGATCGAGGGGGCGAAGTGACTGCCTCCGTCGAGATCAAGGACCTCACGATCCGGTACGGCGAGACGGTCGCCGTCGACGGCCTCTCCGTGCGACTGGATGGCGGCAAGATCCACGGCCTCCTCGGGCGCAACGGCTCGGGCAAGACGAGCGTGCTGTCGGCCATCGCCGCGTTCCGCCGGGCAGCCAGCGGCGTGGTGCTTGTCGATGGCGCGGAGCCTTTCGAAAACGCGGCGGTCACCCGGCAGGTCTGCTTCGTGCGGGACCGGGTGGACGCGCAGGACACCGACCGGGTGAGCACCGTGTTCCGGATGGCTCGTGCGCTGCGTCCCAACTGGGACGAGGAGTACGCGCAGGCTCTGATGGCACGCTTCGACATCCCGCTCAAGAAGCGGATCGGGGCGCTGTCCCGCGGTGCGAAGTCGGCGGTCAGCGTGACGCTCGGCCTGGCCGCGCGGGCACCGTTGACCATCTTCGACGAGGCATACCTCGGGATGGACGCGCCCTCGCGGTACGCGTTCTACGACGAGCTGCTCAACGACTACATGGCTCACCCCCGCACGATCATCATCTCGACGCACCTGATCGAGGAGGTCGGCTCTCTCTTCGAGGAGGTCGTGATCCTCGACAAAGGACGCCTGGTGGCGCACGACGAGACGGAGGCGCTGCGCAGCCGGGGCGTGGCGGTCACCGGGCCGGCGGAGGCGGTGGCGGCGTTCACCGAGGGCCGCACGGTGCTGGGCGACCAGCGGCTGGGCGGCACCCGCTCGACCACCATCTACGGCCAGCTCAGCGACGAGGAGCGGGCGAGCGCCCGCGCGGCCGGTCTCGAGCTGGGCCCGGTCGGACTCCAGGACCTCTTCGTCCACCTGACCGCGGAGGAGCGGCGATGAGCCCCAACACCTCTCTTGTCGTCGTGCGCGCTCAGCTGCGCGCCGGCCTGCCCATGGTGGCCGGCTACTGGGCCATCATGATCGCGATCTACGCGGCGATCATCACCGTGGTCGCGACGGTCGGCGACACGGACGTCAGCATCTGGGCCACCTCCGGCGGCTCCGCTCCCAAGTACTTCCTGCTCGCCGTCGGCGTGATGCTGACGACGGTGTACCTTCCGGCCTACGTGGGCAACGGGGTCACCCGCCGCGACTTCACGCTCGGCGCGTCGCTCTACATCCTCGCGGTGGCCGGCGTGTACGCGGCGATCATGACGCTCGGCTTCGTCGTCGAGCACGCGATCTACACCTCCGCCGACCTCATGGGCGGCCTCACGGATCCCTACCCGGTGCGGGCTTTCGGCGACGGGCTGGAGACGCTTGTCGCGGAGCTGCTCGTCGGCATCGTGTACCTCTGCTGTGGCTGGGTGATGGGCACGTGCTTCTACCGGTACGGCAGCTGGTGGGGCATCGGCCTCATCCCCGTAACCGTCCTGCCGGCGGTGGTCACCGAGATCGGCTTCGACTCGCTGTGGCTCGGTTACGGCATCAACAAGGGGTTCGGCATCGACCGCCCGCCGCTGGGCGTCGGCGTGCTCATGGGAGTGGCGTCCATCGCGGTGGCCTGGGTCGCCAATATCGCGCTGACCCGCTCCGTCGCCATCAAGAAAGTCTCCGGCTGAAGGGGGAGGACCATGCCGGTCATCGACGTTTCCAACCTGCAGAAGAGGTACGGCGAGACGGTCGCCGTCGCGGACGTGTCGTTCACAGTGGACAGTGGCGAGATCTTCGGGATCCTCGGGCCCAACGGCGCGGGCAAGACCACCACGGTCGAGATGCTCAGCGGCCTGCGCCGGCGCGACGGCGGCACGGTGCGGGTGCTCGGCAAGGACCCGGACCACGACGGCGCCGCGCTGCGCGAGCTGGTGGGCGTGCAGCTGCAGGAGAGCGAGCTGCCCGAGCGGATCCGGGTGTGGGAGGCGCTGGACCTGTACAGCTCCTTCTACGGCAAACCGGCCGACTGGCGGGAGCTGCTCGACGTGCTCGGGCTCTCCGCCCGGCGCAACGCCCGCTTCGGCACGCTCTCCGGCGGCCAGAAGCAGCGGCTCTCCATCGCGCTCGCGCTGGTCGGCGACCCCAAGGTGGCTGTGCTCGACGAGCTGACCACGGGCCTCGACCCGGCCGCGCGCCGGGAGACCCGGGCGCTGATCGAGAGCGTCCGCAACCGGGGCGTCACGGTCGTACTCGTCACGCACTTCATGGACGAGGCCGAGCGCCTCTGCGACCGGGTCGCCGTGATCGACGGCGGCCGCACGGTGGCGGCCGACACGCCGGCCGCCCTCATCGCCAAGGTCCAGGCCGACCGCGGCCTCGACCGGGCCACGCTGGAAGACGCATACCTGGCCCTCACCGGCCACGCGATCGGGGTGTGACGCCATGACCACCGCAGTCACCCGACTGACCATTGTGGAGTCCAAGCTCTTCGTGCGAGACACGATGAGCGTCGTCATGGGCATAGCGTTCCCGGCGGTGCTGCTGCTCCTGCTCGGCTTCGCGATCCCCGGCTTCCGCGAGGCGACCGACGACCTGAACGGGCTGCGGCCGATCGACATCTACGTGCCGATCGTGCTCGCGATGGCAATCTGCACGACGAGCGTGAGCGTGCTCCCGACCTACCTGGCGACATACCGCGAGCGCGGCGTCCTCCGCCGCCTCGCCACCACCCCGGTCGGCCCGGTCAAGCTGCTCAGCGCTCAGCTCGTGGTCAACGGCGTGGGCACGCTGATAGCGATCGCGCTGGCGGTGGCCGTGGGCACGGCAGCCTTCGGCGTCGACCTTCCGCAGCAGGTGCCGGGCTTCCTCATCGCGCTGGTGCTGGGCACGGCCGCGATGTTCGCGGTGGGCCTCCTGATAGCGGCGGTCGCCCCACGCGCGAAGACCGCCACGGGCATCGGCATGCTTGTGTACTTTCCGATGCTCTTCTTCGCCGGCGTGTGGACCCCCGGCCCAGTAATGCCCGACGGCCTGCGCCGCGTGAGCGACTTCACCCCGCTGGGCGCCGCCTCCCAGGCGATGCAGGACTCGTGGACCGGTACCTTCCCGTCCGCACTGCACCTCGTCGTGATGGCCGCGTATGTGGCGGTGGCCGGCGCGCTGGCGGCACGCCTGTTCCGCTGGGAGTGACCGGCCGCTCCGCCGAGCGGGGGTGTCGTTCCGGGTGGCTCCCGACCGGGCGCACCGATGCGTCCACAAGCCGCTCCCGTCTTGAGCGACGGCCGCGCAGCGGAGAAGGCTCCGGCCAAGGCACGGCCCGCATGTCCGCAGGGCTCGCGGCAAGAAGGGGCCGTCGTGGGGGCCGACCGTCCCGTCCTGCCCGATGGAATCCCTCGCCCCAGGTCGACCCGGATGCCTGTTCTCTAGGAGTAGCAGGCCGCGGGCGGTCTGATCGGCGAGCGGGGGTGTCGTGGCGGGGTGGCTCTCAACCTGGGCGCACCAATGCGCCCACAAGCCGCGGCCCCGCAGGTCAGCCCGCATGCTCGACGCCGGCGGTCCGTGGCGAGAAGGAAGACCCTGCAGGGGCAACCAATCGCCGCACCTCCGCCCCGCCCACTGGAAGCCCGAGATCACCCTCGCCGGCAGGTCAACTCACATGGTTGCCGTCACCGGTGCCTCGATCCCGGCCGGGGACGGCGTCGGGGTAACCACCGACCTGGACGCCTGTCCCGGCGACTGACCGACACAGACAGCCACGCTCACGCCGCGCCGGCAGACCCAGCGCGGACGACGAGCAGGCGGCGTCCCGAGCCGACACCGGCCCGACAGCCCGCTCGCCGCGACGGGCCCGTGACCCGCTGAGGCGAACCCGTGTGATCGTGGACGTCCGGCGCCCTTCGCGGGGCAGCAGACGTCCACGATCCGCCACACCGACCAGCGAAATCCGCCCCGCGCCGGCCGGGCAGCCTTCATCGCTGTCCCCGGAGTGCAGGGAGCGTCCACAATGCGCCCGCCGTGACGCCGACCTTGGAGGCCGCCCCGCGGTCAGGTAGCAGTCCCCTGGAGGTGCGGCGAGCGTCCACGATCCGACCGCCGCACCGATCACGGCTGGCGATCAGCTGGCATCGCTCGTCGGGTGGCGGAGCCCGGGCGCGGTTGGCGCTGGGACCCTAGGCTCTCTGTCCAGATCGCCAGGCCGTGCGCACAGCGCGGTGCCGCGCCGCGGAAGGCGAGCCTAAAAGCCTTCGAGGCGTTCCTGCAGGGTTTCGCGGCGGCGGGGCACGTCGGGCAAGGGTGTGTCGCCGAGGAGGGCCTCGGCCGCGCGCCACTCGGTGCGGGCCTCGTCGTCGCGGTCGAGGTCGGTCAGGGCGAGCGCGCGCAGGAGCCGGGAGCGGCCGCTGCGGATCCGGTCGCGGAGGCGCTCGAACTGGCGGATCGCGGCGTCGCAGGCGGCGATCGTGTCGTGGGGTGGCCGGCGGCGTACGCGACCTCGGCCACCGCCTCGTGTGCCAGGCCGACGCCGAGGCCGTGCTGGATCTGGTCGAAGATCTCCAGAGCCGCGCGCATGTCGCGGGTGGCGTCGTCGTAGCGGCGCTCGTCGAATGCGAGCCAGCCGCGCCCGATCAGGCCGTGCCCGTACGCGAAGCGGTCGTTGCCGTCGCGAGCCAGCGCCAGTGCCTCGTCGTTGAGCGCGATCGCCTCGGCGCGCCTCCCCGTGAACCGGTACGCCGTGGCCAGCCCCAGCAGCGTCCACGCCCGGCGGTGGTCCTGCGCGGAGTGCATCAGCTCGCGGGCCCGCTCCAGCACGGGCGCGGCCAGCTCGGGCTGCCACATCGTGTTGAAGAGCGTGCCCAGCGCCACGCGCGCGCCGACCTCCTCGTCGACGTCGCCCAGCTCCATGAAGAGGTCGACCGCCCGCTCCAGCGCCGCCCGGGCGTCATCGAAGCGGCTGAGGTCGCGCAGGCACTCGCCGTACACCGTGAGGGCCTCGGCCAGCGCCGCGCGGTCGTCCAGCCGCTCGGCGATCGCCATGGCCTCGGCGGCGGGCTCCAAGGCGCGGGTCACCTCGCCGGCGTTGCGGGTCGCCGAGGACACCCAGCGCAAGGCGCGCGCCCGCCGAGCCTCGTCGCCCAGCTCCTTGGCGGCAACCGCCGCCTCCCGCCACAGCGCGAGCCGGTCGGGGTGGTCGGCCGAGTCGGTGAGCAGCGGGTGCGTGGCGGTGACGATCCTCCACGCCGCCTCGTACTCCCCGGCGGCCACCGCGTGACGCGCGCCGGCCACGACGTTTTCCCGCTCCTCGGTGCGGACGTGCGCCGCCAGCCAGTCCAGATAGGACGCCGGGGTGTACGCCGGCTCCTCGTCGGCGAGCCGCCCCATGGCGAAGAGGCGGAGCAGGTCGTGCAGCCGGTACCGGTCGGGCGCCGGCGACTCGACAAGGTGCATGTCGACAAGCCGCTCCAGCGACGCCGAGGTGACCTCTTCGTCGAGCCCGGCGAGCGCCGTCGCCGCGGCCGGGCCGAAGACCCGCCCGGGGTGGGAGCCGGCGCGGCGGAAGACCAGGCGATCCTCCTCGGACAGCTCGCGGTACGACGCCTCGAAGCTCGAACGCACCGCGAGGTCTTCGTGCTCCAGCTCGGTGAGCCGGCGCCGCTCGTCGACCAGCCGGTCGGCGAGGTGGCTCGGGCTCCAGGCGGGCCGGGCCTTGAGCCGGGCGGCCGCGATCCGCACCGCGAGCGGGAGCCCGCCGCACAGCTCGACGATCCGGTCGACGCCCGCCGGGTCGTCGTCGACGCGGGAGTCGCCCGCCGCCCGCACGAACAGCTCGCGCGCGTCCGCGTGGTCCAGGCCGCCGAGCGGGTGGGAGACAGCGTGCGGCAGGTCGGCGATGAGGCGGCGGCTCGTGATGATCACCAGGCAGCCGGGACCGCCGGGCAGCAGCGGGCGCACCTGTGCGGCGTCGTGGGCGTTGTCGAGCACGATCAGCATCTGGCGGTCGGCGACGGCGGACCGGTAACGCGCCGCGAGGTCGTCCAGGCCGCCGCGGCGCTCGTCTTCCGGCACGCCGAGGCGGTCGAGGAAGCGGGCGAGCACCTCCTCCGGCGCCACGGGGTCGGCGTCGGCACCGCGCAGCGTGGTGAAGAGCTCGCCGTCCGGGAAGAGGTGCCGGCGCTCGTGTGCGATGTGGAGGGCCAGAGTGGACTTGCCCGCGCCGGGCGGCCCGCGACGGCGAGCACCCGGCAGCCGTCCGCCAGCACCCTGTTGGCCGCGGCCAGGTCGGACTTGCCGGCGAACGTGGTGACCGCGGCCGGCAGCTCGCGCGGCACGCTCCGGGCGACCGGCGGCGGGTCCTTCGGCCCAGGTGTCTGCTGGAGGATCGCCAGCGTGACCGCGATGGCGGCGAGCACGGCGACCGCCGGCCAGGCCAGCCAGGACGCGCCGCTGAGCGGGCCGGGCAGCGTGCCGCCGGTGGCCACGTTGACCGCGACGGCCAGCATCACCGACATGAGACCCGAGGTCACGGCGATCAGCACGATCGACCGGCCCTCGCGCACGCGCACTCTCCTGTTGTCTCGCCGGGCGGCGGCCGCTGCCAGCGCGGGGACGCCTGCGTCCCCTGTGGTCAGACGCGGAAGCCGGCAGCCCGCGCGGCTCGACGCTCGCGCTTTCGCTCGCGCCGCCGCCGGACCAGCCAGACGAACGTGAACACTATCGCGACGAGGAAGAAGAGCACCAGGAACGGCAGCACGATCGCGATTACCGACATGAATACGCTGGTGGCGTCTTCCGCGGTGCTGGCGACGGGCGCACCGACGCCGGCGGTGCCCGCGTTGATCACCGGGCGCGCGGCGGCCTTGATGCCGTGCACGCCGAGCGCGATGAGCACGCCCACCGCCACCGGCACCCACTGGTTGGAGGAGAAGAACTGCCCCGGGTCGCTCACGGTCACGGTCTCCGAGCTGGAGCCGGCACCGAAGGCGAGGCCACCCGCCGTGGGTCGCACGACCGTCTGCACGATGTCGTTGACGCTGTCGACCACGGGGATCTTGTCGGCGAAGAACTCGACCGCGAGCAGCAGGGCGAGGATCGTGATCACCCAGCCGTTGCTCAGCCAGCTCCAGCCGCTGGGCAGCTCGATCAGGTCGGTGTAGCGCGACAGTAGCCCCATCGTGAGCAGGGGAATGTACGCGTTCAGCCCGGCCGACGCGGCCAGGCCCGAACCGGTGAGCACTTCCAACACGTGTCCCAGCATCGCACCGTGACGCCACTTCGGCCCGCCGCTCCGCGCCGCCCGTGCGGCGGGCCTGCGAGCGGCGCCACCGCCCCTTGGCTAGTCTCTGCGGGTGCGGTTGGTGATTGCGCGGTGCTCGGTGGACTATGTCGGACGGCTCTCGGCGCACCTGCCGCCGGCGACCAGGCTGCTCATGGTGAAGGCGGACGGGTCGGTCTCGATCCACGCCGACGACCGGGCCTACAAGCCGCTCAACTGGATGAGCCCACCCTGCCGGCTGGAAGAGGCGCCGGGTGTGTGGCGGGTGGTCAACAAGGCCGGCGAGGAGCTGCGCATCACGCTCGAGGAGATCTTTCAGGACACCTCCTACGAGCTGGGGGTGGACCCTGGCCTGCAAAAGGACGGCGTCGAGGCGCACCTGCAGGAGCTGCTGGCGGCCAACCCGACCACGCTGGGCGACGGCTACACGCTGGTGCGTCGCGAGTACATGACGGCGATCGGCCCGGTCGACCTGCTCTGCCGGGACGCCGCCGGCGCGGCCGTCGCCATCGAGGTCAAGCGCCGCGGTGAGATCGACGGTGTCGAGCAGCTGACCCGTTACCTGGAGCTGCTCAACCGCGACCCGCTGCTCACACCCGTGGCCGGGGTCTTCGCTGCGCAGGAGATCAAGCCGCAGGCGCGGGTGCTGGCCGAGGACCGGGGCATCCGGTGCGTGGTCGTCGACTACGACAAGCTGCGCGGCATCGAGCGCGACGAGCTCACGCTCTTCTGACCGGGCGCTCATCGCGGGTGGTAGAGCGCGGCCCGGACGGTCTGGACCAGCTGCTCGGGCTCGCCGTAGAGGTCGCCGTCGCCGAAGTAGCGCATGCGCCAGCCGCGCGTCTCCAGCCAGTTGTGCCGGGGCTGGTCGAGGCGGGCGGCCCCGTCGTAGACCACGCCGACGCGCTCCTCGGGATAGCCCAGGTCGATCCGGCAGCGCACCCGGCCGGCGTCGTCGAGCACGGCCAGCTGCGGCTCCGGCGCCGGGAGCAGGCCGTCGTGCAGCAGCAGGCGCAGGTGGCTCTCCTGCCGGCAGCCTGCCCGCGGATCGGCGAGGCGCACCAGCTCACGGGCCTGCCGGACGCCGCGCAGGCCGTCGTGCCGGGCCACCTCGTAGGCAAGGTCGTCGCGGGTGCAGGCGCCGACGCGCAGTGCGGCGTCGAGCACCGCCAGCGCGTCGGGGCGGCCGAGCTGGCGGGCGAGGTCGACCGCGCACCGCGCCGGGCCGAGGCAGCGCAGGCCCGAGACGTCGCGGACGTCGGCGAACGGGAGCACGGCACCGTGCGCCGCGATGCCCCGCCGCTGGGGCAGGGGGACGCCGGCGGGCAGCGTGACGTGCAGCGCGTCGGTGGGAACGACACCAAACCCGTACAGCATCGCGGCGGTCTGGTGGGTGAGCACGGCGGCCGGTGGCAGGACGCGCACCACCGCGCGCAGGCGCTCGATCTCGGCGGCGGGAGCCGCCCGCCGCGCCACCTTGTCGTACACCCCGCTGCGCTCGGTCATGGCCGAAAGGATCGGTCGCCTTTGGGGTCAGCCGCCAGCGCCCGCCGCGCGCCTGTGGACAGCCGGGCCGCCTGTGGAAAACGCCCTGATCAAGCTCGGCTGTGCTATGCGTGCCACGCCGCCGGTGCGACCTGCACGGCGTACGGCAGCTCGGCCGTCACGCACTGACCAGGGTTGACGCTCCTGTGCAGGTCGTAGTGGCCGCCCGCGGCACGGTTGTACAGGTGTGCCACCGCGCCGCTGCCCCGGCGCTCGATCCGCCAGAAGGCCTCGATGCCGGCGTCCGCGTACAGGCCGGGCTTGACGCACCGGTCGTAGCGGCGGCTGCTCGGGCACTCCACCTCGACCACCAGCGCGACGTCGCTCGGGTCGACCCAGGCGCCGCCCTTGGGGCTGCCCGGCCGGAGCACCGTGACGTCCGGCGTCAGGTAGCTGTCGCCCGCGTGCACGCCGACACCGCCGGCGACGGTCCACCCCGGCGGTACGGCCGTGCGCAGGTCGGCGGTCACGTGCTCGACCAGCCGCTGGTGCTCGTCATCGAGCGGGGCGCTCACGTGGAGCGCGCCGTCGACGATCTCGTACCGGTGATTGTCGCGAGGAAAAGCGCGCAGGTCCGCTTCCATCCACGGCCGGCCGGGCGCCTCGAGTCGGGGTGCCACGCTGAACCACCTCCTCGTGGCTCAGCCTACCGACGCGCCAGCTCAGCGCCAGACGATCAAGAAAGAGCGTCCCGGGCGCGGGCCTTGAGCGCGCGGACCACGCCGTCCTTGCCCTCCGCGACCAGCCGGCGCAGCGGCCCCGGGTGCCCCTCCTGCGCCAGCCACGCGTCAGTGGCCGCCACCGTCGCCTCGCTGACCTGGTAGGCCGGGTACGCCAGGATCACGAACTCCTGCGCCGGCTCGCTGTCGCGCCGGTCCCACACCTGGCGGACGCTCGCGAAGTACGGCTCGACGTACGGCGCGGTCAGCTCCACCTGCACCGGGTGCTGGAAGCCCTGCAGCAGCGACCGGTGCTCCCAGTTGGGCAGCGCCTCGTCACCGGTCAGCCGCCGCCACACCTCGGCCTTGCCCTCGGGCGTGGGCAGCAGGGCCCGCGCGTACGCCGCCTCCCGCTCACCGCTCGCCGTCCGGTCGCGGGCCAGCTCGGCCTCGATCTCCTCGGCGCCCACCACACCCTTGGCGGCCAGCGACTGCACCAGCGACCACCGCAGCTCCGTGTCGATGGTCAGGCCCTCGGGCACGTCGACCCCGTCGAGCCAGCCGCGGAGCGTCGCCAGGTCGGCGGCGGCGCGGGAGGACGAGGCGTACGCCCGCGCCCAGGCCAGCTGGAAGCCGCTGCCCGGCTCGGCGGCCGTGATCGCGTCCCGCGCCGCGCCCGCGAGCGCGGCCCAACCGGACGGCGCCCACGCGGGGTCGGCGTAGAACAGCAGCGTGCTCTGTGCCTGGCGGAGCGTGGCGGTGACCAGGTTGATGTCCCGCTCGGCGGGCAGGCCCGCCACGACCAGCGCCACGTAGTCGCGGGCGGCCAGCTCGGCGTCGCGCACCATGTCCCACGCGGCGGCCCAGCAGAGCGCGCGGGGAAGCGAGGAGTCGAAGCCGGCGATGTGCTGTACCACAGTGGCCATCGAGGCCTCGTCGAGCCGCAGCTTCGCGTACGTCAGGTCGTCGTCGTTGAGCAGCAGCACGTCGGCCGCGCGCACGCCGGCGAGCTGGGACAGCGGCGTCTCCTCGCCGGTCACGTCGACCTCGAGCCGCTCGCGCCGCACCAGCCGGTCGTCGACCAGGTCGTAGAGGCCCACGCCGATCCGGTGGGTACGCAGCACGGGGTACTCGGCCGGCGCCTCCTGGAGCACGGACACCGCCTGGTACGTGCCGTCGGGCCCGACCGAGACCGTCGGCCGCAGAGTGTTGACCTGCGCGGTCTCCAGCCACTGCGCGGCAAACTTGCGCAGCTCCCGCCCGGACGCCGCCTCCAGCTCGCTGAGCAGGTCGTCAAAGGTGGCGTTGCCCCACGCGTGGCGGCCGAAGTACGACCGGAGGCCGGCCAGGAACGCGTCCTCACCCACGTACGCCACGAGCTGCTTGATCACGCTCGCACCCTTGGCGTACGTGATGCCGTCGAAGTTGACCTCGACAGCGGCCAGGTCGGGCATCTCGCAGTACACCGGGTGGGTGGAGGAGAGCTGGTCCTGCCGGTAGCCCCAGTTTTTGCGGACGGACAGGAACGTGGTCCACGCGTCCGAGAAGCGGGTGGCGTTGGTGTTGCACCAGTGGCTGGCCCACTCGGCGAACGACTCGTTGAGCCACAGGTCGTTCCACCAGCGCATCGTGACGAGGTTGCCGAACCACATGTGGGCCAGCTCGTGCAGGATCGTGTTGGCCCGCTGCTCGTGCTCGAAGTCGGTGACCTGCGAGCGGAAGATGTAGTGCGCCTCGGCGTGCGTGACGCAGCCGAAGTTTTCCATCGCGCCGGCGTTGAAGTCGGGCACCCACAGCTGGTCGTACTTGGGCAGCGGGTACCGCACGCCGAACTGGCGGTGGAAGTAGTCGAAGCCCTGCGTGGTGATGGTGTGCAGCTCGCCGTCGTCCATGTGCTGGGCCATCGAGGCGCGGCAGAAATACCCCATGTCGATGCCGTCGTACTCGTAGCGCACCTCGTGGTACGGCCCCGCGCAGAGCGCCGTGATGTACGTGCTCATGCGCGCCGACTGCTCGAAGTGGACGCTCTTGGTGTCACCGTCGCCCGTGACGGAGGCGACCGGCGAGTTGGAGACGACCTTCCAGTGCGCCGGCACCGTGGCGTGCCACGTGTAGACGCTCTTGAGGTCGGGCTGGTCGAAACACGCGTACACCCGCTGGGCGTCGGCCGTCTCGAACTGGGAGTAGAGGTACACCTCTTTGTCCACCGGATCCACGCTGCGGTGCAGGCCCTGGCCGCTGGCCGAGTAGAAGAAGTCGGCGTCGACGACGAGCGTGTTGTCCGCGGCGAGTCCGGTGAGTACCAGACCGTCTTCGGCGGACCACGCCGAGATGTCGACCGGCTGCCCATTGAGCTCGGCCGAGCGCACACGCTGGGCCGCGACCTCGATGAATGTCGAGGCGCCCGGCTCCGCGCAGCGGAAGGTGATGCGTGTGGTGGAACGGAAGGCCTGATCACCGTTGCCGGCCCCGGAGAGATCCAGGGCGATGTCGTATCCGGTGACCTCCAGCAGGCGGGCGCGCTCGGCCGCCTCCACCTGGGTCAGGTTGCGCACTCCGGCCACGGTGCTCTCCTGCCTCTCCGCCGTCGTCGTCGACAGCCCGATCGAGCGTCCTCGTCGACAGCCCGTCGAACGAGTCTGTCATGCCAACCTCACAGAACCGGGGGTGGCCCAGTTCACGAGCCGGCCGAGATGCCGTCAACCGCTCGCAGGGAGCAGGATGGACGCATGGTTGAGCGTTCATCAGTTGACATGTGGTTCGACCCCATCTGCCCTTGGGCGTGGCTCACGTCCCGATGGCTCCTCGAAGTGGAGAAGGTCCGCCCGATCGACATCCAGTTCCACGTCATGAGCCTTTCGGTGCTCAACGAGGGACGGGACCTGCCGGAGTCGTACCGGAAGAACATGGACAACGCCTGGGCGCCGGTGCGCATCTGCATCGCGGCCGAGCAGGCGTACGGGCCGCAGGTGCTGCGCGACCTGTACACCGCTCTCGGCAACCGCATCCACCCCGGCAAGCAGCAGCGCGGGCCGGAGCTCTACCGGGCGGCGCTCGCGGAGGCCGGCCTCGACACCGACCTCGCGGCGGCGGGCGACTCGACGGAGTACGACGCGGCGCTGCGGGCCAGCCACGACGCCGGCATGAAGCCGGTCGGCCTGGACGTCGGCACCCCGGTCATCCACGCGCCCGGCCCGGACGGCGAAGGCAAGATCGCGTTCTTCGGCCCGGTGATCACGCCGGCGCCCAAGGGTGAGGCCGCGGGCAAGCTCTGGGACGGCGTGCTGCTCGTGGCATCGACGCCCGGCTTCTACGAAATCAAGCGCACCAGGGACGCGAAGCCGGTCTTCGACTGACCGAAGGGTGTCGGTCGTCACACCGGTGTGCGACTGTACCGTCACGCACTATGACGATCGTGCACCCGATCGCCCGGGCCTGGATCACCACCGGTGGCACCGGCGCGCAAAACTACGACGAGTTCGCCGATGACGCCGAGATCACGTCGATCATTGCCAGCAACCCGCACAGTGCCCTCGCCATCGAGATGCCGCACCGGGCGCCGGAGAGCCTCGGCAGCAGCTTCGCGGACGCGCTCCCGGCCGCCGTGGAGCGGCTCGCCGAGGCCAAGGCGGACGGCAGCTACACGCCGGCCGAGCAGGTCATCGCGCTCTATCGGATCACCGCGCCGGGCGAGACCCCGGCGTACGGCATCTTCGCGCTGGTCGACACCGAGCAGATCTCGACCAGCGCCGACGAGCCCGGCCTGGTGATCCGCAACGAGGACGTCTTCATCGAGAAGGTGCGCGAGCGGGTGGCGCTCGCCGGTGCCACCGGCCACCTCCTCTCGCCTGTGCTCCTGCTGCAGACCGGCCGTGGCGACGACCTGCACGCGGCGCTCGCCGCGGCGACCGACCGGGCCGGTGCCCCCGCCGCGACCGACGTCGACCAGGCCGGCCGCACCCACGCCGTGTGGCTCGTGGGCCCCGGCGCCGAGCAGGACGAGCTGACCGCGCTGGCCGGTGGTGGCGAGCTCGTCGTGGCGGACGGCAACCACCGCAGCCTCGCCGCCCAGACCGGCGGCCTCCCGCTCTTCCTCGCCGTGATCACCACGCCCGACTCGGTCACGATCCAGCCGTACAACCGGTTGGTCAGTGAGCTGACGGTGCCGGTACCCGAGCTGCTCGACCGCCTGCGTGCGGCGGGCGCCGAGGTGCGCCCGGAGGCCGGCCCGCCCTCGGTCCCGGCCGCTGGTGGCACCGTCCGGGTGTACGCGGGCGGCGAGACCTTCGCGGTGACCCTGCCGCCGACCCCGGGCGCGAGCCCCGTCGAAAACCTCGACCACGCGCTGGTCGAGCGGGTCGTGCTGCGCGACGCGCTGGGCCTCGACCCCGGCGACAAGCGGATCACCTACGTGGGCGGGGACTACCCGGCCAGTTGGCTCGCCGGCGAGGTCGACGCCGGGCGGGCGGAAGCGGCCATCCTGATCGCGCCGGTGACCGTCGACGACTTCGTCTCGGTCAACCTCGCCCGGCAGAAGCTGCCCCGCAAGAGCACCTGGTTCACCCCCAAGGCCCGCGGCGGCCTGGTCCTGGCGCAGCTGGCGTGAGGCTCCACCCGCAGGTGGCGGCCTCGCTGGCGGCCCGGCCGCGGCCCACCGAAGAGCAGATCGCGGCCGATCCGATGGCCCAGCTGCTGGCCACCCGCGAGGCGATGGTGGCCGCGGTCGACCGCGAGTGCGGCCCGCCGACGCCGGTCGCCCAGGTGTCCGATGTGGATGCGGACGGCGTGCCGTGCCGGCTGTACGTGCCGGTGCCCGGCGCGCCCGTCCTGCTCTACCTGCACGGCGGCGGCTGGGCGATGGGCAGCGTGGAGACGGTCGACCGCCTCTGCCGGCGGATCGCCGACCGGTCCGGCTGCGCGGTGCTCTCGGTGGACTACCGGCTCGCGCCGGAGCACCCGTACCCGGCGGCGCTGGACGACGCCGAGACGGCGCTCGCGTGGCTGCGGCGCGAGGCGCCGGGCGTGGACGCCGGCCGGCTCGCGGTCGGCGGTGACAGCGCGGGCGGCCAGCTCGCGGCGGTCCTCGCCCGGCGGCAGCGGGACGCCGGCTCACCCTTCGCGTACCAGGTGCTGATCAACCCGGTGATCGACCCGGCCATGTCCTCGCAGTCGTACCGCGAGCTGGGCGACTACGGACTCGAGTCGACGGCGATGGCACTCTTCTGGGCGATGTTCCTGGGCGACGGCGGCGACCGGGACAGTCCCGACGTCGCGCCGCTCGCCGCCGACCTGGCCGGCCTGCCGCCCGCCCTGATCCTCACCGCCGAGTTCGACGTGCTCCGCGACGAGGGGGAGGGCTACGGCGACGCGCTCCTCGCGGCCGGCGTGCCCGCGGTCGTCGTGCGTTACCTCGGCGTCAACCACGGTTGGGCCCGCAAACTCGCCCTCTTCGATGCCGCGGGCGTGGCGGCGGACCAGGTGGCGGCCGGTCTCCGGGCCGCCCTGACCGCCTGACAGACTGCCCGGTATGCGCGTCTACCTGGGAGCCGACCACGCCGGCTACGAGCTGAAGGTGCACCTCGTCAACTACCTCGGCAAGCAGGGGTACGAGACGGTTGACGTCGGACCACCCGCGTTCGACCCCGAGGACGACTACCCGGCGTACTGCCTGCACACCGGCGCCCGCGTGGTGGCCGACCCGGGCAGCCTCGGCATCGTGATCGGCGGCTCGGGCAACGGCGAGCAGATCGCGGCCAACAAGGTGGCCGGCACCCGCGCCGCGCTCGCGTGGAGCGTCGAGACGGCTCAGCTCGCCCGCCAGCACAACGACGCCAACCTCGTGGCGATCGGCGCCCGCCAGCACACGCTCGACGAGGCCACCGCGATCATCGAGGCGTTTCTGACCAGCACGTTTTCCGGCAGCGAGCGCCACGCCCGCCGGATCAAGCAGGTCGCGGCCTACGAGGACAGCCGCGAGCTCCCCGCACTTCCATAGTCGATTTTGATGAGAGCCGCCGCGCTGTCCGTCGTGGTCCGGACCGTTGCGGGGTGCGTTCCCGCGGCCTCACCCTGCGCGGGGCGCGGGCTCGGCCTTTGGACGCGCTTTCCTAACGCGTCCCGCGTGGCGGCTCGTCGCGGGGCACCCAGTTGCGCCGGACGATGACCAGCCGCTCCTGTGCCTCGGCCAGGTCGGCGTCGGTCGGCCGGGCCGCGTCGCGGGCGCGCATCGCGGCGCTGGTGCCCACCTGCGACGACCCGGAGCCGACGAGGCCGCGCAGCCCGCGCTCGGTCTCCCGGTCGTCGGGTGCGCGGGGCGGCGGGTCCGGGTCGAGCACCTCGGGCGTCGCCACCGACGCGACCGCGTCCGGATCGGCCGGCTCGCGGTAGTCGTCCGGCGGCCGAGGACGGGCCGGCCGACCCGTCGACCCCTGCCGCAACCGGCGCCGCCTGCGCTCAGGATCCGCCATCGCTCGACCGTACCGGTTTCCGGTTCAGAAAACTTCGGGCGCGGTTGGCAGGCGGTGCCAGCCGAACGCCGTGCTCGCCGGATTGAGCGCCCCCGGGCGCAGCTCGCGCACCCGACCCGCGGCGGCCAGCGCGGCGAGCGAGGTGCCGCCGAGGTACGCCGCGCCGAGCTCCGTGATGTCGCAGGCCAGGTCGGCCTCGGCCGTGGTGCGCTCGCAGGTGGCACCGCCGGCGCCGCCCGTGACGCGCCAGCGCCCGGCGTTTTCCGGCAGGATCGGGTCGCTCACCTCGAACACCACGTCGACGCCGGTCGCGTACCGCCGGGCGGTCAGCGCCGCCGGCAGGTCCACCAGCCGCGCCCACAGGCCGTCGGAGAAGTGAGTGTTGAGCTGGCGGGGGTCGCTGGCCAGGTACAGCAGGGGGTCGTCGACCGCCGCGAACCCGTACGTGACCGTGCGCGCCAGGTCGATGCCGAGCAGAAAGCGCCACAGCGCCACGTACGTGCCCGGATCGGCCGCGGCGATCTCGCTCACGTGTACCTCGGCGTTCGGCCCGGTGGCGCTCCAGCTGCTCTTCGAGCGCCACAGCGCGTACCCGTCGACGCCGCCCTCGCCCTCGTGGAGCACCACCCGCCGCTCGGTGGAGCCGGCGCGGCCCTCCGGCGTGTCCATGAGCACCTGTGCCCACCACGACTCGTCCCGGCTCGACCATCCCGGGCGCTCGGGGCGCAACGCGTCGTACACCTTGACCAGCTCGGGCTGGAAGTCGGCCGGGCTGCCGGCGCGGAGCCGGCCCACCGCGGTGGCCTCCGGGAGCCGGACCTCGCGGTTGTCGATCGTGAGGTCGAGGCGGGTGGAGGCCAGGCCGTACCCGAAGCGCGGGTAGATCCGCGCCTCGCTCGCCCACAGCACGGCGAGCGACTCCTGCCCGGCGTCGCGCAGGTCTCGCAACTGGCGCCGCATCAGGCGGGTGAGCAGCCCTCGCCTGCGATGGGTGGGCGCCACGCCGACGCCGGTGATGTGCGCCGCGGGTATCACCGCGCCCGGCACCGTGAGGTCACGCGCGGCCGCGAACGTGTGCGCGACCACCTCGTCACCGTCGGCGACGACCAGCGTGCGGTCGGCGTCCCACACCCGCCGGTCGAGGTCCTGGGCCTCCCGGTCGATCGCGCGATGGAAGAGGCCGAACAGCAGTGCCGAGGCCTTCGGGAAGTCGTCGGGGGTGGCGGCGCGGACGGGCAGCTCGGCGTCGGTCATGCGTTCTGTGTAACCGATTGGTGGCAGCCTGGGCGACTGGTTTGTGGCGTCGCCCGCCCTCAGTACCCTCGAACATGTGGATCCGGCCGGGCTTGCCCGGCTCTGCCGGACCCCACCCGTTTCGGGGGAGGAGATCATGGCAGACCCGACCCAGCCATGGGCTGAGCGCACGGTGGACATGCCGCCGCAGCCATTGCCGCAGTCGTACCAGCGGGGTGTGGCCCAGGTGCAGCCGAGAGCGACCACGCCGTCGACGCCGGCCGCGCCGCACGAGCCGACCGGCACCGGCTGGCCGGCGACCGAGCCGGACGCGCGGTGGGCGCCGCCGGGCTACCACCGTGGCCAGTGGCGGATCGGCAGCGGGTGGACGGTCTTCGGCGCGCTGGTCGCGTTCGTCTGCTGGGGGATCTGGGCGATCTCCACGCGAGGCGACCTGACCAGCCCCGTGCTGACCTTCGTGCTCTCGCTGGGTGTGGCCGTGGGCCTGTTCGCGCTCTGCCGCCTGGTCGGCAGGATCATCCTGGAGCGCCAGCTCGGCCGCGTCCGGCGCAGCGCCCGGGGCGCCCACCTGATCACCGGGATATTCCTGGTCGGTGTCGGCATCGCCTACCTGCGGCAGACCGAGTGGGTCATGGACGCGTTCAACTGGGTGCGGGGACTCTTCTGAGGTGCGCCCGGCGCCGGGCGAGGTCCTCCACTTCTCCGAAGATCCCACGATCGAGCGGTTTGTGCCGCATGTGGCGCCGACGTCCCGGCAGACCGAGGCGTACGTGTGGGCCGTCGACGCGCCCCGCTGCCCCGACTACTGGTTTCCCCGCGACTGCCCGCGGGGGATGGCCTGGGTGGTCCCGACCACGACCGTCGTGGACCGCGACCGCATCGTCGGTGCGGGCTGCGGGACGAGGGTGCACGCCATCGAGTACGCGTGGCTGCCCGCCCTCCAGTCCGTGCGCCTGTACGCCTACCGCCTCCCCGCCGCGCCCTTCCGCTACCTGGGCCCGACCGAGACCCACGCCATGGTCGCCACCGAGCTGGTGACCCCGCTCGGACCGCCCGAGCCGGTGGGCAACCTGCTGGCACTCCACGAGGCCGCCGACATCCAGCTGCGCCTGCTCCCTAACCTATGGCCCTGGTGGGACCAGGTCACCCGCTCGACTCTCGCCTTCAGCGGCATCCGCCTGCGCAACGCCCGACCCCGGGTGCACCCCAGACGAGTTGATCAGGGAGTTCGTGGGCGTGTCGTCCGGTGTGTCACACCACGAAGTCCCTGATCAACGCGGAGACAGGCATCGATAGTCCGAAATGTCTGATGTTTGAGTGAGTGCTCAAACAACTTCCACGGGCGGTATTTCTAGATCGCTTTGAGTGATCCTGAGGGTGCAAGGCGTCACGTACGGGGGTTGAGGGGGTCAATACCACCATGCCGTCCGACGTCGATGCCGCGCGTGCCCGAAAAGCGCGCCGGATCCCGATTCACCGTACGGTGCCTCGACTGGTGCGCAACCCGATGGTCGGACTCCAGTCGATCGCCCAGGAGGCCGGAGGCGACATCGTCCGGCTGCAGTTGGGCTGGTTCCAGCCGTACCTCGTCACCCATCCCGACCACGTGCAGCACATCCTGCGCGACCGGGCCACCAACTATGTGCGCGAGGGCATGTTCTGGAATCCGCTGAGCCGCTTGTTCGGCCGGGGATCCTGTCCGACGGACCGCCCTGGGAGGCCAGCCGCCGCAACCTCCAGCCCCTCTTCACGGCGAAGCGGGTCGACGCGCTGATGGCGAGGATGGCCGAGGTGGCGCACGAGGCGATCGACGACCTGGCGCTGCGTGTGCGACCGGACGAGCCGGTCGACGTCGCCACGGAGATGAGCCGCATCGTCAACCGCACGATCATCCGGGTCTTCTTCGGCGACCGGATCCCCACCGCGGCCGCGGACCGGATCATCCCGGCTCTGTACGACATCGCCACGTCGCTGGTCGTCCGGATGGCGCTGCCGCGGGTGCCCCACCGGTTGCCGCTGCCGGGCGACCGTGCGTTCCACCGCGGTGTGGCGACGATCGACGATGTGCTGCTCCCGGCGATACGCGAGGCCCGCCGGCACCGGGACGGCGGCGACGACGTCATCGCGACGCTGTGCGCCGCGAGCGGCTCTGACGGTGCGGAGCTGAGCGAGCGGCAGGTACGGGACGACGTGGTGACGATGTTCGTCACCGCGACCGAGACGACCTCGCTCACCCTCACCTGGCTGTGGCCCATCCTGCGGGCACATCCGGAGGTGGCGCAGCGGCTTTACGACGAGATCGATCACGTGGTCGCGGGCGATCGGGTCCGGCACACGCACGTGCCGGAGCTGCGCTACCTCCGAGCCGTGCTGGACGAGTTGCTCCGCCTCTACCCGGTCGGCTGGATCTTCCCGCGCACCGCGCTGGCGGCCGACGTCATCGGTGTCACCGGCATCCCGCCGGGTGCCACGCTTCTGGTCAGTCCGTTCCTCACGCACCAGATGGCGGAGTTCTGGCCGGACCCGCAGCGGTTCGACCCGGAGCGGTTCCTTTCCGGCGGCATTCCCCACCGCTACGCGTACTTTCCGTTCGGCGGCGGCCCGCACCAGTGCCTGGGCCGCCACGTCTTCCAGGTCGAGGCGCAACTGATCGTGGCTAGCCTGCTCTCCCGGATGCGGCCGGTACCCTCGTCCGCCCCAGTGCCGTCACTCAAGGTGGCGGCGACGTTGTTGCCCCATGAACGGGTGCGGATGGCATTCGCGCCAGCCAGCCGCCAGCAGGTGGTCTAGGTGGCGCTGCCGCCGGCCGTGGAAAATGGACGGATCTGTGCCCTCGCCGGCCAAGCGCAGCGTGACATGCGCCGATGGGCCGAGCGCTACCCGTCCCTGTTCGCGGCGAAGCCTTTCGACGACACCCTCTTCAACACGCTCGCGCTGGCGACGGCGTTCAGCGGGCCCTGGCTCGACGTCCGGCAGCAGCGGATGGCCAACCAGGTCGCGCTCTGGTGCTTCGGGCTGGACTGGCTGGTGGACTACGTCGCGACGTCGGAAGCCGAGGCCGGCGCCATCGCCGCGCGCTGCCTGGCCGTGGCGAGCGGCGCCGAGGTGGCGGACGACGACCTCACCGCGTTTCTCGCCGCCATCCGTGACGAGCTGGCCGTCTCGCCGGCATTCGCGGTGCTCGGCCCGGTGTGGCTGGACGAGCTGCGCCGGATGCTGGATGCGATGGTGCGTGAGCACCAATGGAAAGCGGAAGGCGGCCAGCGTCCGTCCCTTGAGGAGTATCTCGAAAACGCCGACAATCTCGGGTTTTCCTTTGTCTTCGCCGCACACTGGATCCACACCGATGGCGCACCGTCCGCTGTAGACATCGACCTTGTTCGAATGGCAAGCTGGGCGGTGCAACGCGTGATCCGGCTGACAAACGACCTCGCGACGTACGAGCGGGACGTCCAGTGGGGCGACCTCAACGCATTACTGCTCGGTCCAGAAAGGACAGAGGTGGTGCGTGAGGTCGAGCGCCTCACTGCCGACGCGCGGTCGTTCATCGCCGCGGTCAGAGTTCGGCACCCCGCGCTGGCCGACTATCTGGAGCGGCAGATGGACTTCTGCACCGGCTTCTACGGTGTCACCGACTACTGGGGTGCTCTGTGACCGTCGAGGCGTGTGCCACGCCTGCGGACGTCGCCACCGCGGCCGCCGACCTGGTCGCCGGCCTGGCGCTCGATCCGTGGGGATCCGTCCGCCCGTCGGTGTACGAGACGGGTCGCCTCGTGGCGCTGGCGCCCTGGCTGGAGGGGCACCGGCAGCGCATCGAGTACCTCCTCGACACCCAGCGCGCGGACGGCGGGTGGGGCGGCCCGGGCGGCTACGCCCTGGTGCCCACGCTCAGTGCGACCGACGGCCTGCTCTCCGCCCTGGGAGTCGGGCCGGCGACCGAGCGTGGCCTCGCGGCGTTGGCGGGCCTGCTGCGCGCCCCCGGGCCGGTGATCCCGGACCTGCCCGCCGTGGAGCTGATCGTTCCGGCCTTGATCGCGTCCCTCAACGAGCGTCTGCGCGACAGCGGCCGCGGCGGTCTTCCGCTGCCGTCCACGATCGACGGCGCGACGCTCGGCCGGGTGCGCGCCTCGCTGGCCAGCGGCATCAACGCTCCGCAGAAGCTCCTGCACGCGTGGGAGATCCTCGGCGTTCCGCGCGCCGGGCGTGTGCCGGTGCCGGTGGCGGACGGGCCGGTCGGCGGGTCACCCGCGGCGACCGCCGCCTGGCTGCGGGACCACGGAGGCTCCGAGCCGGCCTGGCGCTACCTCGAACGCGCCGTGCGGCACCAGGGCGGTCCGGTGCCCTGCGCCGCTCCGATCACCGTCTTCGAGCGTGCCTGGGTGCTGAACTGGCTGGCCGAGGCGGGTGTGCCGGTGACACCTCCGGAAGGGCTGCTGCGCGACCTCGACGTCGCGATCGGTGAACACGGTGTGGCCGCCGGGCCGGGCCTGCCGAACGACGCGGACACGACGGCCGTCGCGCTTTCCGCCCTGGCCCAGTTCGGGATGCCGCGGGAGCCAGCCAGCCTCTGGGCGTACGAGCTGCCCAGCCACTTCTGCACGTGGCAGGGGAGGACGGCCGCTCGGTGAGTGTCAACGCCCACGTGCTGGAGGCGTTCGGCCACTGGCTCGGCTCGGCAGCGCGGGACGCCGAGCGTTACCGGGCCGCGGCGGTGCGGCTCAGCGGCTGGCTGGTCGCCCAGCAGCAGCCGGACGGCTCGTGGACAGACCGCTGGCACGCCTCCCCGTTTTACGCCACCGCCTGCTGCGTACAGGCGCTCTCCCGATTCGGGTACGGAGACGAGGCCGAGGCCGCGATTGGTCGAGCGGTGGAGTGGGTCCTCGCGAATCGGCGCCCGGACGGCTCGTGGGGTTGGTGGCGGACCACCGACGAAGAGACCGCGTACGCGATGCGCATCCTCCTCACGATCACTAGTGGTCGATCCGAAGAGGCGATTGCGGGAGGCTACCGGCATCTATCCGAGGCGATCCGAGCCGGCTCTGTCGTCGGATCGGGGGATCCGCCGATGTGGCATGACAAAGACCTCTATTCGCCGTTGGCGATTGTTCATGCCGCCGTTCTCGCCGCCCTGCACCAGGCACAACGCCTTTTCTCATGATCGGAAAGGCGTCTCCGTCGAGTCCGATGTAGACATCTGAGGCTTGAGTCGACACTCGCGGCGTTGCTAGGGTGCCCGGGGTCGCTCACCCCTTTCCGGCTGTTGGGACTGGTGCCATGAGATTCCGCAGCTCAAACGTGCGGACCAAGATTGTTGCCCTTCTCTTGTCACTCTTTGCGCTGTGGGCGTTCGCGGCGTATGTGACATTGCGTGAGGGTTTCAACCTGCTGACCGTCAGCCGCCTGGACAGCGAGGTCTCCCAGCCGAGCGAAAAGCTGCTGCTTGAGCTGCAAAAGGAACGCCGCCTGACGCTCGTCTACCTCGGCCGCCCGGGCCCCGGAGAGCGCGCGGCCCTGGCCACCCAGCGGGTGAGCACCGACGCGGCCCGAGCCACCTTCGAGCGGAAGGCCGGGGCCGGGTCCATCGACGCGTCGGCGAGCGACACGCTGGAGCGGCGCATCGACGCGACCTTCGCCCTGCTGCGCGACCTGCCCGCGGACCGCGAGGCGGTTGACGCGCGGAGCACCGACCGCGGGGGTGCCGGGGCGCGTTACTCCGGCGTCATCGACTCGATCTTCCACATCTACGACTCGCTGGCCACGTTGGACGACAAAGAGCTGGCCAAAGACGTGCGCACCCTCATCCAGCTCAACCGGGCCCGCGAAGTGATCGCGCAGGAGGACGCCCTCGTCGCCGGCGTGCTGGCGGCCGGGCGGATGACCGTCGAGGAGCGCGAGCGCCTTGTGCAGCTCGCCGGCGCCCAGCGGTTCTACTCCGAGCTGGCCGCGGACGAGCTGCCGGCCGAAGATCGGGCGCGGTACGACAGGATGGTCGACGGTCCGGCGTACTCGATGTTCCGCGGGCTCGAAGAGCGCCTGATGGACAGTGACCCGGAGGGCTCGGCGCCCAAGGTCACCGCCGCCGACTGGGACGCCGCCCTCCCGCCAGTGCTCGACGAGTACTACAACGACGTGATCCGGGCCGGCGGCAGCGCGGTGGTCAAGCGTTCCACGCCGATGGCGATCGGCGTCGTGGTGCGGCTGCTGGCAGCCGGTGGCCTCGGCCTGCTCGCCGTCATCGCGTCCATCATCGTGTCCATCACCACGGCCCGTGCGCTGGTCCGCCAGCTCGAGCGCCTCCGCACCGCGGCGTGGGATCTGGCCAACGTGCGCCTGCCCGGCGTGGTCGAGCGGCTCCGCCAAGGCGAAAAGGTCGACGTGGCCGCGGAGTCACCACCACTGACCTTCGGAAACGACGAGATCGGCCAAGTCGGTCAGGCGATCAACGCGGTGCAGGAGACCGCCATCCGCGCCGCCGTCGACCAGGCTGAGCTGCGCCACGGGGTCCGCGACCTCTTCCTCGGCCTGGCCCGCCGCAACCAGGCGCTGGTGCACCGCCAGCTCAAGGTGCTCGACGAGATCGAGCGGCGGGAGACCGACGCGCACGAGCTGGCCGACCTGTTCAAAGTGGACCACCTTGCCACCCGTATGCGGCGCAACGCGGAAAACCTCATCGTGCTCTCCGGTGCCGTGCCGGGCCGCCGGTGGCGCAACCCGGTGCCGTTCGTGGACGTGGTTCGCGGCGCGGTCGCCGAGGTCGAGGACTACACGCGGGTCTCGGTGCTGCCGATCGACGTGGCGTCGCTTTCCGGCCGGGCGGTCAGCGACGTGATCCACCTGCTCGCCGAGCTGATCGAAAACGCCGCCTCGTTCTCCCCGCCGTACACGATGGTCAACGTCGGCGGCCAAAAGGTGGCCAACGGCTTTGTCGTGGAGATCGAAGACCGCGGCCTCGGCATGAGCGAGCAGGAGCTCGACGCCGCCAACGACCTGGTGAGCAACCCGCCGGAGTTCAACCTCTCCAGCACCGCGCGCCTCGGCCTCTACGTGGTCGGCCGCCTCGCGGTGCGGCACGGCATCGACGTGCGCCTGCGCCGCTCGCCCTACGGCGGCACGATGGCGATCGTGCTCATCCCATCCGGCCTCGTCGTGGCGGACCCGACGCAGGAAACCCCGCCCGAGGGCGCCGAGGCGGAGACGGGCGTCGCCGAGGCCGACCGGCGCGTCCGGGCGTACCAGCTGCTGCGCGCCACGCCGACCGTGCCGGCGGCCACACCCGCGGCCACGGAGACGCCGGCGCCGGCCACCCCGCTGCCGAGCGCCGCCAAGGTGCCCGCCGAGCCAAAGCCCGAGGCGCCCGTCTCGCCCGCGCCGATCGTGGCCCGCGCCCGTGTCGCCCCGCTCGACCGGCGCGACGACGAGCTGCCCACCGCGGGCCGGCCGCCGGTCGCTGACGGGCCGGTGACCAACGGCAGCGGCCACCCGGAGCCGCCGCGCGACGCGGTCACACTCACCCCGTCCGGCCTGCCGTGGCGCGTGCGCCAGGCGAGCATCGCCGCGCCGCTGCGGGAAAACCAGCCGCCGGCACCGCCGGAGCCGCAGCCGCCGGCGCCGGCTCCGCGTACGCCGGAGCAGACCCGCAGCATGATGTCGTCCTACCAGTCGGCCACCCGGCGCGGCCGTGCCGAGGCGGAGCGGCTCAACGCGGAGACCCCGCGGCAGGCACCCGAGCCCGACCGGCCGGCGCCGCCCGGCGACACCGAGCCTTCCGCATAAATCCCCGCTCGGCACACGTACAGCGCAGAAAGAGGTCGACAGTGGCCCAGACGACAAGTTCCGTCAGTGACCTGGCTTGGTTGCTGGACGACCTGGTCGAGCGGGTTGACGAAGTCAAACAGGCCGTCGTGCTCTCGGCGGACGGCCTGCTGATCGCGGCGTCGCGGGACCTGAGCCGGGAGGACGCCGAGCACCTCGCGGCGGTCGCATCCGGCTTCCAGAGCCTGGCTCGCGGCGCCGGCCGCCAGTTCAAGGGCGGCAGCGTACGCCAGACGATCGTGGAGATGGACACGCTCTTCCTTTTCGTGACCGCCGCCGGCCAGCGGGCAAACCTGGCCGTGATCGGTACGGAGGACGCCGACATCGGGCTCGTCGCCTACGAGATGGCGATGCTGGTGACCCGCGTGGGCCAGTTCCTCACGACCCCCTCACGGTCCTCCGTGAGCCCGCCCGACGGGAGGTGACCTTTGGACCCCAAGAGGCAGGCGCCGGCCGACGAGGTCTGGCACGACGACGAAGCCGGGCCGGTGGTACGCCCGTACGCGATGACCCGGGGCCGCACGGCGCCCGCGCGGGGTGAGTTCGACCTGATCTCCCTGGTGGTGGCCACCCGGTCGGTCCCGTCGCTCGCGGCCGGGCTCCAGCCGGAGCACGTCACGATCATGCGGTTGGCGCAGCGCCCCCTGTCCGTCGCGGAGGTCGCCGGTCACCTCACGCTCCCGCTCGGGATCGTGCGCGTGCTGCTCGGCGACCTGCTCGACAAGGGGTACATCCTCGCTCGCGAGCCCCAACCCACAAGCCAGATGCCCCCTGAGCGGATCTTCAAGGCGGTGATCAATGGGCTCCGCTCTCTCTGAGCAGGCGCCGGACACCAGCATCCCGATGGCGATCAAGGTACTTATCGCCGGCGGGTTCGGGGTCGGCAAGACCACCCTCGTCGGCTCGGTCAGCGAGATCCGGCCGATGCGCACCGAGGAGGTGATCACCGAGGCCAGCGTGGGTGTCGACGACACCTTCGGCGTGGAGGCCAAGACCACCACGACCGTGGCCATGGACTTCGGGCGGATCACCATCTCCGACGAGGTCGTGCTCTACCTTTTCGGCACGCCCGGACAGGACCGCTTCTGGTTCGTGTGGGACGAGCTGTCGATGGGTGCGGTCGGCGCGGTGGTGCTTGCCGACACCCGACGGCTGGCGGAGAGCTTCCCCTCGATCGACTACTTCGAGGGCCGGGGCACGCCGTTCATCGTCGCGGTCAACTGCTTCGACGGGGCGCCGCGGTACACGGTCGAGGACGTCAAGCTCGCCCTCAACCTCGACCCCGACGTGCCGCTGCTGCTCTGCGACGCGCGCGAGACCGCCTCCGGAAAGAATGTGCTGATCACGCTCATGCAGCACGCGATGACCAAGGCGGGGACCGCCCTGGCAGGGTAGGGGCGTGGGATCCCTGTCCGGCCTGCTGGTGGCCGACTTCAGCCGCGTGCTCGCCGGCCCGTACGCGACGATGCTCCTCGCCGACCTCGGCGCGGAGGTGGTCAAGGTGGAGCGGCCCGGCACCGGCGACGACACGCGCGCGTGGGGCCCGCCGTACGCGGACGGCGAGGCCACCTACTTCCTCGGCGTCAACCGCAACAAGCGCTCCGTCGCGCTCGACCTCGCCGATGCGCGGGACGCGGAGGCGGCGCGGGAGCTGGCGCTGCGCGCCGACGTGCTTGTGGAAAACCTGCGGCCGGGCACGATGGCCCGCTTCGGCCTCGGGTACGAGCAGCTGCGCCCCCACCACCCCGGCCTCGTCTACTGCTCGGTGACCGGCTTCGGCGCGGGGGAGGGCGCCGCGCTGCCCGGCTACGACCTGCTCGCCCAGGCCGTCGGCGGCCTGATGAGCGTCACCGGCGAGCCGGGCGGCTCGGGCACCAAGACCGGTGTGGCGCTGGTCGACGTGATCACGGGCCTGCACGCCGCTCTGGGTGTGCTCGCCGCGCTGCGCCACCGCGACCGCACCGGCGAGGGGCAGCGGGTCGAGGTGTCGCTGCTGTCGTCGTTGCTTTCCGCCCTGACCAACCACTCGTCGGGGTACGTCGCCGCCGGCGTGGTGCCGGCCGCGATGGGCAACCAGCACCCCAGCATCGCGCCCTACGAGGTCTTCGCGGCGGCCGACCGGCCGCTGGTGGTCGCTGTGGGCAACGACCGCCAGTTCGCCGCGCTGTGCGCCGTGCTCGACCGCGCCGACCTGGCCGAGGATCCCCGCTTCAAGACAAACGCCGGCCGGGTCGCGGCGCGGGCGCCGCTGGCCGAGGCACTCTCCGCGACATTTTCATCCGGTACCGCCGACGGCTGGTTTGCCGCCCTGACCGCCGCCGGGGTCCCGTGCGGGCCGATCAACGACCTGGCCGCCGCGTTCGACCTGGCGTCCGGCCTCGGCCTGGCCCCGGTGGTGGAGGTGTCCGACCAGCGCCGGGAGCACCCGGTCCGCCAGGTCGCCAACCCGATCGGGCTGAGCGCGACGCCGCCCGAGTACCGGCTCGCCCCGCCCCGCCTCGGCGAGGACGGCGAATGGGTGCGGCGGCTGCTCTCCGCGCCGCCTGACAACGTTGACAGTTAACTTTATTCATAGTTATCGTTCTCACATGGTGGAGAGCGCTCTCAGGATTGCCGCCGTCGGCGTGCTGGTGCTCGCGGCTCAAGTGACCTTCGCGGGCGCCGCCGCGGCGGCCACCATCTGCAACCGCTACTGCGACGGCCGCGACGCCGCGCTTTCGCCCGCCGACCGCCAGCCGGTCAGCGCCACCGTGCACGGCCGCCGCATCGTGCTGCACTTCAACGACACCGACGCGATGGGCTGGGGGTCGATCGAGACCGGCAACCCGGGCGACGAGGTGTGGCTGGACCGCTCCTTCGACGGCGGCCGCACCTGGGCGTCCGGCAGCCGGCTCGGCGTGACCAGCATCCCCGCCGGCCAGCGCGGATGGCGCACCGCGATGTTCAATGTGGACGACTGGGCCAGCCGTGGCGTCGGCGCGCTGCGCGCCTGCGGCAAGGCGGGCGACCGCCCGGAGATCGCGTGCACCCAGTGGGCCCGCACGACCTGGAACGCGGGCAACCGCCGCACCGCCGCCGCCACCGCGCTGATGTCCTTCTACAACAACGGCACCGGCCTCTTCGCCACGACCGGCTGGTGGAACTCGGCCAACGCGCTCACCGCCCTCATCGACAACAGCCGGATCACCGGGATGGGCAGCTACCGGTACGCGATCGCCAACACGTACGACCGCAACCTCGGCACGCACTTCGGCAACTTCACGAACGACTACATCGACGACACGGGCTGGTGGGGCCTGGCCTGGGTCGCCGCGTACGACCTGACCGGCGAGAGCCGCTACCTCAACACCGCGCGCGCGGACGCCGACTACATGCACCGCTACTGGGACGGCACCTGCGGCGGCGGGGTGTGGTGGAGCACCGCGCGCTCCTACAAGAACGCCATCACCAACAGCCTCTACCTCCAGCTCAACGCCGCGCTGCACAACCGGATCGCCGGCGACACGGTGTACCTGCAGCGGGCTCGCGCGCAATGGCAGTGGTTCCAGGGCACCGGCATGCTCAATTCCGCGGGCCTGGTTAACGACGGCATCAGCCTGTCCACCTGCCGCAACAACGGCCAGCCCGTGTGGTCGTACAACCAGGGCGTCCCGCTCGCCGGCCTTGTCGAGCTCCACCGCGCCACGGGCGACGCCGCACTTCTCGCGGCCGCGCGGCGGATGGCCGACGCGTCGACCCGCAACGCCGCGCTCAACCCGGGCGGGGTCCTCGCCGACCCGTGCGAGAGCGGCAACTGCGGTGCGGACGGCCCGTCGTTCAAGGGCATCTACGTGCGCGGCCTGCGCGCACTCAACGCCGCCCTCGCCGATCGCCCGTACAGCGGCTACCTGACCCGCCAGGCCGACACCGCGTACGCGCGCGACCGCAACGCCCTCGACCAGTACGGCCTGCGCTGGGCCGGCCCGCTCGACACCACCGACGCGGCCCGCCAGCAGAGCGCGCTGGACGCGATGAACTCCGGCTAAAGCGCGTCCAACCGTCCACGTTGGTCGGTGCGGGCGGCCTCGATGTCCGCGGCGAGCGCCCGTGCCTCGGGCTCGGTGCCGGACTTCTGCTCCGACTGTGCCAGCCGGATCGACTGGTCGAGGTGTGCGCGCACCGCGGTCGTGAAAATGTAGGCGGCGCCCGTGCCGCTCGCCTTCTCCAGCGCGGTCAGCGTCGCGGCCGTCGCCATGCCCGGCATGTCGTGGCCCTCGTGCGGGTTTGTCGTCGGGCCGCCGGAACGGGTGTGCAGCGCCCGCAGCCGCGCGAGCTGCTCGCGGTGCTCCGTCGCCAGCCGGCGGGACAGGTCTTTGAGCGTGGGGTCCGCCGTGCGCGCCGGCATCAGGTCGAGGAGCCTGAGCACCCGCTCGTCCATCGCGATGGTCAGCTGGAGCCAGGCGGTGTCGGTCACGCTGAAGCCGCCGGCCGGCGCCGTGGTGGCGGGAAGCGTGGGCGGCTGCGTGGCGGGCGGCGCCGGCTCGCGCGAGTCGCCGCAGCCGAGCAGGACCGCGAGCGCCATGGCGAACGGGGCGGTCCGATGAGTCGCGCGCACGAGTTCGTTTTACATCACCGCCTCGGGGAGCGCTCTCCTCAGCCGGCGCTGGATGCGCTCCCACATTTCTGTAAGGCGCGGAAGCGTTTCCCCAGGCCAACTCCACCAAGAGATCGATATCGCCCGCTACCTGCGGAAACACATCGAGGCATTGACACTTGGCCATACAGGGGTCACAGTAGCGCCAGGAGAGCGCTCTCTTATCGGCGTGGCACATGTTCGTAACAACTTCACAGCCTCAAACCACCCGAAGGAGTTCCGATGGATCGGGCCACCCCACCGCCCGGCGCATCTCCTCGCGGCGTGCCTCGCCGCGGCCTCGCCACCCTCGTCATCGCACTTGCCGCACTGCTGGGCGGCTACGTCGTGGTGACCGCGACCTCGGCCGCCGCTGCCGAGACGCTGCTGTCGCAAGGACGTCCCGCCACGGCGTCCTCCTCCGAGTCCGCCGCCTACCCCGCGTCGGCGGCCGTCGACGGCAACACGGGCACCCGCTGGTCCAGCGCGTTCAGCGACCCGCAGTGGATCCAGGTCGACCTCGGCACCGCCGCGCCGCTCACGCGCGTCGTGCTCAACTGGGAGGGCGCGTACTCCCGCGCGTTCACCATCCAGATCTCGACAAACGCGACCACCTGGACCACCGTTCACACGACGACCGCCGGCACCGGCGGCGTGCAGACCGTCGCCGTCACCGGCACCGGCCGGTACGTGCGGCTCAACTCCACCGCGCGGGCCACCGCGTGGGGCGTCTCGCTGTGGGAGTTCCAGGTCTACGGCGACACGGGCACCTCCGCCTGCGGCACGGCCAACGCCGCGCTGACCCGTCCGGCCACCGCCTCCTCGACGCAGAGCGCGGGCTTCCCCGCCTCCAGTGCCGTCGACGGCAACGCCGGAACGCGGTGGTCGAGCGCGGCCTCCGACCCGCAGTGGCTCCAGGTCGACCTGGGCAGCGTCCAGCCGATCTGCGGTGTCACGCTCCGCTGGGAGGCGGCGTACGCGACCGCGTTCCAGATCCAGCTCTCGACCAACGCGAGCACCTGGACCACGGTCTACTCGACGACCACCGGCACCGGTGGCGTGCAGACCATTCCCATCTCCGGCACCGGCCGGTACGTGCGGGTCTACACCACCGCGCGCGCCACGCCGTACGGGGTCTCGCTGTGGGAGCTCGAGGTACACGTCGGCGGGACGCCGAGCAGCCCGCCGCCGACCACGAGCCCGCCGCCGAGCACGCCGCCACCAAGCACGCCGCCGCCGACCACGCCACCTCCGGGTGACTCGGTGCTGCTGTCGTACAACAAGCCGGCCGTCGCCTCGTCCAACCAGAACGACGGCACCTGCTGGGAGTGCGTGCCGGCGCGGGCGTTCGACATGGATCCGGCTAGCCGGTGGGCGACCGCCAACCCGGCCGGTTGGGTCGACCCCGGCTGGATCTACGTGGACCTCGGTGCCACGGCCACGATCCGCCAGGTCGTGCTGCAGTGGGACCCGGCGTACGCGTCCGCGTACCAGATTCAGGTCTCGTCGAACGCGAGCACCTGGACGAGCATCTACTCCACGACGACCGGGCGCGGTTTCAAGGAGACGCTCACCGTCAACGGCACCGGCCGCTACGTGCGGATGTACGGCACCGCGCGCGCCACGCCGTACGGGTACTCGCTGTGGGAGTTCCAGGTGTACGGCAGCGGGGGCAACCCCACCCCGCCGCCGGCGCAGCCGGCCGACCCGACGTTCCCCGCCAACCGTCTGGTGTGGAGCGACGAGTTCAACGGTGCGGCCGGCAGCAAGCCCGAGCCAGCGAAGTGGACGATCGACCCCGGCACCGGGCAGAACAACGAGGTCCAGTACTACACGAACAACAACAACGTGCAGATGGACGGCACCGGCTCGCTGGTCATCGAGGCGCGCCGCGAGGCCGCCGGCGGCCGGGAGTACACGTCGCACCGGATGAACACTGGCAACAAGTTCCACGTCCAGTATGGACGGATCGAGGCCCGGGTACGCGTGCCGAAGGGCAACGGCCTGTGGCCGGCGTTCTGGATGATGGGCGCCGACTTCCTCACCGGCCGCCCATGGCCGTACAACGGCGAGATCGACATCATGGAGGTCCTCGGTCGCAACACCCTTGAGGGCTACTCCACGCTGCACGCGCCGGCTTACAACGGCGGGGCCGGCTACGGCCTCAAGTACACGGCGCCGGGCGGCGCGGACCTCTCGGCGGCCTACCACGTGTGGTCGGTCGAGTGGGACAGCCGGGGCATGACGTTCAAGCTCGACGGGAACACGGTCTTCGTGGCCAGCAAGGCCACCGTCGAGACGACACGCGGCCCGTGGGTCTTCGACCACCCGTTCTACATCATCCTCAACCTCGCTGTCGGCGGAGACTTCCCCGGCCCGGTGGACGGCACCACACCGTTCCCCTCCCGCATGTACGTGGACTACGTCCGCGTCTACCAGTAGCCCATCGGCCCCCACGATCCGAAGGAAGCCACATGCAAAGACGACTCCGGACGGCGTCGGTCGCCGTCGGGCTGTTCGCCCTCCTCACCGGCTATCTCGCCGTCAACGCCGCCACCGCTCAGGCCGCCGACCCCCTGATCTCGCAGGGCCGCACGGCGACGGCCTCCTCGACGGAGAACGCGGGCAGCCCCGCCTCCGCCGCGGTCGACGGCAACACCGGCACCCGCTGGTCCAGTGCGTTCTCGGATCCACAGTGGATCCAGATCGACCTGGGCGCCACCGCCACGATCAGCCGCGTCGTGCTGAGGTGGGAGGGCGCGTACTCCCGCGCCTTCACCATCCAGACCTCGGCGACCGGCAGCGGCGGCTGGTCCACCATCCACACGACCACCAACGGCACCGGTGGTGTGCAGGACCTGACCGTCTCCGGTTCGGGGCGGTACGTGCGGCTCCACTCGACGGCCCGCGCCACCGCGTGGGGCGTCTCGCTCTGGGAGTTCCAGGTCTATGGCGCGGGTGGCTCGGCACCGCCACCCCCGCCGAGCGGCCCGATCGTGCGGGTCTCCGAGTTCCTCGCTGACTGCCCGTACAGCCACCGGCTGCCGGACGACCCGATCGTGTTCCCGAACCTGCCGGGCGCCTCGCACATGCACAGCTTCTTCGGCAGCCGGGTCACCAACGCGTACACGAACGTCAACGACCTGCTGAACGGTGCCAGCAACTGCAGCCCGGCCGTCGACACCTCGTCGTACTGGGTGCCGACGTTCTACGTCAACGACCAGCCGGTCGAGCCCGTCACCGGCATCTTCTACTACCTGGGCGAGGGCGTGAACCCCGACGTCACCGCGCGCATCCAGCCCTTCCCGCTGGGCCTGCGGATCGTCGCCGGCAACGCCAAGGCGACGGCGCCCGACGCGACCACCATCTCCCGGTGGTCCTGCTTGCACCACAACGAGGCCGGCGCGTCCAAGGACTTCCTCACCTGCCCGGCGGGCAGCATGATCGAGTCCTACCTGGACTTCCCGCAGTGCTGGAACGGCCGCGACCTCGACTCCGCCGACCACAAGAGCCACATGGCGTACCCGGTGGCCGGCAACTGCCCCTCCACCCACCCGGTGCCGGTGCCGAAGCTCCGCCAGGTGCTCCGCTACCCGGCCAACGGCGACCCGTCCCGCTTCCGCCTCTCGTCGGGCCGAGGATTCACCATGCACGGTGACTTCTTCAACGCCTGGCCGGTGGCCGAGCTGGAGCGGCGGGTGCGCGACTGCATCCGGCCGATCATCAAGTGCGGCGTCAACGGGACGCCGTGACCGACGAACAGACCCGCCGGCCCGGAAACGGGCCGGCGGGCCGCCCCGCGGCCGGCAAGCTCCGGTCCGAGGAGCGAAGCGACGAGGCCGGAGCGCGCCGGCCTTCGGGGGCGGGGAGCGAGCGCGGTTGGCGGAGCCCGACTCTCGAAGAGGTCGCCGTTGTCGCGGGTGTCTCGCGGGCGACCGTCTCCCGGGTCATCAACGCGGTGCCCACTGTGGACCCCGCCATACGGGCGGCCGTCGAGCGGGCGATAGCGGAGATCGGGTACGTGCCGAACCTCGCCGCCCGCTCGCTCGTGACCCGCCGCACCGACTCCGTGGCCCTGGTCATCTCCGAGCCGCCCGGCCACGGCTCGTACGAGACGCCGTTCCTCAACCGGCTCTTCACCGACCCGTACATCGGCCGGGTCACCGCCGGCGCGCAGGAGGTGCTCCGCCCCGAGGGCATCCACCTGGTGATCATCCCCGCCGATCCGCCGAGCCACCACCTCGTGCTGCGGTACCTGCGGCAGGGGCACGTCGACGGCGTGCTGCTGATCTCCAACCACAGCGCCGACCCGCTGCCCGGCCAGCTGCACGACCTGCACGTGCCGGCGGTGCTCTCGGCGCGACCGGCCCGGCCGGTGCCGCACAGCTATGTCGACGTCGACCAGCAGGCCGGCGCCCGGATGGCCGCCGAGCACCTGCTCGCCCTCGGCCGACAGCGGCTGGCCACGATCTGCGGCCCGCAGGACATCCCGCCCGGGCACGAGCGCCTTGTCGGCTTCCGCGCGGCGGTCGGTGGCACGGTGCCCGCCGTGCGGGGCGACTTCACCCGGGCCAGCGGCGAAGTGGCCACCCGGCGGCTTATCGAGCAGCATCCCGACATCGACGGCCTCTTCGTCGCCAACGACCTGATGGCGGAGGGCGCGGTGCGCACGCTTCAGGAGCTCGGCCGGCGGGTGCCGCAGGACGTGGCGGTGGTCGGCTTCGACGACAGCAGCGCCGCCCTCGACGCCCGCCCGCCGCTGACGACCATCCACCAGCCGGTGGAGGAGATGGCCGGCGAGATGGCCCAGCTACTGCTCGCCCGCCTCCGGGACCCGCGCCGTACCCCCAGGTCAGTGATCTTCACGCCGTCCCTGGTGATCCGCCAGTCCGCGTGACCGGACTCGTCAAACCAACCGGCTCGGTGGTTCGCTACGTGTCTATCCCGACCGAGGAAGACGGGAGGGCGCGGGTGACATGGGACGTGGCGATCACGAGAGCGAGTTCGTCGCCTACTACGCGGCGCACGCCAACCAGCTGCGCAACACCGCGTACCTGCTCTGTGGCGACTGGCACCTCGCGGAGGACCTGACCCAGACCGCGTTCACCAAGCTCTACCAGGCGTGGCACCGGATCGAGCGGCACGACGTGCTCGACCAGTACACCCGGCGGGTTCTGGTGCGCGCGTTTCTGGACGAGCGGCGGCGGCCGTGGCGGCGCGAGCGCGCCACGGTGCCCGGCAGCGCGGACCTGGACGCGGTCGCGCCCGAGCAGGGGCGGCCCGACGAGCGGGTCGTTCTGCGCACCGCGCTCACCCGGCTGCCGAAGCGGCGGCGCGCGGTGCTCGTGCTCCGGTTCTGGGCCGACCTCTCCGTCGAGCAGGTGGCCGACATCCTCGGCTGTTCCACCGGCACCGTGAAGAGCCAGACCGCGGACGGCCTCGCCGACCTGCGGCAGGTGCTCGGCGGAGCACTCGACGATTTGAAGCGACCGCTTGGAGGAGGGCGGCTGTGAACGAGGTGAAGACGATCTGCGAGCTGGCGCTGGAGGATCCCGCGCCCCCGCTGCGGGACGGCGCCGCCGCGCTGGCCATGGCCAGGCGGAGCACCGCGCGGCGCAATCGCCTGCGCGTGGCCGGCTCCGGTGTCGCGGCCGCGGCCGTGGCGGGCGTGCTGCTCACACCGGCGTTCGCCGGAATGCGGGCGGCACCGTCCGCGGATCCCGCACCGCGGACCGAGACGACGGCGGCCGGGCTCGCGCCCGCCGCGACCACCACGACCGCGCCGCCGAGTGCTCACGCGGCGCCCGTGCACGGCCGGCAGATGGAGAAGATCCTGCGGGCCGCGGTGCCGTCCGGGCCGTGGAAGATCGACTCCTTCCGGGGCAGCGGCGACAAGACGGTGTACTCGCGCAAGCTCCGGATGGAGCCGGGCCGGCAGATGCTCTCCGCGGTCAGCCAGATCAGGGTCACCGCGGATGGCCGTGCCGGCGAGCTGATGGCGGTGATCCTTTACGACGGGAAGCCGGCTCCGACCAGGGCCGACCTCTGCGCACGGGAGCTCGCGCCCAGCAAGGTGGACGCCGCCCTGCCGTGCGAGGTGATCACGGTGAACGGTGTGCTGATCAAGGTGACCCGCGAGCACGACGCCGAGCGGGGCGAGGTCATCGTGGCGGTGCGGCACCTCGACGGCGGTGAGCTCATGGTCTCGTCGGCGCAAGGTGTGGCCAGCTACGAGCCGGAAGGTGATCTTCCACCCGACGCCGTCAACACCAGGCCCTCGGGCCGAGACGTGGCCCTCACGCCGCTGGCGGAGCCGCTGTTGACCGCCCGGCAGGTGGCCGAGCTGGCCGCTGACCCGGCGATGCTGCCCTGAGGACGGGGAAGGGCCGGGGCCGTCCCACGGACGGCCCCGGCCGCGTCGTTCACCAGCCGACCGCGATCAGCAACCACTGCGGGTTGCCGTGCGAGACGAACGAGGACTGGTCGGCGTAGTCGTCGTACGGGAAGCCGTACGACAGCTTGTCGATGGCGTGGTCGTGCCAGAAGCGCGAGTAGTAGTTGGCCGGTGCCGTCTGGTAGAAGAGGCTCGGGTTCGACTGCTGGGACGCCGGCAGGTGCGTGACGTGCCGGTTCAGCGCGGCGCACATGCTCGGGTTGTTGGCCAGCGGACCGGCGCACCCGAAGATGTCCGTCGTCGACGCCGAGAAGCCGACCGACGAGGCGTAGCTGGACAGGTAGTTCTGGTACGGGCCGCCGGCCTGGAACTGCGGTGAGTGGCCCGGCGACGGGATGCGGTACGGCGCCTGGATCTGCGCCAGGTGGTCAAACTCCGCCGGCATCTCGTTGATGAACCGCTGGAACGTCGCGGCCCGGTCCTCGGCGAACGTGGCCTGGTCCTCACCGACCGCCACGTCGTATCCGTCGTGCGCCCGCAGCCGCATCGCGAGCTTGAGCCCGAACGCGTCGACCCGCGTGGTGTTGCCGTTGAAGACCGACGGCCCGACGGTGAACTCGATGAAGTCCCAGTACTGCGAGTTGGGTGAGCCGAGGTAGAAGTACATCCGGCCGGCGGTGTTGACCGGCATGTCGAAGTACGGCTGTTCGGCGATGGAGCGGACCTGGCCGTTGTAGCTCCAGAACACCTGGCTGTCCGGGTACCGGCCGTTGGTGCGGTTGAGGATCTTCAGCATCACGACGTTCTGCGCCGGGGGGATGCTCGCCGTGTCACCCCAGAACCCGCCCGGCGGCGGCGTGGTGGGCGGGGGCGTCGTGGGTGGCGGCGTGGTCGGGCCCGACCCGGTGGTGCGCACCGCGAACTCCCACAGCGAGTACCCGTACGGCGTCGCGCGCGCGGTGCCGTTCATCCGCACGTACCGCCCGGTGCCGTTGACGGTCAGCGTCTGCGTGCCGCCGGTGCCGGTGGTGGTGCTGTAGATGTTCGTCCACGTGCTGCCGTTCGCCGAGACCTGGATCTGGAAGGCCGAGGCGTACGCGGCCTCCCACGTCAGCACCACCTGGCAGACGGTGAACGAGGAGCCGAGGTCCACCTGAATCCACTGTGGATCGCTGAACGCGCTGGACCAGCGGGTGGCGCCGTTTCCGTCGAAAGCTGCGGAGGCGGCCATCGTGGCGTTTTCGGCGGACGAGGCGGTGGCCGGCCGACCCTGTGCGGCGTTCGCGGTGCCGCAGGCGCCCGTCGCCCCGTTTCCGAAGACCTGAAACTCCCACAGCGAGATGCCGTACGCGGTGGCGCGGGCGGTGGCGTTGACCCGCACGTAGCGGCCGGTGCCGGTGACCGCCAGGGTCTGCACGCCGCCGGTGCCGGACGTGGTGCTGTAGATGTTCGTCCACGTGGTGCCGTTCGTGGAGACCTGGATCTGGAAGGCCGAGGCGTAGGCCGCCTCCCAGTTGAGGACCACCTGGTCGACGGCCGCCGTCGCCCCGAGGTCCACCTGGATCCACTGTGGAACGCTGAACGCGCTCGACCAGCGGGTGCCGGTGTTGCCGTCGACGGCGTTGGCCGCGGCCATCGTGGCGTTTTCGACCGACGAGGCGGTGGCCGGCCGCCCCTGGGACAGCAGCGGTCCCGCCGCGTTGGCCGTGCCCATGGTGACGGCGGCGTAGCCGGCGAGGAGGAGGACGACGGCGGCGATGAGGGAGTAGGTGCGTCTGGATCTGGATCTGACTCTCGTGGCCATGGCAGCTCCCGTGCGGGGGTTCGGGGGCCCGGACGCCGAAACCGGGGCGGTGAGAGAGCGCTCTCACCAACACGGAGAGCGTGATCGATGCCGCGCGGCCAGTCAAGGGGGCGTCCCGAAACGTCCGGGACGCCCCCTTCCGGCTCAGAGCCCGCTGTGCAGCGCGCTCATCAACGTGCCGCTCGCGGTGTCACCGGACATCTCCCAGATCATGCCGCCGAGCAGGCCTTTTTGTTTCAGCCAGGCGGTCTTCTGCCCGATCGACCAGGCGTCGTCGAAGCTCCACCACTGCCCGCCCGGTCCGGTGTAGCAGTAGCTGGAGACCGACTGGGTGTCGTGGTGGACGGTGCAGCCGGGCACGCCGGAGAGCAGGTTGGCGTACCCGCGCGTGCCCGCCTCCTCGGCGAACTGGCCGGGCGCCGCCCCGTTCGCGGTCTGCCACTCCCCGTTCACCCCGGCGCCGCCGGCCGCCACGCCCTGCCACCCGCGCCCGTAGAAGGCCAGGCCGACCGTGAGCTTGCGCGGGTTGACGCCGGCGTCCAGATAGGTCTGCACCGCCCGGTCGACGCTGAACTCGAACGGGTACGGGTCCTGCGCGTCCCGGTAGAGGTTGGCCTGGTGGCCGGCGCGGCCCGGCTCCCACGAGTTGTCCGAGCCGGCGCCGTGGAAGTCGTATCCCTGCACGTTGGCGAAGTCCATCGACTCGAAGACGCCGCCGGGCCCGATGTCCCAGCCCGCCGCGATCTTCGCCGGGTCCGCCGGGGTGAACGCGGTCAGCAGGTACCGCTTGCCGGTGGTGGTGCTCAGCGCGTCGAGCTGGCGGCGGAACTCGGCCATCAGCGCCGTGTTGTTGGCCTTGTCGGCCGGGCTGACGTGGTTGCCCGGGTGCCCTTCCGAGCCGGGCCACTCCCAGTCCATGTCGATGCCGTCGAAGATGCCCGCGGCGCTGCCCGGCCCGCCAGCACCGTTGTAGGCGGGCAGGTTGCCCTTGATGTAGATGTCGATGCAGGACCGCACGAACTTCTCCCGGGACGCCGGGGTGGCCGCCGCGTCCGAGAAGAACTTGGAGTACGTCCAGCCGCCGATCGAGATCAGCACCTTGAGGTGCGGGTGCTTGGCCTTGAGCTTCTTGAGCTGGTTGAAGTTGCCGCGCAGCGGCTCCCACCCGGTGTCACCCACCCCGTCGACCGACTGTGACGCGGCGAACGGGCGGCCGTAGTCGGCGTCCGCGTCGCCGGCCCCGGTGCCCTGGTCAGGATCCTGCGGGTTGGTGGTCGTACCGCGGGTGACGCCCTGCAGGCAGGTCAGGTTGACCGGGTCGACGTTGGCGAACGCGTAGTTGATGTGGGTCAGGCGCGCGGCGGCGCCGCTGGTGTCCAGGTTGCGCACGAAGTACTGCCGGCCGTAGATGCCCCACTGCACGAAATAGCCGACCTTCGCGTACCGCCCCGCGCCCACCACGTCGTCCGTGGTGACCGAGACCGCGTTGCTGGCCGCCGAGGCATTGTCGTACGTGTCCCGCGCCCGCACCGTAAACGTGTACCCCGTTATGGGAGAAAGCCCACCGACCACCGCGGTCAGGCCGGTGACGCTGGCCCGCAGCGTGGTCCCGGTGTAGATGTCGTATCCGGCGATGCCGCTGGCATCGCTCGCCGCGTTCCAGGCGAGGGTGACCGTCGTGGCGGTTTTCGCCGTCGAGCGCAGGCCGGTGGGCGCGGACGGCGGCGTGGTGTCGTTGGCCGGGTTGAGCGTGGTCGCGCTGACCGTGGCGCTGGCCGCCGAGAGGTTGCCCCGGGTGTCCTTGGCCCGGACCGCGAACGTGTAGGTGGTGTTCGGCGTGAGCCCCGTGACCACCGCGCTCGTGCCGGTGCCGCTGGCGGCGACGGAAGACCCGGAGAGCACGTCGTAGCCGGCGATCGGGAAGTCGGTCGCGGCCGCGGCGGTCCAGGAGAGCGAGACGGTACGGGTGGTCCGCCCGGTCACGCTCAGGCCGGTGGGAGTGCCGGGCGAGCGGTCCTAATAGTGAGGGCATGAAGTTGCGGGCGTCAATATCGCCCGCGCGGGTACGTTGGTGACCATGGGCGAGGCGATGGTGCACGTCAACGGGGTGGATCTCTGCGCCGAGACGTTCGGCGACGCGGATGCGCCGCCGATCCTGTTACTGAGCGGCATGTCCTCGAGCATGGACTGGTGGGACGCCGACTTCTGCCGGCGGCTGGCGCTCGGCGGGCGGCATGTCATCCGGTACGACTTCCGTGACACCGGCCGCTCGGTCACCTACCCGCCCGGCGCTCCGGAGTACACCGGCGACGACCTGATCGCCGACGCGGCCGGCCTGATCGACCTGCTCGCCGGCGGTCGCGCGCACGTCGTCGGCATCTCGATGGGCGGCGCCATCGCCCAGCACCTGGCGGTAGACCACCCGCAGCGGGTCGCCACGCTCACCCTCGTCTCGACAAGCACCGGCCCGGACGACGACCTGCCGCCGATGGACGAGCGACTGGTCGCCGCGTTCGCCAACCCGGCACCCGAGCCCGACTGGAGCGACCCGGAGGCCGTGGTCGACTACCTCGTCGAGGACTGGCGCCCCTTCGCCGGGCCGGACACCTTCGACGAGGGGTACACGCGGCAGATCGCCCGCCGCGTCGTGGCCCGCACGATCGACATCGAGTCGAGCACGAAGAACCACGCGCTGCTCAAGGGGAGCGACGGCACCCGCCACCGGCTCGGCGAAATCACCGCGCCGACCCTAGTCATCCACGGCACCGCCGACCCGTTCTTTCCGCCGGGTCACGCGGTCATGCTCGCCCGCGAGATCAAGCGCGCCCAGCTGCTGATGCTCGACGGCGTGGGGCACCAGGCGCCACCACCGTCCACATGGGACCTCGTTGTGCCGGCCCTGCTCGGGCACACCGCCGCGGCCGCTACCAGAGGCTGAGCGAGCGGTCGAAGATGCCGGCGAGGTCCTCTTCCCGTACCGGCAGGGGAGAGATGGCGAGCAGGCGCTGCTGCTTCATCGCCCCGCCGACGAGCGTGTCGATGTCGCCCTCGTCGTAGCCGACAGCGGCGATGCCGTTGGGGATGCCGATGTCGCGCATCAGGGCGGTGAGGACGGTCGGCAGGTCGTCGCCGCCGAGCAGCTCGGCCGCGCGGCGGTGCCGCTGCGGGCTCGACTCGTGCGTGAACCGCAACGCCTCCCGCGCGGTCAGCGCCACCGCCATGCCGTGCGGCACGAGCGGCTCGCCCTCCGGGTAACCCGCCGGGTGGAAGCCTCGCACGCCACCCGCGATCGGGTACGCGTTGGCGTGCGGGATGTGCACCCCCGCGTTTCCGAAACCCATCCCGGCGAACGTGGCGGCCAGCGCCATGTCCGTCCGCGCCACCAGGTCGTCGCCGTGCGCGACGGCGGTACGCAGCGAGCGGGCGAGAAGCGCCATCGACCTCTCCGCCCACATGTCAGCGACCGGGTTGGCGCCGCAGTACGGCACGCGCTGCCCCGGCTCCTTGGCGTCGAACTCGGTGTAGGGCTTGGCCGTGTAGCTCTCCAGCGCGTGGCAGAGGATGTCCATGCCGCTCGCGGCGGTCACCTCCGGTGGCTGCGTCACGGTCAGGAGCGGGTCGACGACGGCCAGCGTGGGGCGCAGGCGTGCGTGGCTGATTCCGGTCTTGAGCTTCAGCTCCAGCACGTCGAGCACGCAGACCGTCGTGCTCTCCGCCCCGGTGCCGGTCGTGGTCGGCACCGCCACGAGCGGCTTGAGTGGCTGCTCAGGAGCGCGCCCGCCACCGACCGGTGGGTTGAGGTACTCCATCAGGTCACCGGGGTTGGTGGTCAACAGGTTGACCGCCTTCGCCGTGTCGATGCAGGAGCCGCCACCCACGGCCACGAACGCGTCCCACGGCCCACCCGCCCGCGCCACCTCCACGGCGTGGCGCATCGAGGTGTCGGTCGGCTCCACGTGCACGTCCGCGAAGACCTCCGCCACCACCCCGTACCGCCGCATCGCGTCGGCCACCCGCTGCGGCGCGCCGACCGCCGCGACGCCGGGATCGGTGATGACGAGCACCCGCCGCGCACCGAGCTGGCCGAGGTCGTACCCGATCTCGTCGGCCGCACCCGCGCCGAACTTCAGCTGCGGCGCCGCGTAGGTGAAGATGGTCTCCCGGCTCATACTTCCTCCACAGTGGACTCCAGCAGCCGCAGCGCGGCACGGATCCGGTCGGGCACCGGCACCGGCCGGCGGGACTCCCGGTCGACGTACACGTGCACGAAGCGCCCGACCGCGGCCGGTGCCTCACCGCCCGGGCCGAAGAGCGCCAGGCGGTAGACGACGCTGGACGTGCCCACCCGCTCCAGGCCGAGCCCGGCGGTCACCACGTCGGGGAAGCGGAGCTCCGCGAAGTACCGGCACTGCGTCTCCACCACCAGACCGATCGCCGGCAGCCGCCGGATGTCCGTGCCGGTCGCCTCCATGAGCCAACCGTTGACCGCGGAGTCGAACATCGCGTAGTGCACCACGTTGTTGACATGGCCGTAGACGTCGTCGTCCGACCATCGGGTCGGAAGCTCGCGCAGCACGGGGAAGTCGCCGCGCCGCAGGGCCTTCGGGTCGCCGCCGTTGGGATCCACGTCCCTCAGCCTGCCACATCACAGTTTTGTGTCCTTGAACATCCCTGTCCAAAAGACTGTTGCGTGAGTGGAGATTGCCGCTTACCTTTATTACTGCAACGTTCGACACGACCAGAGGAGTCACCGAGATGTTTCGGCGCGCCGACTACGCACCGCAGCGGCTTCCGCTATGCGGTCTCGTGGGCATGCCGTCATTCGGTTGGCCCACAGATGTCATTGCAAACCAAGAGTCGGCCCTGAAAGGCAGGCGGCGACGGTAGCGCGGACATAGCGCGCTCAGCCGCCCACCCTTCCAGGGGCCGGGCGGCTTTTTCGTTGTCCACCAACGCATTTCTTTCGGTACACGTGCAGCTAGAGCCCATAGGGGTGTAGCTCAGTCCGGCCAGAGCGGCGGTCTCCAAAACCGTAGGTCGCGGGTTCGAATCCTGCTGCCCCTGCTTTGCCATGCGCATTTCGCGTATCGGCGTCGAATATTGAGAACTCCACAGTGGATGGCATGACGGAAAGGCGCCCGGCCGCGCTGTTTCTTCGGTGACGGCTGGGCAGTTTTCATTCCTATGCAGAAAGGAGGACTCCCGGTGGACGTCCTGGTTGTCAACGCCGACCTCGGCCCGCTCCACCGGGTCAGTCTGCGCCATGCCGTACGCATGCTCGTAAGGCGCGTCGCCGAGGTACACGAGGCACACCCCGACCGCCTGATCGGCATCTACCCGGTGCCCACAGTCGTCCGCCTCGTCCGGTACGTGGTGACGAGGTGGCGGTACACGGCGGGCCCGGCCTGGTCCCGTGCGGGCGTCCTCGCCCGCGACGGCCGCCGCTGCGCCTATTGCGGTGGGCACGCCACCACCGTCGACCACGTCCTGCCCCGCTCCCGCGGCGGCCGGAACACCTGGCTCAACACCGTAGCGGCCTGTGATGGCTGCAACCAGCGCAAGGGCGACCGCACCCCCGCCGAAGCGGGCATGCGGTCGAGCTTCGAGCCGGCGACCCCGTCGTGGGCGTCGCTCGCGCGCTGATGACGCGGCCGGCGCACACGGGGCGCCGGCCGCCTCGCCCTCGTAGCCCAACTGGCAGAGGCGCCGTCCCGAGATGGCGGTCACGTGCGCGTTCGACTCGCGCCGAGGGCACGTTCACGTCAGCCGATGGGGTGGGTGCTGGTGCACAGCGTTGCCTTGCAAGCTCCGCGAGCGCGGTTCGACTCCGCGTCACTCCACTCATGGACCATCGGGTCCGTCCGTGACGGGCCCTGCCCGGGTAGCCCAAATGGCAGAGGCCGCCGGCTCAGAACCGGTGTGTTGCAGGTTCGACTCCTGTTCCGGGTACGCGCGTGGCCCCTCCGCCACGTCTCGCTGCTCCAACCCGTCGTGGCCCGCGTGGTAAGGGCGTCGCTCTGATAAGGCGAAGGCAGGTGGTTCGACTCCACCCGGCGGGACAGCGCCACCTGTTCGACAAGGCCGTGTGGGGTTCGGTCCCTTCGCGGCGCACTGCGAGGTGGGGAAGCTCGGCCGTTCCCGCGGGTCTCATAAGCCCGAGATCGCCGGTTCGAATCCGGCCCTCGCTCCCGTCCCAGTAGCTCAGCGGGAGAGCGCCGTCTCGACAAGGCGGATGTCGGAGGTTCGAGTCCTCCCCGGGGCACGCGGCCCGTCACGGGCCCACGTCACCTGCCCTCGTAGCGCAGCGGAAGCGCGCGGCCCTCCGAAGGCCGAGGCCGCTGGTTCGAATCCAGCCGGGGGCGCGCGGCCGGATACCTCAGATGCCATCCACTGTGGACTGCCGTGAGCGCGGGCGTTGGCTGCCCGGCCGTCCCTCATAAGGACGGTGTGCCCGGATCGACACCGGGGCTCACGACGCAACTCCGGCGCACCACCCGGGTGCGCCGGCCGGATGGATGAGGTGGCAGCCATGATGCGGCGGTTCGGAAACGGTTCGGAGTGGGGCAGGATCGTCCGGCGCGGCTGAAGAGCCGCGCCGGCGCCTTCCCCGGAACCCCTCAGGAACCGTCGCGGAGGTCGGCCAGGCGCGCCGATGCAAACTGGATCTCGTCGAACGTCACCCGGCAACCCTCGCCCGTCGGCGACTGCGCCTCGAAGCCGATCCGGTCGCCCGTGGTCCCGTCACCGATGACGTCGCTGCGGACGTCTCCGAGGACGAAGAAGCGGATCATCTGCCACGTCTTGTCGTCGAGCGAGGCGTGGTAGGCGTAGGCCCGGTCGATCCGTGAGACCCGGAGCCACACCGTGCGCCCCGACACCACGAACGCGTTGGCGTCGTCGGCCACGCCCCGGCAGACCACCGACACGATCATCGGCTCACCGGCCGGCGAGTACTCGAAGCAGAGCTTGCCCCAGTGCCGCTCGTCGGCCCAGAGCAGCAGGACCCCCGCGTCGTACGTCGCCGCGAAGTCCACAGTGACCCGCGCGCTGAGCTGGAAGTCGCCCTCGGGCGGCACGCCGAGCAGGGTCGCCGCGTTCAGCATCGACTCCGCGTTGAGCGTGCCGTCGCCACCGGGGTCGACGAAGATGTCGCTGTGCGGGGCTGCCGTCACGGTCACCGAGCCGGCCTGTTCGTCGACCTGCCATGACCCTCCCTCGGACGGCGCGAAAGGGAAGGGAACGCCGGGCACGTTCAACTCATGCAGCATGGCGCTAAACCCTAGCGCCGGCGGACCGCGAGGGGTGCCCCTGATCCGCGTTTGCGCAGGTCAGAGCCTGTTTCAAGTCGGGGTGGCGGGATTTGAACCCACGGCCCCTCGCTCCCAAAGCGAGTGCGCTACCAAGCTGCGCCACACCCCGTGCGCCCCGAAGTCTATGCGGTCCCCTTAACGTTTGGCGCAACGCCCCACGCCGACGGACCGTATGCCGCGCGCACCCGGCGGCCTCGACCCAGTAGTCTGGTGGCGCACCCCGGCAGGTCCGGGGCGCACGCGGGCGTAGCTCAATGGCAGAGCTTCAGTCTTCCAAACTGACGGTGCGGGTTCGATTCCCGTCGCCCGCTCCACCGTTTCAGCAGCTCAACAGCCCGATCAACGATCACTAGGATCTACCGACTTAGATGCTCAGGGCTAACGCGGGGGCCGCTGTGGAACTGGTCTATCACCTGTCGGCGTTCGCTGAGAATTTCGCCGAGCTGTGTCGGGCGGCGGGCCGTCTACGGGAAGCGAAGGCAGCCGAACGACTCCTCGAGTACGTCCCAGTACCGCCCCGTCGGCGCGGTCACACCCGCGTGCAACGGGGTCAGGAAGGGTGGGGGCGGTGAGCGTCGACTGAACGGGGCACAGAGCACCGGCGGAACGACCACGGCCGTAACCGGGCGGTAGGGTCCATCCGTGCCAGAACGGACGGAGGTCACGTGGTCACCGCGTCTTGGTTGAGGCTCCTCGGCGAGGACGGGTTGGCTGACCTGCTGCGGCGCCGTCCGGAGGCGTTGGCCGTGCCGCCACCGGAGTCGCTGGGCGAACTGGCCGAACGACTGTCCACGCCCGCGGCGACCGTAGCCGCGTTGCGCCGGCTGGACCGTCCGACGTTGCAGGTCGCCGAGGCCCTGGCAGCACTCGGCGGCGGGGCGGAGCGCACGGCTCTGGACCGGCTCCTCGGCGCCGGGACGGCCAGCGTGCGGGCGGACGTGACGCGGGCCCTGGACACGCTCCGGTCCTACGCGCTCCTGCTCGATGACGCCGCGCCGCGGCTCGTGCCCGCTGCCGTCGCGGTTTGGCCGCGTCCGCTGGGGTTGGGCGATCCTGTCGCGGCGGGCTTCGCGTACCAGAATGCTGAATACATTCGCAGGATGGCTCGGGATCTGGGTCTCAAGCCGACGGGGCGCAAGGCCGAGATGCTCGACTTGGTGCTGACGTGCCTGCGCGATCCGGAGCGCGTGCGTGCCGTGGTGGCTGGCGCTCCGGCCGATGCGCGCGAGCTGCTGGAGAAGGCTGCCGCTGGTGGCGAGGTGGAGCCGGAGCCGTTCTACTACGGCGACCGGTCACGACGGCCTCAGCAGTGGGCGATCGCGCGGGGCCTGCTGGTGCGCTCCTTCGAGCCGGGTGGTGGGCTGGTTGTGCCGGCCGAGGTCGCCTTGGCGCTGCGTGGCTCGGAGTACACCGCGCCGTTCGATCCCGTGCCGCCGGCTGTCGGTCGGTCGGCTGCTGATCCGGCGGCGTCGGCGAGTGCGGCGGCGGCCGCTGGCGCGGCGATGGTCCGGCTGGTCGCCGATCTTCTGGAGGCGGCGGGCAAGAAGCCGGTGCCGACGCTCCGCTCCGGTGGCGTCGGCCTGCGCGAGCTGAAGCGGATGGCGAAAGCGGTCGGCTGCACCGAGCCGGAGCTGCGGCTGGCGGTGTCAGTGGCGGCGCGCGCCGGGCTGCTGTCGCTGGCGGACGGACAGGCCACGCCAACCGCCGACTACGACGGATGGCGAAAACAGGAGCCGGCGAGTCAGCTGTCCGCACTGTTGACCGCGTGGTGGCGGTTGCCGTCCGCGCCCTTGGCCGCCGGCGGCGCGGTCACGCCTGACGAGGTTCAGCCCGGGGCCGTCGCACTGCGCACTGCCGTCATCGCCGCCGCGTCCGAGGTGCGGGCCACTGCCATCGACGACCCATATGCTCTGGCGGAGCTGGCGATTTGGCGCCAGCCCTACGCCTTCGGTGACCCCGCCACCGCGGTGGAACGGGCGATCGCCTGCTGGGAGGAAGGTGCCCTGCTCGGCTTGACCGGCGCGGGCGTCGTCACCACGGCTGGCCTGGCTCTGCTGGGCGGTGCTGACGACCTGACCGGGGTACTCGGCGATGTCGGCACGACCCAGCGCAGCGTCCGGTTGCAGGCCGACCTCACCGCAGTGGTCAGCGGCAGCCCGGACGCTGGCCTGGGTGCGCTGCTCGACCTGGCAGCTGAACCCGAAGCCCGTGGGGTCGCGCGCACCTGGCGTTTTGGCCCGTCCTCCGTGCGGCGGGCCTTCGACGCCGGGTATACCGCCGAGGCTCTGCTTGACGCGCTCGCCGGCGTGTCCGCCGGTGAGTTGCCGCAGCCGTTGCGGTATCTGGTCGCCGATGTCGCCCGGCGGCACGGCGCTGTGCGGGCCACCACGGTGGCCTGCTGCCTGCGCAGCGACGACCTCGCCCTGCTGAAGGAGATCGTGGCGGACCGTCGGCTGCGGTCGCTGGGGTTGCGCCAGCTCGCTCCGACCGTGCTCGCCGCCGCCGTCCCTCTTGAGGATGTGCTTGCCGCGCTCCGGAATGCCGGTTACGCGCCGGTCGCCGAAGCCGAGGACGGTACACCGATCCTGGAACGGGCGGTCGACCACCGTGCGTCCGCCAGGCCGCCGCGCGCCACGAGCCCGGCGAAGCCTCGCAAAGGCAAGCCGCGTCAGACGGTGGCCCAACCGGACGCCGCCGACGTCGCCCGCAAGCTGCTTGCCGCTCCCGACGAGACGCTGATACCGCTCACGCACCCGCTACACGCTATACGCCTCTCCGCGACGAATCTCACCACGAGCGAAGCACGGATCCTCGCCCACGCGATCGACAACCAGCAGCCGGTGACGATCAGCTATGTCAACCGGGACGGCAATCCGAGCAGCCGCACCATCGACAACATCGAACTCAGCGGCGGCTCCCTGCTGGCCTGGTGCCGGCTCCGCGAGGACGAACGCTGGTTCAACCTCAAACGGATCACCGGCGTCGAACCGGTGTAAAGCGCTCCGAAAGCTAGGCAGCGTCCACGATGGACAAAGCTGCGAGGGTCAGAACGCGCCTCGAAGTGGAGCGTCGTCACACTTCGGCGCCCGAAGCCCACGGATTCATTCGTCGTGTGCGGAAACAGGGATGGGAGCCTCGAAGACATCGACGACAAACGTCGAGGTCGAGCTGCTCTCCATCTCGATCTCGCCGTCGCCCTTGGCGATAGTGTGCAGGCGTACCCAGTACCCGTCGTCACTCGCTCCTCGCGCTACGGCAACGGCGCTGAGCACGGGGTCACGCCTCGTCTCCGCGCTGGTCCAGGTACGTAGGACGGGAGCCTGGGGCAAGGCCCACGCTCTGGGCTCGGCGCTTGCTGGGACAAACACTTCCTCGGATCGGAGTTGGACCTCCCAGTCGACATTGCCCGAGCTTCCGAGTTCGTTTGTCACTCGGATGCCGAGGCCGATCATGTATGCGCTTTCCAGATACCGGATGAACTCCTCATCTGCCCGGCTGAAGTAACAGAGGCGGATGTCGTCGATCGGCCCGTAGGCGGTAAAGGCTCCCAACTCGAACGCGCAGCGCTCCCGCAAGAAGTTCCGCACGGCGATACGCACCGCCTCCGGCAGGCGATCGACCACGGCCCGCAGGCTTTCCTCGTCGCGGTCCGCAAGGTAGGAGTTGAGCGCCGAGACGAGGCCGTCGGTGGCATCAACATCTGCGGCCCCGAGAGTCGTCACCGCTTCGAGGCGATCCTCGTCGGCCCTGACGAGGGCGAATATGCGGCTCTTGCTAGGGCTCCTGTGCGCCAGGAACGGATACACCATGCTGAACCCTCCTGCAAACGGGGTACAACGCCCGACGCGGTCCGCTTGGCCCTGCGCAGGCGTGAATGGCATACCCTGCGGGTTACCGGCCCAGAGGTATCTGCCTGACGGCGTCGGCCTCGGTACTGTGCCGGGGCCGCATAGAAAGAGAATCTCATCAGGCATCAGGCTTGTCGAGCAAACATCGGACCGAGACCGGGTTTTCGCAGGTCAGGCCGCATCCGCGAATGCCGCCGGACTTGGTGGCGTGGATGTCCGGGTGGGGGATGCCCGCGCGCGCCCGCCAAACGTGGCAACATCGCCCACGTGACCAGCAGGCCGGCCGCCGCGCAGCAACTGCGTGACCTCGCGTTGCTCCGGCGTGTCCGGGATCGCATGGACCGGGAGTACGCGAAGCCGCTCGACGTCGCCGCGCTCGCCCGGGGGTGAACATGTCGGCCGGGCATCTCAGCCGTCAGTTCCGCCTCGCCTACGGGGAGTCGCCGTACAGCTATCTGATGACGCGGCGGATCGAGCGCGCCATGGCCCTGCTGCGGCGGGGTGACCTCAGCGTCACGGAGGTCTGCTTCGCGGTGGGCTGCTCCTCGTTGGGTACCTTCAGCACGCGCTTCACCGAGCTTGTCGGGATGCCGCCGAGCGCCTACCGGCAGCGGGCGGCGAGCGCTACCGCGGGGATGCCGTCGTGCGTGGCGAAACAGGTGACCAGACCGATCAGGATTCGAGAAGCCACGGTGCTGAACCGCTCCTAGCATGATCGCCATGGACATCACGATTCACGCGAGTTTCCTCCCGCACGAGGACCCGGACGCTTCCCTGGCGTTCTATCGCGACGTCCTCGGCTTCGAAGTGCGAGGCGACGTCGGATACGACGGGATGCGCTGGATCACCGTCGGCCCCGCCGACCAGCCCGACACGTCCCTCGTGTTGGAGCCGCCGGCCGCCGACCCGGGCGTCACCGACGACGAGCGCCGTACCATCGCCGAGATGATGGCCAAGGGCACCTACGCGGGCGTGGTGCTGGCCACCAAGGATCTCGACGGCCTCTTCGCCCGGATCCAGGCGACCGACGCCGAGATCGTCCAGGAGCCGATCGACCAGCCGTACGGGGTGCGGGACTTCGCGATCCGGGACCCCGCGGGCAACATGCTCCGTATCCAAGAAGCACGCGGAGCGTGAAGGACCCATAGAGACGCGCGGAGCGTGAAGAACCCAAAGAGACGCGCGCGGAGCGTGAAGCCCCAGGAGGCCCGCACAGCGTGGAGGCAGCCTCACAGCAGGAGATGGAGACACGATGAGCAAGGCCACGACGTCGAAGGCGCGCTCGGCCGCGCCGAACGCCGCCGACAGCCACGACCTTATTCGCGTGCAGGGTGCGCGCGAAAACAACCTCAAGGACGTGAGCGTCGAGCTCCCGAAGCGCCGGCTGACGGTGTTCACCGGTGTGTCCGGGTCGGGCAAGAGCTCTCTTGTCTTCGGCACGATCGCCGCGGAGTCGCAGCGGATGATCAACGAGACCTACAGCGCCTTCGTGCAGGGGTTCATGCCGACGCTGTCGCGGCCCGAGGTCGACCTGCTCGACGGGCTGACGACGGCGATCATCGTCGACCAGGAGCGGATGGGCGCCAACCCCCGCTCCACCGTCGGCACCGCCACCGACGCCAACGCGATGCTGCGCATCCTCTTCAGCCGCCTCGGAAAGCCGCACATCGGCTCGCCGAACGCGTACTCCTTCAACGTGCCCTCGGTGAAGGCCAGCGGCGCGATCACGGTCGAGCGGGGCGGGAAGACGAAGGCCGAAAAGGCCACGTTCACCCGCCTCGGCGGCATGTGCCCGCGCTGTGAGGGCATGGGCTCGGTGACCGACTTCGACCTGACCGCCCTGTACGACGACAGCAAGTCGCTGAACGAGGGCGCGCTCACGATCCCGGGCTACAGCATGGAGGGGTGGTACGGCCGGATCTTCCGTGGCTGCGGCTACTTCGACCCGGACAAGCCAATCCGCAAGTACAACAAGAAGGAACTGCACGACCTGCTGTACCGGGAGCCGACCAAGATCAAGGTCGACGGCATCAACCTGACGTACTCCGGCCTGATCCCGCAGATCCAGAAGTCGTTCCTGTCCAAGGACGTCGACGCGATGCAGCCGCACATCCGCGCCTTCGTCGAGCGGGCTATCACGTTTACGACCTGCCCCGAGTGCGAGGGCACCCGGCTCAGCGCGGAGGCCCGGTCGTCGAAGATCAAGGGCAAGAACATCGCGGACGTCTGCGCCATGCAGATCAGCGACCTGGCCGACTGGATCCGCGGCGTCGAGGAGCCGTCGGTGGCACCGCTGCTGGGCGGGCTCCAGCACCTGCTCGACTCGTTCACCGAGATCGGGCTCGGCTATCTCTCGCTCGACCGCCCGGCCGGCACGCTGTCCGGCGGTGAGGCGCAGCGCACCAAGATGATCCGCCACCTCGGGTCGTCGCTCACCGACGTCACGTACGTCTTCGACGAGCCCACCATCGGCCTGCACCCCCACGACATCGAGCGCATGAACGACCTGCTGCTGCGGCTGCGGGACAAGGGCAACACCGTGCTTGTCGTCGAGCACAAGCCGGAGACGATCGCCATCGCCGACCACGTCGTCGACCTCGGACCCGGCGCGGGTACCGGCGGCGGCACGGTCTGCTACGAGGGCACGGTGGAGGGGCTCCGCAAGAGCGACACGATCACCGGCCGGCACCTCGACGACCGCGCGTCCCTGAAGGAGGCGGTGCGCGAGCCCTCCGGTTCGCTGGAGATCCGCGGCGCGTCGACGCACAACCTGCAGGGCGTCGACGTCGACATCCCGCTTGGCGTGCTCTGCGTGGTGACCGGCGTCGCCGGCTCCGGCAAGAGCTCGCTGATCCACGGCTCGGTCGCCGGCCGCGAGGGCGTGGTGGTGATCGACCAGGCCGCGATCCGCGGTTCGCGGCGCAGCAACCCCGCCACCTACACCGGGCTGCTCGAGCCGATCCGCAAGGCGTTCGCGAAGGCCAACGGGGTGAAGCCGGCACTGTTCAGCGCCAACTCCGAGGGCGCCTGCCCCACCTGCAACGGCGCCGGCGTGATCTACACGGACCTGGGTGTGATGGCCACCGTCGAGTCCACCTGCGAGGAGTGCGAGGGCAAGCGCTTCCAGGCATCGGTCCTGGAGTACACGCTCGGCGGCCGCAACATCGCCGAGGTGCTCGCCATGCCGGTGACCGAGGCCGAGGAGTTTTTCGGCGAGGGCGACGCGCGCACGCCCGCCGCGCACACCATCCTCGAACGGCTCGCCGATGTCGGCCTCGGCTACCTCACGCTCGGCCAGCCGCTCACCACGCTGTCCGGCGGCGAGCGGCAGCGGCTGAAGCTGGCCACCAACATCGGCGAGAAGGGCGGCGTGTACGTGCTCGACGAGCCGACCACCGGCCTCCACCTCGCCGACGTCGAGCAGCTGCTCGGCCTGCTGGACCGGCTCGTCGACTCCGGCAAGTCGGTCATCGTGATCGAGCACCACCAGGCCGTCATGGCCCACGGTGACTGGATCATCGATCTCGGCCCGGGCGCGGGTCACGACGGCGGCCGCATCGTCTTCGAGGGCACGCCCGCCGACCTGGTGGCCGACCGCTCGACGCTCACCGGCGAGCACCTGGCCGCCTACGTCGGGGCCTGACCGCGGCAGGGCGCCCCCACCGTGCGGGGCGCCCAAGCCAATTCAAAAGATTTCTTGAGCTACCGCGACGTGCGTCGTGGTCCGGACCGTTGCTCCCGCGGCCTCACCCTCCGCGCTGGACAAGCTCCCCCGGCCCCGCGGCGCCGGCGCAAGGCCGCAAACAGCGCTGTTTGCGACCTCGCACCCGCGACCGCTGGCCGCCGCCCGGGACCCCTAGGCGGCGCGGTGGGTGAGCTGGAAGGTGGCGTCGGCGGCGTGCGCCTCGACGATCACCGTTACCGGGCCCGCGGGCAGCGAGCAGGTGAACGTGCGGTCGGCCGACGACGGAACCTGGCAGTACCGGATACCTGTGCTGTCGAAGATGGACACCGCCGCGCCACCCGTGCCGGCGGTGCGGCGGACCGTGAAGACCTCCCGGGCCGCGTGCTCGTCCGCCGGGATGGAGAAGCAGGTCGCGAAGCGGTCGGCGCTCGTGTCGAACGTGGCGCCCTCCGCGGTCCGGGGCAGCACCGCGCAGGCCGGCGTGCCGTCGACGCGCGGGAACGCCGTCGTGTACGGACCCGTGGGGTTGCCCCCGGTCGCCCTGATCACCGCGAAGAAGGGCGCCGTGCCCGTCAGCTCGCAGGACGCCTGGCGCAGCGAGTACGACGAGTCGCAGACGTAGGCCCCGGTCGAGTCGACAACGGTCACATCCGGCCGGCCGGCACCCGTCGCGTCGCCGGGCACGAGCTCGATCACCTTCGCGCCGGCCGGGCTGGCCAGCTTCAGGCACTGGACCTGGCCGGCGCCGTTGAACACGTCCGAATGCGCGGTGATCTGCGCGGCGTCGTCGGAAACCTCCGCACAGCCGCTCGGCGGCAGCCCGAGGAACACCGTGGCGTACTCGAAGCTGTTGTCGATCACGGTGTAGGTCTGCCTGCCCTGCAGCACCATCGTGTACCTGCCCGGTGCCGTGAACGTGCACTGAGGACTGCCGCACACGCTCAGGCCCTGGCTGTCGAAGACGTGGGCGTAGGTCTCCTCGTTGTCGGCGCTGACGGCGTTCACCAGGTAGGTGCCCGGTGTGGGGACCTCCAGGATCCGGCAGCGGACGCCGCTCGGTACGGGCACCGCGCCATACGGTCCGGTCGTGCGGGTCGGGCATCCCGCGGGAGAGGACAGGCGCCGCACCTGCATCCTGTACGTGGCGTCCGTCCCCTGCTCGCCCCACTCCTGCACGTACGACAAGACGCGGTAGGTGCCGGTGGCGGGAAGCACGCAGCCGTCCTCGCCTGTCCAATCTGGACATGCCTCGCCGCCCGTGCTGTCCACCAGCCAGGTGATGATCTGGCTGTAGACCGTCGGCGCGCTGTACGTGATGATCCGGTCGCCGGCGTTGCCGCGGATCGGCTGGCAGTTCGTCTGCACGCGCGAGGTCTGGTGCACCAGGAGCGTCGGCAGGTCCCACGAGGTGCCCGTCGTCGCCTCGCACCCGGCGTTGGCGTAGAGCGCGGGGATCGCGAGCTGGTAGTTCACCGGGTCGCCCCACGTGTTCTGGTTTTCCATCAGCATCGTGTAGTTGCCGGCCACCGGCAGCCGGCAGTACCGCGGGCTCGGGTACTCGGAGCAGACCTGCTGTCCCGCGTCGTCGTACAGCGTCCACAACACGTCCTGGTCCGGGTCGACGCGCACGGCGACCGCACCGGCCTTCGGCGCCTTCACCTTGTGGCAGGTGAGTCCCTCGGCCGTCAGGGTGCCGGCGACCGCGCCGTCGCCCGGGTCGCCGAACGTGGTCGGCCGGGTCACCTGGCAGCCGACCGACTGCGAGAGCCGCGGCATCCTCAGCGTGTACGCGCTCTCGTCGCCGTACATCGACAGGACGAAGGCGCGGTACGGCGCGGGGCCGGTCAGAGTGCACGGCCTCGTGTAGCCGAGGACGCACACCGTCTCGTAGTTCGCGTCGAGGATCTGCCCCTCCATGCTCGCGCCGCCGAGGCCGCGCAGGTACAGCACCGACCCGGTCGGCTGGCTGAACCTGTAGCAGTCGGCCGCCGCGCCGAGCGGCACCGTGCCGGGCACACCCGGCGAGGCGAACGAGAAGAACGAGCTGTCCAGCCTGGTGCACTCGGACGGCGTACGCGTCGACTCGATCGCCAGGCGGTAGCTGTTGGTACCGGTCCCGTAGGTCATCGACACCGTGACCGTGTACTTGCCGGCGGCACCGAGCCGGCAGGGCGTGGCGTACAGGTGCGCGGCGCAGACGCCCACACCGTCAGGCCCGCTGATGCTGGCGCTCACCGAATCGCCGTCCGGCGTCTTGAGCCTCGGGTAGATCGTGTCCGCATCCTGGCGGGTGTTGAACGTGAAGACGTGCTGCTGCTCGTCGGCGATCGAGGAACAGGCGGCGATCTCGCCGAACGACAGGCGCCCACCGCACTTGTCGTCCTGCTTCGCGGACGCGGCGGTGGGCACGAGAATGAAGGCTAGAAACGTGACCAGGGACAGGGCTGACCGACTCAGTCTCATATGGACTCCCCGTTGACGCGCCACGCTCGGCGCGTGGCGAGGGGATGGTGGCACAGGCGTCGATTTGTGCACCACCCCCGTTCGGCCAAGTCCCCACTTCGGAAAAACGCACGCCGCGCAAAATGAAGGCCGGGGCCCCCGAGTGGCCCGGCCTTCACGGACAAGGTCAGCTCATGCGCGGCGCGCCACCGCCGTGGCAAGCGCAGCCGGCGGCGGCCGGCACGACACCGGTCGGCGCGATGCCCTGCACGGCGGCCTCGATCTCGGCGAGCATCCGCGAGCGCGCCGCGGGGTCGATGAGGTGGCCGCGCACGAAGACACTGTTGATGCGGGTGGTGTTTGTGATGTCGCGCAGCGGGTCGGCGTCGAGCAGTACCAGATCGGCGACCTTGCCCCGCTCGACCGTGCCCTGGTCGCGGCGGCCCAGACTGCGGGCCGGCTCCAGGGTCGCGGCCCGCAGCGCCTGCGCCGGCGACAGTCCGGCCTGCACCAGCAGGCGCAGCTCGTCGTGCAGGCTGAAGCCGGGCAGCAGGTACGCCGTGCCCAGGTCGGTGCCGGTCATCAGCGGCACTCCCGCGCGGGCCAGCTCGCCGGCGAGCCGCATCCGCCGCGCGAAGAGCTCGCGCCGCTCGACGCTCTCCTTGGGCGTGCGCCCCTTGAGGTAGATGTTCTCGGTCGCCCACTGCCAGTACCCGAGCGTGTTCGCGCTCGCGTACCGGAAGCGCGGGTCGTCGTGCGGCACGTCGTCGGGCACGTCGCAGGTCCAGTGCACGGTGAGCGTGGGCGTGACGTGAGTGCCGTTGCGGGCGAGGCGCTCGAAGACGCGGGCCGCCTTGCTCTTGTCATAGCTGCGCGCCGCCGCGTACTCGATCGGGTGAAGCTTGGTGAACCACCCCGCGTAGTCGCCGCCGGCGATCGCGATGCGGGCGATCTCGCGGCGCAGCCGCTGCTCGTCGCGGGACGTGTCGTACCAGAACTCGAAGAGGTGCTCGATGCTGTGCAGTCCCGCGTCGCTGGCCTCGGTGAGCTGGACGAAGTCCGGCACGTGCCCGAGAAACGGTATGCCGGCGCGGCGCGACTCTGCCGCGATCGCGTGGAAGGACTCGCGGGACAGCCGGGTGTACGTCTTGATGAAGTCGGCACCCGCCTCCACCTCCCGGCGCACGGCGGCACGGCCCTGCGCCGGGTCGGCGACCGCGATGTACGGAACGCCGAGGCCCTCCCACAGCGACGGCGCGCCGTCCACGATGGAGCTGCCGACCGCCCAGCGTGGCCCCAGGCGGGCGCCCGACTCGATGTCCCGCCGCCAGCCGCGGACCGCGTCGCTGGAGGACATCTGGCGGGTGGTGGTGACGCCGTTCACCACGTACATCTCGGGGTCGGTCGGATCGATCTCGGTCGCGTGCGTGTGCATGTCCGCGAGGCCGGGGATCAGGAACTTCCCTCGGCCGTCCACGACCCGCGCGCCGTGCGGGACCGGTACCCGATGGGTGTCGCCCGCGTCGAGGACGTGGCCGCCGCGAACCAGGACGTTCTGGTGGCGCCGCGCCCCGCCCGCCGCGTCGATCACGGTGACCCCCGTCACCGCCGTGATGTCCGCGGCGGGCGTGGCGCCCGCCGCCCCGGCCCGGCCGAGGCCGACGGTCGCGCCCGCCACACCCGCCGCCCCCGCCAGCACCGAACGCCGGGAAATCGCGCCTGCCATGATCACTCCCCAAGTCGTCGTCGTTCCGTCATCGACAACCCTCGCGGCGGCGCGGCCGCGGGTCAGTGGGGCTGGACGCCCGGCTGGGGGTAGGGAAAGGCCTACCATCTGAGACCGAGATAGTGTTTGCGCAGGTCAGCGCCCTTGCCGCCAGCCGGGCGGCTGGCGCTGCCCGCTCCGCTCTACACTCGACCGAGCCGCTATTGCGTCCGCGTGACGCCGCACGGCCCACAAGCCTGAAAGATCCATCGAGGAGTACGCCTGTGAAGAGCACCGTCGAGACCCTGAGCCCGACGCGGGTGCGGCTCGCCATCGAGGTGCCGTTCGTCGAGCTCGAGCCGAGCCTCAAGAAGGCGTACCGGGAGATCGGCCAGCAGATCCAGATCCCGGGCTTCCGTCGCGGCAAGATTCCGGCCGCCGTGATCGACCAGCGGGTCGGTCGCGCCGCCGTGATCAACGAGGCCATCCAGGAGGCGATCCCGGCCCAGATCCTGGCGGCGGTGCGCGAGCACGACGTCAAGATGCTCGGCCGGCCGGAGCTGGAGTCGTTCCCGGAGATCGAGGACGGCCAGCCGCTCAAGTTCACCGCCGAGATCGACGTGCGGCCCGAGATCACGCTTCCCGACCTCTCCACCATCGAGATCAGCGTCGACGAGCTCCAGATCGGCGACAGCGAGATCGACGACCAGGTGAAGGGGCTGCGGGAGCGCTTCGCCACGCTCAAGACCGTGGAGCGGGCGGCCCAGGAGGGCGACTACGTCCAGATCGACCTGGCCGCGACCGTCGACGGCGAAGAGGTGCCGGGCGGATCGGCGACCAACATCTCCCACGAGGTGGGCAGCAAGCAGTTGCTCCCCGGCCTCGACGAGGTGCTCGTCGGCCAGTCGGCCGGCGACTCGACCACCTTCGTCACGCAGCTGGTCGGCGGCGACTTCGCCGGCCGCGACGCGGATGTCTCGGTGACGGTCCGCACGGTCAAGGAAAAGCAGCTGCCCGAGCTGGATGACGAGTTCGCCCAGCTGGCCAGCGAGTTCGACACGCTCGACGAGCTGCGCAACGACCTGCGCGAGCGGGTCACCCGGGTGAAGAAGGTCGAGCAGCTCTACGCGGCCCGCGACAAGGCTCTCGCCGAGCTGGTCCAGGCCGCCGACGTGCCGGCCCCCGAGGGTGTCGTGCGCGAGGAGGTCGACCACCGCAAGCAGGCGATGGCCGACCAGCTCGAGCGGATCGGCGCCTCACTCGAGGAGTACCTCTCGGCGGAGGAGAAGACCGAGGAGCAGATCGACACCGAGCTGACCGAGGCGGCCACCGAGGGCGTCAAGATCCAGCTGCTGCTCGACACGCTCGCCGACGCCGAAGACGTGCAGGTCTCCGACGACGAGTTCGGCCACGAGATCATGCACCGCGCGCAGCGGGCCGGTGTGCAGCCCCAGCAGTACTACGACCAGCTCGTCCGCTCCGGCACCGCCGGGGCCGTCTTCGGCGATGTCCGCCGGGGCAAGGCGCTCGCGCTGGTCATGGAGCGGATCAAGATCACCGATTCGGCCGGCAACGAGCTGAACATGGATGACCTCCGCGGCGGGAGCGCCGACGAGCACGACCACGACCACGACCACTGAGATGGGGTACCGGCGGCCGCGGCGCGCCCGTGCGCTGAGAGCGAACGTTGCGGTCGTGGCTGCCGGCAGTGGATAAGGTCGGTCGTACGGAGACAATTGCGAAGGGCTTGCCATGACCGATCAGCTTTTCCCTGTGATGCCCACGCGGGCGATCGAGGCCCGCGGAGGCGACGCGCTCAGTGGCAACCTCGACGACACGGTCTACAACCGCCTGCTCAAGGAGCGCATCGTCTTCCTGGGCAGTGAGGTCACCGACAACGTGGCCAACCGCATCTGCGCGCAGCTGCTGCTGCTCGCGGCGGAGGACCCGTCGCGGGACATCTACCTGTACATCAACTCGCCCGGCGGCTCGGTCTACTCCGGCATGGCGATCTACGACACGATGCAGTTCATCGACAACGACGTGCAGACGATCGCGATGGGCATGGCCGCGTCGATGGGTCAGCTGCTGCTGTGCGCCGGCTCCGCGGGCAAGCGGTTCGCGCTCCCGCACGCGCGGATCATGATGCACCAGCCGTCCGGCGGCATGGGTGGCACGGCCTCCGACATCGCGATCCAGGCCGAGCAGATGCTCTACACGAAGCGGATGTTCCAGGAGCGGGTCGCGTTCCACACGGGGCAGACCCAGGCGCAGATCGAGGCCGACTCCGACCGTGACCGCTGGTTCACGGCTCAGGAGGCCAAGGACTACGGGTTCATCGACCACGTGATCACCGGGGCGACCCAGGTCCCGTCCGGCGCCGGCACGCTGAGCTGAGGAAGACACCATGACTGAACTGCAGATCCCGGCGGGCCTCCGCGAGGTCCACAACCGGTACATCATTCCGTCGTTCGTCGAGCGCACGTCGTACGGGGTGAAGGAGTCCAACCCGTACAACAAGATGTTCGAGGACCGGATCATCTTCCTCGGCGTGCAGGTCGACGACGCCTCGGCCAACGACGTCATGGCGCAGTTGCTCACGCTCGAGGGCACCGACCCGGACCGCGACATCACGATGTACATCAACTCGCCCGGCGGCTCGTTCACCGCGATGACGGCGATCTACGACACGATGCAGTACGTCCGTCCCGACATCGTGACCGTGTGTCTCGGGCAGGCGGCCAGCGCGGCCGCGGTGCTCCTGGCGGCCGGCACGCCGGGCAAGCGGATGGCGCTGCCGCACTCGCGGATCATCATCCACCAGCCGGCCACCGAGGGCGGCTACGGGCAGGGCTCGGACATCGAGATCCAGGCCCGGGAGATCATGCGGATGCGCACCCAGCTGGAAGACCTGCTGGCGGTGCACTCGCGGCAGCCGGTCGAAAAGGTTCGCAAGGACATCGACCGCGACAAGATCATGACGGCCGACGAGGCCAAGGAGTACGGGCTGGTGGACACGGTCCTGGCCAGCCGGAAGAAGGGCCTCGTCGCCGCCGCGAGCGCGAGCTGACCTACCGGGAGTCAGGGGCTGGCCGGTGCCTCTACACTGGCAAGCCCCTGACACACCCATTTTGGGGGTCGGAATACGCCCAAGCAGCGGGTAACGTCGAGGTGCACAGCACTTGTCCCGGCCCTCCCGGGACACGATCGAGGATCCACGAGGCAGGATCGTCCTCAGGCCAGGGCCGGCATACCGGCCGATGAGCGCAGGGAGAACGTAGGTGGCACGGATCGGCGACGGCGGCGACCTACTGAAATGCTCGTTCTGCGGCAAGTCGCAGAAGCAGGTTAAAAAGCTCATCGCGGGTCCGGGCGTCTACATCTGCGACGAGTGCATCGACCTGTGCAACGAGATCATCGAGGAAGAGCTGGCCGAGTCGGGGGAGGTCAAGTGGGAAGAGCTTCCCAAGCCCATGGAGATCTGCCAGTTCCTCGATCAGTACGTCGTGGGCCAGGACCAGGCGAAGAAGGCGCTCGCCGTGGCGGTCTACAACCACTACAAGCGCATCCAGGCAGAGGCGGCCGGCGCGCCCGGGTCCGGTGGTGAAGCGGTCGAGTTGGCCAAGTCCAACATCCTGCTCATCGGTCCCACGGGCTGCGGCAAGACCCACCTGGCGCAGACGCTCGCCCGCATGCTCAACGTGCCGTTCGCCATCGCCGACGCGACCGCGCTGACCGAGGCGGGCTACGTCGGCGAGGATGTGGAAAACATCCTGCTCAAGCTCATCCAGGCGGCTGACTACGACATCAAGCGCGCCGAGACCGGCATCATCTACATCGATGAGGTCGACAAGATCGCAAGAAAGAGCGAAAACCCGTCGATCACGCGGGACGTCTCTGGCGAGGGCGTGCAGCAGGCACTGCTGAAGATTTTGGAAGGCACGGTTGCCAACGTGCCGCCGCAGGGCGGGCGCAAGCACCCCCACCAGGAGTTCATCCAGATCGACACCACAAACGTGCTGTTCATCTGCGGTGGCGCGTTCGCCGGCCTCGACCGGATCATCGAGTCGCGCGTCGGCAAGGGCGGCCTGGGCTTCGGCGCCCACCTGCGGGCTGTCTCCGACCGCTCGACCGACGACATCTTCAGCCAGGTCATGCCGGAAGACATGCTCAAGTTCGGCCTGATCCCGGAGTTCATCGGCCGGCTCCCGGTCATCACGACCGTGCGCAACCTCGACCGCCAGGCGCTCATCAAGATCCTGACCGAGCCGCGCAACGCCTACGTGAAGCAGTACCAGCGCCTCTTCGAGCTCGACGGCGTCGAGCTGGAGTTCGACATCGCCGCGCTGGAGGCCATCGCCGACCAGGCCATGCTGCGTGGCACTGGCGCACGTGGGCTGCGGGCCATCATGGAGGAGGTCCTCCTCTCCGTGATGTACGAGGTGCCCAGCAACCCCGACGCCGCCCGCGTCCTGATCACCCGCGAGGTGGTCATGGAAAACGTGTACCCGACGATCGTGCCGCGCGAGTTCACGGGCCGCCGTCGCCGGGAGCACCGCGAGGAAAAGACCGCCTAGCTCGTTCGCCGGTCCCACTCGGTGTTCGGCACGATCGCGACCATCACCAGGCGCACGCCCGTCGAGCCGTCGTTGCGGTAGGTGTGCGCCCGGTCCGCCAGGAAGTCGATCGTCCGGCCCGCGGCCACCTCGTGGTCCGTACCGTCCACGGTCAGCGTCAGCGTCCCCTCGATGACGTGCAGCACCTCCCGGGTACCGGGCATGTGGTTTTCGGACGTGTGGCGTTCTCCGGGGGCGAAGCGCCACTCCCATAGCTCGACGAAGCTGGGGTCGTTCATCCCGCGCAGCAACCGCCCGAAGCCGCCTTCGTCACCCCGCCACAGCTGTGGTGCGGCGTCGGCGTCGGAGATGCGGACCGTGCGCTCCTCGGCGGGCTCGAGCAGCCGCGCGATCGTCACGCCGAACGCGTCCGCGATCCGCACCAGCGTCCCCACGCTCGGGTTTGTCCGTGCGGCCTCGATCTGCACGAGCATGCCCTTGCTGACCCCGGACCGACCGGCGAGCTCGTCGAGGGACCAGCCGCGGGCGGTACGCAACGCGCGCACGTGCCCGGCCACCGCCGCGGTGAGCGCTGCCACAGTGTCGGTCAATGGAGTGTCCTTCGCGGTCAATATTGTGATACCACTGCACGGTGACCCCCATTGTGCTCGCCGCCGTGTCCGCCCTGATCTGGGGCACCGCCGACTATTCCGGCGGTCGGGCCTCGCAGCGCGCCCATCCGCTCGCGGTCACCGTGATCTCCCAGGCGCTGTGCCTGCCCACGCTGGCACTCTGCGTGATCCTGCTGCCCGGCACGCCGTCCGCGGCCGACCTCGCGTGGGGCGCGAGCAGCGGCCTCGCCGGCTTCGTCGGGATCGTGCTGCTCTACCGCGCGCTCGCCGGCGGCGCGATGGCCGTGGTCGCCCCGCTCGCGGCGGTCACCGCGGCGATCGTGCCGATCGGCGTGGGGCTCTTCACGGACCGTACCCCCGGAGTGCTGGCGCTCGGCGGCGCCGGACTCGCGGTCGTCGCCATCGGGCTGGTCAGCCTGGCGCCGCACGCGGGCCGCACCGCGGTCTCACCTCGGCTGATCGCGATGTCGCTGGTGGCGGGCGTGTTCTTTGGGCTGTTCTTCGCGCTCCTCGGCCAGTCCAGCGAAGAGGCGGGCATGTGGCCGCTCGCCGCCGGGAGGCTCACCTCCGTCGGGGTCGGCGCCGCGATCCTCCTTGGTACCCGCACCGGGGCTCGCCTGCCTCGGACGGCGCTGGGCTGGGCGGCGGTGGCCGGCACGCTGGAGATCATCGCGAACGCGTTCTACCTCGCCGCCGCCGTACGCGGCCACCTGAGCATCGTCGCCGCCATCGCCGCGCTGTACCCCGCCAGCACCGTCCTGCTCGCGCTCGCCATCGACCGCGAGCGGCTGCGGCCCGTGCAGATCGCGGGGCTCGGCCTCGCGGCTACGGCGCTCGTGCTCGCGACCACGTAGCCTGGCGGCATGCGCGTCGCCGTGTGCCAACTCAACGCCCGCGAAGACCGTGCCGCCAACCTCGCCGCCGCCGGCGAGTTGCTGGAAAAGGCCGCCGCCAGCGGTGCCGACCTCGCGATCCTCCCGGAGTACGTCGACTACCTCGGCCCCGGCGCCGGCGCCCCCAAGCCGGAGGGCGTCGACGGCGAGTTCGCGGCGTTCTTCTCGGCCGCGGCGCGATCGCTGGGGATGTGGGTGCTCGCCGGCTCGTTCCACGAGACGGGGCCCGACGCCGAGCGGACGTACAACACGTCACTGGTGTTCGACCGCGCGGGCGAGCTCGCCGCGAGCTACCGCAAGATCCACCTCTACGACGTGGAGATCCCCGGCCGCGTCTCGTACCAGGAGTCGCGCTCGGTCGCGCCCGGCGCGGAGACGGTGGTGGCCGACGTCGAGGGTGTGCCCGTCGGCCTTTCCATCTGCTACGACCTGCGCTTTCCCGAGCTCTACCGCCGCCTGGCCGTGGCCGGCGCGCAGGTGCTCGTGGTGCCGGCGGCGTTCATGATGCACACCGGACGCGACCACTGGGAGGTCCTGCTCCGGGCGCGTGCGATCGAAAACCAGTGCTACGTGCTGGCGGCCGGCCAGATCGGTGACCACGAGCCGGGGCGCACCTGCTTCGGCCGGAGCATGGTGATCGACCCGTGG
>NZ_BLPF01000005.1:300000-401552 GCF_011764425.1 Phytohabitans houttuyneae
CGCAGGGTGTGGACAACGCGTTCGAGCTGCGGGCCGAGGGCTCGGAGAGCGCGTTGGACGCGCAGGGTGCCGGTGACCAGGGCATGATGTTCGGCTTCGCGTGCTCGGAGACGCCGGAGCTGATGCCGTTGCCGATCGCTTTGGCGCACCGGCTGGCGCGGCGGCTGTCGGCGGCGCGCAAGGACGGCACGATTCCCTACCTGCGGCCGGACGGCAAGACCCAGGTGACGATCGAGTACGACGGGCTGCGCCCGGTCCGCCTCGACACCGTCGTCGTGTCGTCGCAGCACGCTACCGACATCTCGCTGGAGTCGCTGCTGACCCCGGACGTGCGCGACCACGTGATCGCCCCCGAGCTGCGGAGCCTGGGGCTGGAAACCTCCGGCTACCGCCTCCTCGTCAACCCGACCGGCCGGTTCGAGATCGGTGGTCCGATGGGTGACGCGGGTCTGACCGGCCGGAAGATCATCGTGGACACCTACGGCGGGTACGCGCGGCATGGTGGTGGCGCGTTCTCGGGTAAGGACCCGTCGAAGGTGGACCGGTCGGCGGCGTACGCGATGCGGTGGGTGGCCAAGAACGTGGTGGCGGCCGGTCTGGCGGAGCGGTGCGAGACCCAGGTGGCGTACGCGATCGGCAAGGCGCAGCCGGTGAGCCTGTTCGTGGAGACGTTCGGCACCGAGTCGGTCCCGGTGGAGCGGATCGAGAAGGCGATCGGCGAGGTGTTCGACCTGCGTCCGGCCGCGATCATCCGCGACCTTGACCTGCTGCGCCCGATCTACCGGCAGACCGCGGCGTACGGGCACTTCGGCCGCGAGCTGCCCGACCTGACCTGGGAGCGCACCGACCGCGCCGACGACCTCAAGGCCGCCGTCACCACCTGAGTCCCGGTCGGCTATACGGGCAGTTCGAGGCAGGTGCCGCAGAAGCCACCCGGCGGCGGTGGCGGCGGCTCGACCGACCAGTCGTCGAAGAAGACCGGCTTGTACACCAGCGGGTCGGTGGTCGGGATCGGCTCCATCGTGGCGTCCCCGTCCTGTGGAAACGTCACGCGTACACAGGCGACGCGTTCACTGACGGAGCGCATGGCGCAGACTCCCACCTCGCTGCCGCTCGGCATCGTCCGGAAGACGCCGGAAAACGGGGTGGATCCCGCGGCCTGGTAGGGCAGCAACGAATGGCGGTACGCCTGCGGGAAGCTGTCCCGCGGGTGGAAGGCGACCAGCGTGAAGACCGATTTGGGGTCGGCCGGCGCGCACTTCGTGATCTGGCCGTGCAGCGCGGTCTGCCCGTCGGCGCTCGTCTCGATCGCGGTGAACCGCCCGGTCGCACAGGGCGCCGTGACCCAGTAGGTGCGGGCCTGGGCCGGCGTGACCGTGGCGAGCGTGGGCGCCAGCGCTGCGGTGAGTGCCGCGGCGGCGCCGATCGCTCGTCGCGCGAGGCGGTATGACACGGGATCTCCTCAGGTGGTGGTAGCGCCGGGGGCGCCGTAACGCGGTGGTTGGGGTGCGGCACCGGCCGCGCCGAGCAGCAGCGCGAGCTGAAACCTGTTTTCGACGCCCAGGCGGTCCATCAGGTGGCGCATGGTGTACGCGACGGTGCGGACGCTCAGCCGCAGCTCCTGCGCCGCCGACTGGTCGGTGTATCCCATGGCGAGCAGGCGTACCAGCTCCTGCTCGCGGCTGCTCAGGTCGATGGGCGGCACCCCCTGCTCACGTGGGTCGACCCCGTCGGCCCAAAGCCGTTCGAACATGACCGCCAAGGCCCGCGTCACCTCGGCGTCGGCGACCTCGACGTAGCCCTGCTCCAGGTCCAGCGGGTCGCTCGGCACCAGCGCCACCCGCCGGTCGAAGATCATCACCTTGAGCGGGAGCGCGGACAGCTCGCGGTACATCCCGCCGGATCGACCGAGCGCGGTGGCGTAGGCACTCCACCGGTCGCCGTCGCTGGGTGGCAGGCCGAGCACCCGCAGCCGGATCCCCCGCGCCAGGATGCTGCGGTCCAGCGGCAGGGCGGCGGCCGTGGCCTCGGCGTCGAAGACCGGCTCGGTGTTGATGGCCAGGTGCTCGTGGCGTTCGGCGGCGATGAGGGTGGCAGCCCGCTGCCGGGCGGCGGACCGGGTCGGCCAGCGCCGCACCGAGGCACGCTCCAAAGCGGACAGGCCCACTCCGCTGACCGCCGTGACGTGCCGGCGCCACCGTTCGAGCGCCGAGTCGGGTGTACGCCGCCGGCGCACCGTCTCCAGCACCCGCTCCAGCGCGACCGCCTCCCACAGCAGAGCCTCCGCCGGCCGGTACCCGCCACCACCCGTGGCCGTGGGGCGTACCGCCTCCGCCGCCACGAGCTCGTCCAGCGCACGGCTCACCCGGCGCTGGGGCAGACCCAGCTCCCGAGCGAGCCGCGCGACGGTGCAGGGGCCCAGCATCGACAACGCGCGGTAGCCGAGATCGGCGTCGGGCGTCATTCCCCACCTGGTCAGCCTGGGCACAACCTCCGTCAACACCCGGACGGAACCCCCTGTCTCATACCCAGCACTGCCCCCTGGCGGAGATCAGCAGACCATCCCGGGCGGCGGCTGTGAAGATCGATCCCAAGGCTTGCGGAATTATGCAACGCACCAGGTGCGCCGCGCGTTCAGCTGTTGCGCAGCAGCGGGTCCAGCGCGAGCGTCAGGTCGAACCGGGCCTCCTGGGCCACCGACCGCTCGTTGAAGTCGTTGATCTGCTCCAGCAGGTCCGCGGCGGCGTCACGCAGGTCGTCCGGGTCGCCGCCGGCCAGGCTCTGCCGCAGGTCGTCGACGCCGTCGCGCAGGTCGTCCGCGGCGTTGTCGTCGATGCGGCCGTCGGCGATCGCGCGCTCCAGCGTCTGGTCGACCTGCGCGACAAGGTCGGCGGCGGAGGGGGTGGGCGGCGCGGTGGTCCGTGGCGGTGCGGCGGGTGCGGTGGTGCCGCGTGCCCCGCCGGCGGCGCCGGGGTCGCCGTCCGGCGCGAACGAGGCCAGCGCGGCCGCGGTCAGGCCGCCGGCCAGCAGCAGGCCCGTCATGATCATGAGGGTGGGGCGGACGCCGCGGCGCTGGCGCTCGACCCGGGCGCCGGAACCGCCGCGCGGTCCGGCCGGAAGCGGCCGCCCCACGGACGTGCGCGGGCCGGGCGGGGGAGCGGTGGGCATGGACGCGGCCGGCGCGACGCCACGCGTGTACCGGGTGGCCGGGCGGCGGGCGTCACTCGGGCGGGCGTCGGGCGGGCCGACCGGCGGGACGGCGGCGTCGAGCGTGTCGGCCACGTCCTGCGCGCGCGGGCGGCGGTCGGGGTCGCGGGACAGGCAGGCCAGCACCAGCGCGGCCACGCCCGAGGGCAGGCCGGGCACCGAGGGCGGCGCCACCGCGGGCGAACGCCGGTGCGCCTGCTCCGCCTCGTCCCAGGTCGCCACCGGCAGTGGCGGCCGGCCGGTGAGCGCCTCGTAGAGCAGCGCGCCCAGCGCGTACACGTCGTCGGCCGGGTCGGGCGGGCCGGCGTCGAGGCGTTCGGGCGCCGCGTACGCCGGGGTGCCGACAAGCCAGCCGCCGTCTCCCTCGGGACGGGCGCCGGCCAGCGCGGCGATGCCGAAGTCGAGCACCTTGGCGCCGGTCTGGGTGAGCATCACGTTGCCAGGCTTGACGTCGCGGTGCACCACGCCCATCCGGTGCGCGGCGGCCAGCCCGCTGGCCACCTGCGCGGCGGTGCGGGCCGCCTCGGGCCAGGGGAGGGGGCCGGCGGCGAGCCGGTCGGCGAGGTTGCGGCCGTCGAGCAGCTCCATGACGAGGTACGGCACCACGCTGCCGTCGCTGAGTCGTTGCTCTCCGTAGTCGTAGATCTGGGTGACGTGCGGGTGGGTGAGCTTCGCCGTCGCCCGCGCCTCGCGCCACGTCGCGGCGAACAGGTCGGGCTCGTCATCGAGCGTGGCGGTGAGCGCCTTGACCGCCACCGGGCGGTCGAGCACCTGGTCAACGGCGAGCCAGACCTCGGACATCCCGCCGACGCCGATCTGTTCGACGATGGCGTACCGGTCGTGCAGGAGCAGCCCCGGGGCGAACGTCATGGCGACCAGTGTGGTCGATCCTCAGAGCAACGCCAACTGTGCGTCGATACGTTCCGCTAGCCAGGACTCGAACCTGACGCGCTCCTCGTCGTACCATCCACGGGTCGCGCCCTCGATCGCCATGATGACGTAGAGGTACGTGCGGTACAGGTTGAGCCGCCGCAGCTCGCTCGCGCCGAGCTGCCTGCCGGCCAGTAGCTCCGGCTCCGGCTCGCGCAGCAGCGCCAACGAGACGAGCTCGGCCAGCGGGTCGCCGTAGAAGGCCCGCTCGCCGTCGATGAAGCCGGTGACCTCCCAGCCGTTGGGGCCCTGGGCGACGAAGACGTTTCCGTCCCACAGGTCGAAGTGGACCAACGCGGGGCGGGTCACCTCATCGAGTGAATCGGCGTGGCGGCGCATCAGCGTGCCGATCCGCTCGGGCGGCGCCGGCAGCGGCTTGTCCAGCCGTGCGGCGTCGGCGAGCAGGTCGTCGACCATCGCGCCGAACGCGCCGCGCCAGGTCGGCTGCCAGCTGCGGCTGTCGCGCAGCGGGTAGCCGTACCGGCTGCCGGTGATCGTGTGCAGGCGGGCGGTGAGCCCGGCGACCTGGCCGCGCAGCGCGGCGATCTCGGCCGGCGGCAGGCTGTCCACAAGGGAGTGCAGGTCGGTGCCGGGCACCAGGGTGAGGAAGGCGAAGTCGGTGCCGAGCAGGTCGCGCTCGAAGCCGGGGTACACCACCTCGGGCACCGGCACGCCCACCGCAGCCGCCCGCTGGTAGAAGTCGACCTCCGTGCGCATCAGGTCGACCTCGTGGGTGAGCAGCTTGAGGTGGGGCGGTGGGGCCACCTTGAGCACGAGCTCGCGCCCGCCGTCGAGGGTGACCGCGTAGACGGCGTTGTACGTACCGCCGTCCAGCTCGCGCCACCCGGTCACCCCGGCGTCCGCGCCGAAGGCGCGCGCCACGAGGCGGGCCAGCTCTTCTTCGCTGACCCGCCGCTTCGTCAGGCTGTCTCGCACTCAGACAGTGTTGTCCGCGATCACGCGCTTGTACCAGAGGGCGCTGCGCTTGAGGAAGCGGCGCTGGGTGGCGTAGTCGACGTACACCAGGCCCCACCGCTCGTCGTAGCCCTGGTCCCACTCGAAGTTGTCCAAAAGGGACCACACGTGGTAGCTCTCCAGCGGCACGCCGTCGGCGATCGCGCGGTGCGCGGCGGCGAAGTGGTCGCGCAGGAAGGCGACCCGCTCCACGTCGTCGATGTCGTCCTCGGGACCGAGCACGTCCGGGCAGGGCAGGCCGTTTTCGGTGACGGTGAGCGGCACCGGGCCGTAGTCCCGGGTGACCCGGGTCAGGATGTCGTACATCCCGTCGGGGTAGATCTGCTGCCAGAACGCCTTCGTCGTCGCGTGCCGCTGCTCGGTGCCGCCGTCGGCGGTGACGTAGATCGGCGTGTAGTACTGCACGGCGAGCAGGTCGACCGGCGAGGAGATGACGGCCAGGTCGCCGTCGCGGATCGAGCGGACCAGCGGGCTGTCCGGGCCCTGGTCGGCCAGCACGTCCTCGGGGTAGTGGCCGCGCAGCGCGGAGTCGAGGTAGAGCCGGTTTTCGTACCCGTCGAAGAGGCGGGTGGCGGCGGCCGCGGCGGCCGAGTCGTCGGCGGGGTAGCAGGGGTGCAGGTTGAAGGCCGGGCCGATCCGCGAGGCGCTCCCGGTGGCGCGCAGCGCCTGCACGGCCAGGCCGTGGCCCAGCTGGAGGTGGTGGGCGACCTGGTAGGCCAGCGGCTTGTCGCGCTTGCCCGGGGCGTGGTGGCCGGTGATGTACCCGTTCTGCACGACGGTCTTGGGCTCGTTGATGGTCAGCCACACCGGCACCGAGTCGCCGAGAGCGGCGTACACGTGCTCGGTGTAGTCGGCGAACCGGTAGGCGGTGTCGCGCGACTCCCAGCCACCCCGGTCCTGCAGCGCCTGCGGCGTGTCCCAGTGGTAAAGCGTGGCCATCGGCTCGATGCCCCGCTCCAGCAGCCCGTCGACGATGCGGCGGTAGAAGTCGAGGCCGCGCTGGTTGGGTGCGCCCGTGCCGTCGGCCTGCACGCGCGACCAGGAGATGGAGAAGCGGTACGACCGCAGCCCCAACCCGCGCATCAGGTCGAGGTCCTCGGGGTAGCGGTGGTAGTGGTCAACCGCGACGTCGCCGGTGTCGCCGTTCTTGGTGCAACCCGGCGTGTGGCTGAATGTGTCCCACACCGACTCACCGCGGCCGTCGTCCTTCGCCGCCCCTTCGATCTGGTACGCCGACGTCGCGGCACCCCAACCGAAGCCATCCGGAAACGCCAGGCCGAGCGGAGCGTCAACCGCTGGGTCCCGGGACAGATCGTCGGGCTCGACGCCGTTGAGCAGGGCCGATCTGGCCGAGTCAGCGGTCGGGGTAGCGCCAGCGGTGGTCCTGGTCGGTACGGACATGTTCGGGTCTCCTCGGTGGTGGCCCATCCCCCTTGGTCTGGGAGCGCTCCCAAGGCTAACCCGGATCGTGGCGGATGGAAATGGGGTGATCGGGTGGCGATGCGGCCGAGAGATCGTCCACATCACCCGGCCGGAGGCGATTGCGCCGGCTCGTGGGCCTGCGTCGGTCGCTTCGACCAGGTCCGTGCACGCGGACCGTCGTCGGATGCATGCAGCGTGTGTCGGCCTCCCGCTGGCGTGTCGGCGCCGAGCGCGTCGGGCGGAGGCGGGCAAAGGATGGAGCACAGGCGGGTCGGCGGAGCCGGTCCGCGCTGACCGGCCGGTGAGGTCGGTGCGACAGCCATCGGATTTGGTGCGCGACGGGCAGTGCGGTGAAGCGGTGGGTCCGTAGGGTCCGATGCCGTCGTCTGGGCTTCCAACTTGGCTGGCGCGCCCCGGGTGGGTCGCGCCAAAGCTGAAAGTTTCTCCTGAACCGGTCAACCGGTCGGGCGTGTGTTGCCTGACCCGACGACCGATTACCCCATTTGGCGGTGGGGTTTATCTTCTATCGGAGTGGGTGTGGGGACAGGGAGGGCAACCCCTGTCCCCACCATCAGTTACACACGCGCGAGAGGATCTTCCCTCCTCTTCGCGCATGTCGCGCGGGAGCCGGGCCACGCGAGTGGCTCTGGTTCCACCTCCTCTCGACCGGGGGGTGAGACGCTGACGGCGGAGTCCGGGCTGGCCCGCCGTCAGCTCTGCGGCTGAGCGGTTGTGGGTCCGCCGATGGTGCTGGCGGCTTCCCTGTAGTGTTGTCCCCCGCGTACTTGCATCGACATCAATGGAAGCGCTCCCATCGACGTTGGTTGGACTGTAGTACCCGTTACGGGTTTGTGAAAGACCCAAAACAAGATCGAAACCCGTAGCGAACATCGATGAAACCCCGTGGTCCCGCTAGATCGGCAGGTCAGCGCCTGTTTGACCACACTGGAGCGAAACCGAAAACGCTCCCACTTGCTGCGGGAGCGCTCCCATGCAAGACTGTCGACACATCGCGTGAGGGAGCCAAGACCGCGCGATCGCGGGCCGCCGAGGGCATCCGACTGTGGAAACCGGCGCCCAAATGTGAACGGGACGAGCCCTTGACTCGTCACCCGGTCCGGGACGGGCCCTGCCCACGACACCAAGCGCCTTCCGCCCTACGCGCCGCTTACCCCACCGCGTAGAAGGCGCCGCCGAGTTCACTCGGTCAGGTCCGCGAGGAGACACTCCACAATGAAGCTCACCGCAAGTAAACGCCGGGTGGCGATGATCGCCACCGGCGCATTGGTCGCGGGAGGGATGGTGGGCGTGCCGGTTGGCATGGCCTACGCCGCGACCGCCTGCGACGTGGTTTACACAACCAACGACTGGAACACCGGGTTCACCGCCAGCGTGCAGATCCGCAACCTCGGTGACCCCCTGACCAGCTGGAACCTCGGCTTCACCTTCCCCGGCAACCAGCGCGTCACGCAGGGTTGGTCGGCAAACTGGACGCAGTCCGGCGCCAACGTCACCGCTACCAACATGCCGTGGAACGGAAACCTGGCCACCGGCGCAACGCTCGCGATCGGCTTCAACGGCTCGTACTCGGGCACCAACGGCAAGCCGACCGCCTTCACGATCAACGGCACCAGGTGTGGTGGCGCGGTCAACCAGGCGCCCACCGTCGCGCTGACCAGCCCGGCCGCGAACGCTTCGTTCAACGCGCCGGCTACCGTCACGGTGTCCGCCAACGCCAGCGACGCCGACGGCTCGATCAGCAAGGTCGAGTTCTACCGCAACGGCTTGCTGATCAACGAGGACACCACCTCGCCGTACAGCTACCAGATGACCGGCCTGCCCGCCGGTGACTACACCGTCCAGGCGCGGGCGTACGACAACGGGAGCCCCACGCCGCTGACGGCGACCGCCGAGCGGTCCTTCACGGTCATCGGCACCGGCCAGGCGAGCATCGTCGTACCGGCCACGCTCAGCATCGCCGAGGGCAGCAGCTCGCAGTTGAACGTGCGCCTCAGCGCCGCGCCGACCGCGAGCGTGCCCGTCACGCTGGCCAAGACCGGTGACGCGGACGTGACGCTCGGTTCGAGCAGCGTCACGCTGACCACGTCGAACTGGAGCACCGGCGTCAACGTGCCGGTGAACGCGGCGCACGACACGGATGCCAACAACGACACCGCGACGATCACGGCCAGCGCGACGAACTACACCGCGGGCCAGACCGCCGTCACGGTGACCGACGACGAGAACACCACCAACCCGGGCCGGTACGGCGAGGAGTTCCTCGAGCTGTACAACAAGATCAAGGCTCCGGCGAGCGGGTACTTCAGCCAGGAGGGCATCCCCTACCACTCGGTGGAGACGCTGCTCGTCGAGGCGCCCGACCACGGTCACGAGACCACGTCCGAGGCGTTCAGCTACTGGCTCTCGCTCGAGGCGATGTACGGCCGGGCCACCGGCAACTGGGCGCCGTTCAACAACGCCTGGAACGTCATGGATCGGTACATGATCCCGACCGAGACGCAGGGTGGCTACAACGCGAACGACCCGGCCGACTACGCGCCCGAGGCCAACCGCCCCGACCTGTACCCGCAGCAGGGTGGCAAGCTCGACTCCTCGATCAGCGTCGGCCAGGACCCGCTGTACAGCGAGCTGACCCAGACGTACGGCAACAACCGCATGTACGTCATGCACTGGCTGCTCGACGTGGACAACGTGTACGGCTTCGGCAAGTGCGGCGACCGCACCACGCGGCCGGCGTACATCAACACCTACCAGCGCGGCCCGCAGGAGGGTGTCTTCGAGACCGTCCCGCACCCGTCGTGCGAGACGTTCAACTTCGGTGGCCCGAGCGGCTTCCTGCCGATCTTCATCGGTGACTCCAGCTACACCCGCCAGTGGCGCTACACCAGCGCCCCCGACGCCGACGCGCGCGCCATCCAGGCCGCGTACTGGGCGCTGAAGTGGGCCAAGGAGCAGGGCAAGCAGGCGGACATCTCGGCCACCATCACCAAGGCCGCGCAGATGGGTGACTACCTGCGGTACGCCATGTACGACAAGTACTTCAAGAACCCTGGCTGCGCCTCGCCGTCCTGCGCCGCGGGCTCCGGCAAGAGCAGCGCGGCGTACCTGCTCTCCTGGTACTCCGCCTGGGGTGGCCCGCAGGGCAGCAGTGACTGGGCGTGGCGGATCGGTTCGAGCCACAACCACGGCGGCTACCAGAACCCGTTCGCGGCCTGGGCGCTGTCCAACACCACCGAGCTGATCCCGCGGTCGTCGAGCGCGCGGACCGACTGGTCCACCAGCCTCACCCGGCAGATCCAGTTCTACACCTGGCTGCAGTCGGCTGAGGGTGCCATCGCCGGCGGCGCGACCAACAGCTGGAACGGCGACTACAGCGCCCGCCCCTCCGGCCGCCCGACGTTCTACGGCATGGTGTACGACGACAAGCCCGTGTACCACGACCCGCCGTCGAACCAGTGGTTCGGCTTCCAGGCGTGGAGCATGGAGCGCGTCGCGGAGTACTACTACGAGACCGGCAACGCGCAGGCCAAGGCGCTGCTGGACAAGTGGGTCACGTGGGCCCTGGCCAACACGACGGTCAGTGGCGCCACGTACCAGGTGCCGTCGACGCTGAGCTGGACCGGGCAGCCCGGTGGCAACTGGACCAGCAGCACCACGTCGGTCAACAACAGCGGTCTGCACGTGTCCGTCGTGGACCACACGACCGACGTCGGCGTGACCGGCGCATTCGCCCGCACGCTGGTTTACTACGGCGCGAAGGCGGGGCACACCCAGGCCCAGACCACGGCCAAGGGGCTGCTCGACGCGCTGCTGGGACACAAGGACACCAAGGGCATCGCGGTGACCGAGACCCGGGCGGACTACAACCGGTTCGACGACACCTACAACAGCTCGACGGGCCAGGGCCTGTACATCCCGCCGGGCTTCTCGGGCACCATGCCCAACGGTGACACGATCAACTCCAGCAGCAGCTTCATCAGCATCCGCTCGTTCCTGCGCAACGACCCGGAGTGGCCGAAGGTGGAGGCGTACCTCAACGGTGGGCCGGCTCCGACCTTCACGTACCACCGCTTCTGGGCGCAGGTCGATGTCGCGATGGCACTGTTCGACTACGACCGGCTGATCGGGGACTGACCAACCCGAACGGCACCGACCCGGGTGGATGGCCTCCCGTCCTGTTCCCCGATCGTGGGGGCACGAGAATCCATCCACCCGGGTCACCAAAGACGGCCCGATCCCCACAATCGGGCCGGAAAGACGGCCTGATTCCCCCACGGTCAGGCCAGCGGGCGGCCTGATTCCCACGGTCAGGCCAGCCAGTGGTGGGCCGGCCGGACTGGCCAACGCAGCGGTCCGGACCGGCCCACCACCCCCAAAGACTTCCGGGCGGGTGGCACAGGATGCCACTCGCCCGGCTCCATTTTTGGTGTCTAACGTGGACGGTTGTCTCCAGCGTGGACGATTACTGGCAACGGCGGCTGCGGCGCCCCGCGTGGGTCAGCGCCGGTAGCAGTGCCAGGAGAAAGCGTCGTTGCGATTGGAGAACTGCGCGAAGGCCGCGGCCCCGTACCTGCCGCGGCAGGCGGCGCTCATGTCGATGAGCGGGTCGTCGCCGCGCAGGCGGCACTCCCAGTTGTTTTCGGCCTGGCCGGTGCCGTACCGCAGCTGCGCCTCGTCCGTGCGGTAGGTGCGCTCGCAGTACTCCCGCAGCAGCTGCCACAGCCCGAACGCGCCGCCGTCCGGGCCCACCGCGACCGGCGCCTTCGCCGCGGCCGGTGGCGCCGTGGTGCGCCGGGCGGGCGCGGTGGTGCGGGCCGTCGTGCGGCGCGGTGTGTCGACCTTGGACGGCGTGGGGGAGGGCGAGGGCGTCGCGGACGGCGCGGCGCTGGTCGGTGGTCCAGCCGATCCATCCGGTACCGGCGATGACGTGCTGCCCGCCGGAGGCGCGAGCTTGGCCGGGGCGGCCAGCGGGTCGCCGGTGCTCCAGCTCATGCCCGCCCCGGTCACGAACGGCACCGAACACAGCAGCACAAGCGCGCCGAGGCCGACGGCGGCAAGCAGCCACCCGTACTCCCGGCTCAGGCGGCGCACAGCCGCGGCGGGCGCGGTCCCCTCGGACACGGTCGACCGGCCCTCCCGTCCGCCGTTGGTCGCCTTCGTAGCGTCTTTCGGCTGGTCACTCTAGCTACTGGGCGCGCGTCGCGGGATGCCCGACAGGCCAGCTCCCGATCCGTCTGTCGGGCAACCGACAACTGAGCGGTCACTCAACAAACCGGGGCCCCCACGAAGCCGGGAAGCGGGGTAACCTGTTACATGGAGAGGCCGCTTCCCCCGTGGCGGCCTCTCCTTCTTTTCTCTTGCGGCGCTGCTCCCAGGGCCCGCCTTGCTCGCCGAGCCGGGTCCGGACGGGTTCGCTAGAGTCGGGCGTTGTGTCCCGACTGCCCTCACTGACCGGTCTACGGTTCGCGGCCGCTTTCGGGGTTTTCGGGCTGCACGCCTACTCGTTCGTGAAGCTGGCCGACCCGGTCGCCGGCCGCGGCGCACAGCTGCTCTTCGACGCCGGCGACCTGGGCGTCTCGTTCTTCTTCGTACTGTCCGGCTTCGTGCTGACCTGGTCGGCCCGCCCCGACCGCGGCCCGCTGCGCTTCTGGCAGGGGCGGGTCGCCCGGATCTACCCGGCCTACCTGGTGGCGCTGGCCCTCGCGGTCGCCTCGCTGTACGTCACGCACCGGATACCGCCGATCTTCTGGGAGCCGCTGGGCGCCGCGGCGGTGCTGCTGCACGGCTGGTACACGCAGGACTTCGTCTACCTCGGCGTCAACCCGGTGGGCTGGTCGCTGTCCTGCGAGATGTTCTTCTACCTGTGCTTTCCGCTGCTGCACGCGCTGCTGCGCCGGCTGGGACCGGCCACTTTGTACCCACTCGCGGTCGCCCTGATCGCGCTGACCTGGGCGTGGCCGTGGATCGCCGAGGTCGCGGTGGTGCCCGAGCACGAGCGCTGGTTCGTGTACGTCTTCCCGGTGACAAGGATGACCGAGTTCACCCTCGGCATCGTGCTGGCCCGGCTGGTGATGCTGGACGCCTGGCGCGGTCCCGGCCTGCGCGTGGCGACCGCCGTCTTCGTCGTCAACTACCTGGCCGTGGGCTGGCTCCCGGCAGTCACCCGCGACACCGCGGCCGCCGTAGTCGGCACCGCCCTGCTGATCCCCGCCGCCGCGATGGCCGACCTGAGGGGCGAGCGCTCCCCGTGGCGTCACCCATTTGTCGTCCATTTGGGGGAGGTCTCGTACTGCTTCTTCCTCGTCCACCTGACGGTGATCGTGACCGCCGCCGAGCTGCTGGACCTGCGCGGCCCGTGGGCACTGTGGCCAGCGCTGGGCATAGCGGCCGTGCTGCTGCTCGTCTCCTACGCGCTCGCCTACGCACTGCACCGCTGCGTCGAGGTGCCCGGCATGCGCGCACTCAACCGCCGCATCCCCCGCCCCGCACGGTCCCTCTCAAACACCTAGCCTCCTAGGACGCCCTAGGCGGTGTGCCACCCGCCTCACCGACAAGGCCCCGCACCGATCCGGATAGCCGCGCCCAGGCTTCGTCTTTGCCGCCGCTGTTAGGGGGCCGGTGCCACGCGCACGCTCCGAAGCCTGATGCCACACGCCGCCTCGATGTCTGTGCCGCGCGAGTGGAGTGCCGGCTGCGGCGAGCCTCTGAAGCTGGGCGCAGCAATGCGCCCACCGGGTCGCTCGTGACCGTCGGCGCAGGCCCAGGCCCGTGAAGGGCGGGACGCCCACCACAAAGCCAACGCCGTTACTGGCCGGCGTGGGTTCGGTGGGGTGGTTCGCGGTGACAGCGCGGGCCGCCCAACCGCGGAGCCGGCATCGTTACCGTCCGGGGTGGAGCCGTCCGGTGGCCCGCTGTGACGTTGCGGGGCGCCCACCTACGGAGCCGACGCCGTTACCGTCCGGGCGACGGCCGTCCGGTGGCTCGCGGTGATGCTGCGGGACGCCCGCCCGCGGAGCCGGCGCCGTTACCGTCCGGGGTGACGGCCGTCAGGGGCTTGCGGTGATGCCCGCCGGTCCTCGATCGGTGCTCGTGCTCCGGGGTGCGGCCGCGGTCGTGGCGATGAGAGACAGGATGACGGGGCCCGCGTGAGCCGCTGGTCGGCAGCTGGTGTGTAGTGGGCCGCCGGCGTGGAGCGGGAGCTTGCCTTTGGGGTGAGCTGGCCGACCGCGGAGGGTGAGGCCGCGGGAGCAACGGTCCGGACCACGGCGGACATCGCGGTAGCACGCAGCTGTTTGAGCATTGGGTCTTTGAAGGCCGCTGGAAACGGCGTCGCGGTCAGGAGATGTCGGCGGCCAGCCTGGCCAGGCGGCGGTGGCGGTAGGCGGTGTCGTCGGCGCGCGTGGTGCTGCCGGCGGCGGCGTCGAGGGCGGCGGCGTGCTTGTCGAGGTCGGCCAGCAGCTGGCGGGCGGTGTCGAGCTCGCCGCGGTCAAGGGCGATGTCGACGGCGGTCTTGGTGGCGTAGTAGGGACGGTAGTGGCCGCCGACGCGGGCGGCGACCTCCAGGTGGTGGGTGGCGGTCTGCCAGGCGGTGTCGAGGTCCGCGCACTGCCGGTAGGCCTCCGCCGACACGTCCAGGGCGACGCACATCATGTCCTCGCCGAGGTGTTCGCCGAGGCTGACGGCGGTGGCGGCGTGCCGGCGCATCGCGGCGCGGTCGTCCGGGTGGTCGGTGTCCATCGCGCAGTAGGCCAGGCCGATGTGCGCGAGCGCCCGGGCGTGGGAGCTGCTGTCGGGGTCGTCGAGCACGGCCTGGTAGTACGGCACGGACTCGCTGCCCCGGCCGGCGTAGCGCAGGTAGTCAGCGAGCGAGATGCGGTGGCCGCTGACGCTGGTGCCGGGGATGCCGGGCCGGTAGGCGGCCAGGGACTCCTCGGCGGCGGCGATCGCGGCGGGCAGGTCGCCCAGGCGCCGGTAGACGAGGGCGCGGGTGTGCAGCACCGCGGCGCGCCAGTCGGTGTGGCCGGTGGCGACCAGCCACCGGTCGGCGGCGTCGAGGACGCCGAAGAGGTCGCGCCAGGGGATGCCGGTCAGGTTCAGGGCGGCATCGACCCAGTCGACGTATGCCTGGCCGACCGACTGGGCTGCGCGGCCGGTCAGCCGCGGGGCGATCGCGGCGTCCTCGGCCAGGGTCAGGATCCGGGTGCAGCGGGCCAGCGCGCCGGTGGAGTCGCCGAGCGCGAGCAGGCCGACCTCGGTGACCTCAAGCGCCCGTACCAGCAGGGCCGGGTCGTCGAGCTGCTCGGCGGCGCGCACCGCGCGTTCGCCGGCGGCCACCACCTGCGGGTAGCGGCCCTGCACGATGGCGTCCCACGCCTCGTCGATGAAGAGCGCGACCGCCCGGGCGCTCTTGGCGGTGGCTGCCACCGCCGCTCAGCTCCGTCCCGCGGGCAGGCTGGCGAGGGTCTCCTTCACGGCGTCGACGAGCCGGCGGGGCAGGCCGACCGCGTGAGCGACCGCCTGCGGGTCGGCGTCCAGGAAGCCCTGCCACGTCGGGTACCGGCGGGTGATCTCGCGGCTGACCTGCTCGTTCAGGCCGGCGTCGCGGATGAGCACGGCCTCGGAGAGGTACCGGTCGCGGCCGGTCAGCGCGCGCAGTGACTCCTGGCGGGCCAGCACCTCGCGCACCTCGGCGGGCAGGTCGGTGCCGGTGGCGCGCAGCTGCTCGTACAGCAGGCCGTGCAGGTCGGCCGGGAGTGGGGGAGCGGCGGCGTCGCGGAGCAGCAGCAGCGGCCGGCCGATCGCCTCCATCCGGCCGATCTCGATCATGACGTTGGGGTTGATGTCGCTGGTGAGGATCGCCATGAAGCAGTGGGCGCGCAGCATCTTGGTCTTGAGGTTGGCCCACAGCCCGGGCCGTTCGACGCTGTCGTCGGCGCGCACCACCCGCCAGAAGTAGGGCTTGTCCTCGAGGACGGCGCGCACCGCCTCGTAGATCTCGCGGGCACGGGCGTCGCTGAAGGGCATGGCGACGAAGCAGGACACGTACGGGTCGACGTCGTCGGCGGCGCTGCGCGCGGTGCGCAGCTCTTCCAGCTCCGTCTGGCGGGCGTTGGAGAGCCGCTCGTAGGTGGCCTGCTCCTCGGCCAGGGACAGCATCCGCTCGATGACCTGGTTGTACTGCTCGAACATGGTCTGCACGTCCTGCACCCGCAGCGCGGGGGCGAGCAGCATCAGCGCGTTGTTGTACAGCGAGACGAGCGCGTGGCGGCTGATCTCGTCGCGCAGGTTGCCGCGCGCGGCGAGCTTGCGGATGGTGGGGTTGTCGGCGTTGAGGTGCAGGGCGAGCGGTTCGCGCTCCTCGGCCAGGAAGCCTTTGACAAGGTCGCGGATGAAGCCGGGCAGCGCCACGTCGCCGGCGACGTTTTCCATCTCCCGCCGGCTGCGGCTGTCGCGGGTCTCGGTGAGCACGGCGGGCACCTCGGCCGGCCGAAACCTGCTGACCCGCGCCACGCAGCGCATGTCCGGGAAGACGAGCGCGTAGGCGGCCTGCAGCTCGGCGAAACGTTCGTGCTCGTCGCCGGCGAGCGGCTCGAAGATCGTCTCGGAGCTGGCCACGTCGAGGCGGCTCAGGTGGACCCGCTGCGGCCAGGTCCGGGCGTACCGGCGCAGGAAGCGCTCGGCGAACGGCTCTGCGCAGCTGAAGACGCGGATGTTGCGGGCGCTGGCCAGCAGGAAGTACTGGTTGGAGGAGCCGCGTTCGGTGATGTAGTAGACCAGCTGCGAGCCGTCGGTGCGCCGCGGCGCGGTCCGCAGGTACTCCGAGACCGTGATCGGTCCCTGGTCACTTTCCAGCGGCATGAGGTCGGCGACGGCGCGGAAGAAGTCTTCGTGCTCCTCCTGCACCGACATGGCCAGCACGTGGTACGAGTGCCAGCGCATGATCTCGATGAACCGCTGGTGCTGGCGCTGGGACAGCTCGGTCAGCTCCCGCACGATCAGCCAGCCGAGGGCCTGCTGTACGGCGGCGAGGGCGGCGTTGCGCACGACGTTGTCGCGGGCGGCGTTCGGGGTCAGCTCGTTGCACTCGACGACACCCTGCAGGAACCGCGCCCACGGCGGCAGCACCTCGCGGTTGGCGGCGCCGATGAACATCCGGTTGACGTACACGTCGACGGTGCCGCGCGCGTTGACGTCGGGCACGTGCCGGTCGGTGATGGCCAGTACCCCACGGACGCGGCCTCGGCCCTTGCCGTCGGGGCGGGAGATGTCGTCCCACTGCACGGCCTCGTCGACGGCGAAGACGTACAGCGAGGTTTCGGTGAGGAACTTGCGTTCCCAGAAGTCGTGGTAGGCGCGGTCGCGCTCCTCTGGCGAGGCGTACGTGCGGTGCCAGGGTGCGGTGATCGCGTTGGCCGGTTCGGCGTCCTGTCCCACGTACACCGGGATGCCGATGAAGTCGGCGTAGGTGCGGATGATCGAGCGCAGCCGCTCCGGGTCGAGGTAGCGGCTGTGCCCGGCCCGCAGGTGCAGGGTGACGGTGGTGCCGACCTGGGCGCGCTGTGCCGGCTCGACGGTGTAGCTGCCGCCGCCTTGGCTCTGCCAGCGCAGCGCGCCGGAGCCGGCGGCCCGGGTCAGGACGGTGACGCGTTCGGCGACGATGAACGCGCTGAGCAGGCCGATGCCGAACTGGCCGATCAGCTCGACGGTCCGGCTGCGGTCGGCTTCGACGATGCGCCGGCGCAGCTCGTCGGTGCCGGAGCGGCCGATCGTCGACAGGTAGCTGTCGATCTCCTGCTCGGTCAGGCCGGAGCCGTTGTCGTAGATGTCGATGGTCTGCGCGCTCTTGTCAACGGCGACCTGGATGCGCGGTGAGGGCAGGTCACTTTCGCCGCGCTCGGCGGCCAGCTCGGCGCGGCGCTGGATCGAGTCGTGCGCGTTCTGGATCATTTCGCGCAGGAACACGTCCGGGTCCGCGTACAGGTTTTGCGCCAACAGCTGGATGAGGCCCTCCAGCTGGATCTGGAACGTCCGCTCCGCCACCGCCGCCCCTTTCGGACAATGGTCTGCGCCCGGAAGCGTACTGGCGGGCCGCCAGCACGCGCTCAGCAGCGCTGGGTGCCGGTGATGTCCATGAGGTACCAGGAGTCGTCCACACTGGCCAGTTCGGCGGTGGAGGCACCCCGGACCGGCACCCAGGCCTGCACGTCCACAAGCCAGTTGATGTCGAGCCGGCTGAAGCGGCCGGTGCGGTCGCTGACCTGGATGTACGCCTGCTCGCAGCTGCCGGACCGCCGGGCGGAGCTGTTCCAGACCGTCTCCTGCACGGTCAGGTCGAAGCTGACCAGCACGGTGCCGTCCGCGAACGGGATGAGCTCCGGCGCCACCGCGCGCGCGGCCGGGCTGTAGCGCGTCGAGACGTACCCCGGTCGTTGGGGGCCGCGGGGAAATGCTCGGTCTGGGCGGCTTCCTTCAAGAACGACGTGCCGCCGGCGAGCGTGAGCAGCGGGTCGGTCACCACCCGGTTCGCGGTTTCGGAGCGGCGGAACCAGTCGGCGTAAAGGTCGGGCAGCCGGGCGGGGTCGGCGATCAGGTCGGTCAACGGCGGCGGGGTGGCCAGGTAGCCGTCGGGGTCGAGCGTGGGTGCGGCGACGGTGCGGTCGTCCCAGCTGCTCAGGCTCGTCATCAGCCACGGCTGGTCGGCGGCGGCGCGCACGAACCGGGCCACCAGGTGGGTGACGCGCTCGGGACCGGCGACGCGGGCGGTGGCGATGAAGTACGCCGGGTAGGAGCGCTGGCCGCGCGGCACGCCGACGGTGATCGCGGAGAGTTGGTGTTGCGGCGCCGGGAAGACCTGCGCGAACGTGTCGGTCACGAAGTCCCGCAGCGGCTCGTCGACGTGTACCAGCGAGCCGCTCCTGGCCTGGGCGACGGTCCGCACGAAGATCACCCGTGCCGCCTCCGGTGTGATCACGTCGGCGCTGGGCGGGGGTGCGGCGGTGGCGGCGCCGGAGAGCCCGACCGCGGCGACGGTGGCGATCGCGAGCACCGGCGTGACGATCGCGCCGATCTTGCCCAGCGGCGTGCCGGCCGCGCCGGCGGCGGTGTGTACCGCCTGGCCCATCCCGGTGGTCGCGATGGCCGCGCCGGCCGCGGCAGGTGTGGCGGCGCCGAAGCCCGCGGTGGCGGCTGCGCTGGTACCGCTGACCGCGAGCCCTGTCGCGCCGGCTGCTCCGGCCGCTGCGCCGGCGGCCAGCAACCCGCCGGGGAACACGACAGCGCCGGTCAGCGCGCCGATGGTCATCCAGTCCGGCCCGTACGCCTCCGCGGCCGCCTCCCGCAGGCCGGTGCGCATGTCCTCGGCGGTGGCCGGCCGCGCGTCCGGGTCGGTCGCCATGGCCTGTGCGATCAGGTCGGCGATGGGCGCGGCCAGGTCGTAGTCGCCGCCGGCCAGCAGAACGGGCGAGGCGTCGTCGGTGACCACGGGCACTGCGTCGGTGAGCAGCTCGGCCAGCACCGCGCCGGCCGACCACAGGTCCGCGCGGCCGTCGATCGGCTCGCCGCGCCGCTGCTGCGGGCCCGCGTACGGCGGGACGCCCTGAGCCACCTGCGCGTTTTCCTCGCCGGGCGCGGCGAGCTCGAAGCCGGCCAGCAGCACCCGCCCATCGGCGTCGAGGTAGATGTTTTCCGGCCGCACATCGCGGTGTACGAGGCCGGCGCTGTGCACCGCGGCCAGGCCCTCCAGCACTCCGGAGATCACCGTGCAGGCCTGCGGCCCGGTCAGCGGCATGCCGTCGGTCAGCACCTGGCGGGCGGTGACGCCGTCGACGTACTCGGTGACCAGCACCGGCGGACCGTCCGGTGTGGACAGCTCGGCGACCGGCCGCAGGCAGTGCGGATCGTCCAGCCGCCGCAGCACGCCGGCCTCGCGGACCAGCCGGGCGGCCGCGTCCGGGTCGGCGGCCAGCTCCGGCAGCACGGTCTTGAGCAGCACCCGCTCGCCGGTCTCGCGGTGGGTGCCGCGGTCGACCTGCGCCACCGCCGTGCGGGTGAACGGCCCGTCCGCCCGGTAGTCGCCCAGCGGCACGTGCGCGGGGGCTTGCCACGCGGGGTCGAGCGCGGTGTGCGCGGTCGCGACGGTCCGCGACGCGCGGCGGCGGGTCAGCGGCAGCAGCGCGGCCAGCAGCAGGCCGGCGAGCGGCACGAGCCACCCGACCAGGCTGAACGGGCTGATCACGCCGGACTCCTGCAACACCGCCGCCTCGCCCACCCCGGCCAGCAGCCCGAACGGCGCCGCCATCGCGAATCGCTGCGCCCAGCCGCCCCGCCGCCCGCGGGCGACGAGCACCAGCAGGATCCCGAACAGCGCACCGGCGGCCACGCCCGCCTGCCCGAGGCGGGTGGAGAACACGCTGCGGTCCGCCATCAGCACCAGGCTTCCGTCGCAGGCGTTGGAACCGGCGCGCACGCCGACCACCCGCACGGTCGGCCCGAAGTGCGGCATCTCGGTCGTGCTGACGTACCGGTCGCGGGCCGTGCCGGTGCCGGACTCGATCGGGAAGTCGAGCCCGAACAGGTACGCGCGGGCCGACCCGCTCGCGAGCGGCGTGGCCGAGTCGACGACCACGACCGGCCGGCCACCGTCCGGCACCACCCAGGTGTCGGCCCTCTCCAGCCGCGTGCCGCCCATGTTGCCGGCGGTCTGCGCGCGCAGCGTCGTGCGCAGGTCACGGGCGCCGTCCTCACCCTGCGGCGCGTACCCGCTGATCGCGCACACCTCGGCTGTCACGGACCCGCCCGCGGGCGGCGGTCCGCTGGGGGTGACCGGCGCGGGCGAGGCTACGGCCGCCGGGGCCAGCAGCGCGACGGCAGCGAGCGCTGCCGCGGCGGCGAGCGGGATGGCAGCGGTGAGCGGGATGGTGGCGGCGGCCGTGCGCGATCGAGGTGCCACAAGATCCTCCACAGAGGACTGAGCGGGCCCGGGCATCTGCGGGATTGTGCCACCGCCGCACAACTCCCGCGGCCCGCGTTGCGTCGCTAGGGTGCTTGAGCTGCGCGAACGCCGGTGCGGGCGGCGCGGCTCGGTCGCGTGGCGGTCAGACCGCATCGCCTCGACTTTTCGAGTTGGATTGCTGGCCAAGCGACAGCTTTCGGTGTCTTCCCAGCTCACGGTGCCCGCGCCGCAGTGGCTGGTTTTGCGGGTAGGCATTGACCAGGCGGGCGGAGTGCGCGAGTCTCCCCGCATTTCGGCACCGTCGCGGTCGGTGACTGTCGATCAGGTGCAGGTGGTGTGAGCTTCGAGATCTTGGTGAGTTAGCGCGATATTTCGACGCCAACTTGCCAAGATCGGCCGGAGCGGGCTCTTGGGCTGAGCTGGACGACCGCGGAAGGTGAGGCGGCAACCGCCGGCACAGTGGCAGCTCACCTCTAACGCCGGCCGCTTTGCGCCGGTGGGGCACTTGAGCTATGCGAACGCCGGTGCCGACGGTGCGAGCTCGAGGCCGCGAGGCGGTCAGACCTCATCGTCCTCCCACGGCCGGCTACGGCAGATCACGGCGCTTCGCGGAGCCAGGCCCAGCGCGACGTTTGGGGTGAGCTCGGCCGACCGCGGAGGGTGAGGCCGCGGGAGCAACGGTCCGGACCACCGCGGACGTCGCGGTAGCTCGCAGCTGTCTGGGTTGGATTTTGGCGGGCGCCCACGTGGCGCCGAGCGCGGGCAGGGGCCGCCGCTCTAGCGGACGCGAGGGCTGGCGTCGGTAATGCGGCTGGTGACTTCGGTGCTGGTCAGTTGCAGGCCGCTGGTCGTGGTGAAGCGGGTGACCGCGGCGTCCACCGTCTCGCGGACGCGGGTCATCTGGGTGTCCGCGGGCAGGTCGAGGCGGACGGCCAGGCGGGGCACGGTGGGCGTGCCGCCGATCTTCACCTTGGCCGCGTGGATGCCGTGCTGGCGGGCGAGGTCGCTGCGCAGTGCGCGCACCAGGGCGTCGGCCCGGACCGTGGTGCGGCCGCCCACCGCGTCGTCGGCGTCCGTGCCCAGGGGCTCGTCGGTGTGCAGGTCGGGCAGGGGGCGCTGTCCGGTGGTGCGCAGTTCGGCGCGCAGCAGGAGCAGGCCGAGCCAGGCCACGAGCAGGCCGGCGGCGATCACGATGATCGGGCCCCACGGGTCGATGTCGCGCCACCAGTCGACGAACGCGGGCCACAGCACCGCGGACGGCAGGGTGACGCCGAAGAAGCGGTTGTAGTAGGCGAGGATCCCGGCCACGCCGGCGGCGAGCAGCAGCACACCGATGATCGTCCACAGTGTACGGTTAGCGGCGTTTGTCACGTCACCCTCCTGATCCGGGTGAGGGACACGCCGAGGCGGACGGTGTCCGGCGCGGACATCCGTTCCAGTTCGGCGCGCACGGCCTGTTCCACGTCGGGTCTGGTTTCGCGGTCGCCGGCCGCCTTGACCGCGGCTCGCCACCGGCGCGGGCGGCCGCGGACCACCGCTTGGGCGTCGCGGACGCCGGGCACCCGTTCGGCCGCTGCGGCGAGGCGGTGTTCGACGGAGCGGCGCTGCAGGTACCAGCTGGGGTCCTGTGCCCCGTCCGCGCTGTCCGCGTGGGGGTAGGTGGCGATGCGGTCCGGCCGCCACGGGCGCAGCTGGGCGAGCAGGATGAGCAGGCCGAGCGCGCCGGCCACCACGGCGACGAAGAGCACGCTGCTGTCGCGCCATCCGGTGGTGGTCAGCCGCGCGTACCAGTCGTCGCGGGGGACCCACAGCGCCGGGCGGTCCAGGCCGACCAGCGCGGCTTCCACGACGGCGAGCAGGCCGGCCGCGAGCAGGGCGAGGCCGAGCAAGAGCGAGGCGATCCGGTTGACGATCGGCACGGCTCACCCCCGCCCGGATGGTGGCAGCGCCCCGGCGGCGATGGCGCGGGCCACGTCGCTGGCGCCGGCGGCGAGGGACACGTTGGTATCGGCGCCGGCGAACGCGTCGTCCGCCACGTCGACCACCACCACGGTGACCGGCCGCGGGTCGCCGTACCGGTCAAGCACGGCGCGGGCGGCGGCGCGGGCCTGGCCAACGACCGGCTGCAGCGGCAACCGGCCGACCACCACGTGCACCTCGACCGTCTCACCGGACACACGCACACCGGACACCTTGCCACCCGGGTACTGGGTGGCGACCTCGACGGCCGACCCGGCGCGCACCTGGCGCACGCCCGGTACGGCCGTGACCGCGTCCCGCACCGCCAGCGCGAGCTCCCGGGGTTGCGTGATCACTGGACCCGGGACTCTTTCTCCTCGTCCTGCTCACCCTCGACGTACACGTCGTCGACGGTGATGTTGACCTCGACGACCCGCAGGCCGGTCATGGTCTGCACCCGGTCCTTGACGTTGCGGCGCACCGCGTCGCAGACGTCGACGATGCTCTGGCCGTACCAGGTCACCACGTCCAGGTCGATCGCGGCTTCCTTCTCGCCGACCTCGACCGCCACGCCCTGGCGGGTCGCGTCGGCGGTGCCCGGCATCATCGAGCGCAGCTGACCCATGCGGCGGGACATGCTGGTGCCCATCGAGTGCACGCCGGGGATCTCGCGCGCCGCCAGGCCGGCGATCTTCGCGACCACGCCCTCGGCGATGCGGGTCTTGCCCTCCTCGGTCACCAGCTGCGAGCGCGCCGGCTCGAGGCCGCCGCCCGTGGTGCCGGTGCGTCCGGACGTGCCGGTTTGCGTCCGCGTGGCGGTCCCCGTGTTCGTCATCGCGTTGGTATCAGTCTCCGCCATGTCTTCGATCCCCCGTCGGTTGACCTTGCCGGTGTCGGCCGGTCTCAGCGCGGCGAACGGTGTGATCGGGCCCCGATCCGGTCCATCAGCTCCCCGACGTCCACCTGGCCGTCGAGCACCCGGGCGATCATGAAGCCGGCCACGCCTGCCAACACCGCGGCCACGGCGGCACCGAATCCCGCCGCGGCCCACACCGCCACCACGGCGAACCCGATGGCGAACGCGAACTGCTGACGTGACATCGCTACCTCCTCCGGCCCTCTTATCCGGGCCAGCGGCGCCAGCCCAGCACTTGCCCCCAAGCTAACCCTTTTGTGGCATTCGTACCGACACAACGGCCAAACCTCACGGAACCAGCACGGTGGCCGCGACCTCGTCGAGGACGGCCTCGTCACCGGCGTACCAGCCGTCCGCGCGCGGCCAGTGCGAGAGCACGTCGGTGAAGCCGCACTCGGCCGCCCGGCCCACCGCCTCGGCGTAGTAGGCGGCGCTTGTCAGCGAGTACCGCGGTGACGAGTCCAGCGACAGGTATCGGTCCACAGTGGACGGATCTCGGCCGGCGGCGGCCAGGACCTCCTCGAAGCGGGCGACCGCCTCGCGGGCCTTGCGCCACCACTCGTCCAGCGACTCAAGGCGGCCGACGGTGGTGACCCAGCCGGCGCCGTAGCGGGCGGCCAGCCGCATCGAGCGCGGGCCCAGGCCCGCCACCACCAGCGGGACGCGGGGCGACTGCAGCGAGCCAGGGGTACCGCGGGCGTCGACCGCCGTGTAGTAGTGGCCGCGGTAGGTGACGGCCTCCCCGCGCAGCAGCGGGTCGAGGATCGTCAGGAATTCGGTGAACCTGTCCACCCGCTCCCGCGGCGCCAGCGCCTCGCCACCCAGCACCGTGTTGTCGAAGCCGGCCACGCCACCCCCGCCCACCCGAGCGTCAGGCGACCCCCGCTGATGTCGTCCAGCGCGGTCACCTCGCGGGCGAAGTGCACAGGGTGGCGGAAGTTCGGCGAGGCCACCATCGTGCCCAGCCGGATGTGTGAGGTCACGCCGGCCGCGGCGGCCAGCGTGGGCACCGCGTCGAACCACGGGCCGTCGACGAGGTCCCGCCAGCCGATGTGGTCGTACGTCCAGGCGTGCGCGAAACCGTACTGCTCGGCCCGCCGCCACCGCCCGGCCGCCACCGCCCACCGCTGGTCGGGAAGGATGATGATCCCGGCGCGCACGGGTGTCACACCAGCCACCGCCCCTCCCGCATGATCTCGCGCCCGGCCAGCTCGTTCTCCTCCCGCCAGGCGCGGATGCGCTGGGGCGTGACGAGGAAGTAGCCGTACGGCGGGGTGCTCTCGCGCGCGTCCCAGTGCCGCCGTGCGAACTGCGCGGCGAAGTCGGCCGGCACCTGCTCGCGGCTGTACGCGGCGACCGTCCCCTCGATCAGCACCACGTCGCGGGTCTGGCCGAGCGCGAGGTGTGCCACGCCGGACCGGCGCAGGTTGCGGCCGGTGGCGCTGCTTTCCGGGGTGGCCAGCAGCAGGCCGCCGCCGATCCAGACGAACGAGAGCGGCAACAGGTAAGGCGCACCGTCCGGGGCCGCGGTCGCCACCCACACGTCGATGTCGTTTTCCAGCCGCGCGAGGGTGTCACGCTTGCGGTCCGGCCCGCCGCGCGGCGGCGCAACGTCAACAGTCATGGCCAACACTCTGCTACCCCGGGCGGCCACCGACGCGGGCGAGGCCCGGATTAACCTGAGCCGATGCGGCGGGGGCGGTGGGTGTGGCTGGCGCTGTGCGTGGTGCTGCTGGCGGCCGGCGGCGGTGCGCTGGCGGTACCGCTGGTGCGCGCCGCGACCTCCGGCGAGCCGGCGGTGACGCAGAGCAGGCAGCTGCTGGCCTGCGTGGAGCGGCCCGGCGACACGTACTGCCAGCGCCTGGCCGACGACCGCGCCGCCCGCGGCCCGCTGTCCAACATCGACCGCGACACCGCCATTCGGTTCGCCCAGCGGCTGCGCGCCGCCTTCGAGGACGAGCTCGGCGCCCAGTGCCGCACCGAGCTCGAGTCGTGTGTCTTCGCGGTGCCACCCACCGCCGAGACGTTGCGGGCCGCCCTGATCGAGGCGGGCTTCACCGGGCCGGTGGTGCGGCCGACCCGCCTGTACGACCCGGCGCCGTTCGGCACCATCGTGTACGGCGTCCGCGCGGGGGCGGGCTGTTTGGTCGGCTGGGTGGAGGGCGGTGTCGGCGCCGGCCCGCAGGCCACCGGCCGCCGCTCGGACGGCACCTGCTTGTCCGCGTAGCTCCCCGTCCCGCGGCGGACGAGTCCTCTTCGGTCGTCAGCCCATCTGGGACTTGACGTGGTCAATAACGTTCTTGAACTCGCTGGTGGGCGAGAAATCCACGTACTCGCAATCCTCAAGCGCCTCCGGAACATGCCCAGGAGGCCAGTAGAAGGCCTGCCCCTCCTCGTAGATCTCGTCTCCAAGCTTCGTCCGCATCTTCAGCCGGCCCTTGAACAGGTATCCCCAGTGAGGGCACTGGCACATGTCATCCGGCAGTCCCTTGACAGCCGGCGCCAGGTCCGTCCCCTTCGGAAGCCGCACGAACGCGACGGTCAAGTCGCCCCCGACTTCCTCCATGCGCAGTTCCACGCCGCCATCCTCGATCGCGACAGGCGCGTCGTTCCGCGTTATCGCAGCCATGGCTCCTCCACAACCCATCCGCGCTACAGCCTCGTTCACGCGGCTACTTCTCACGCTAGGGACGAACCCGCCTGGGTTTTCGCCGAAGAGAGGTACCTACCCCAAGACACCAGAGGTCACGGCCGCCCTCTTCGTAACCGATACGGCCACGTGCCCGTATCGGGCCACGTGGGCGACACCGCCGCCGCGGGCGACGCCTGGCGCGAGGCGCTCGCCCTGCTCGACAGCGTGCGCCACCAGGACGCCGAAAGGTACGGCCGCGGCGGTGAAGTCGCCCTGAAGCCGCCGGTCGGCATGATGCCTCACACGTCCTCGCAGCGAATGTGGACGGTGGCGTATGGGAAGAGGTTCACCTGCGGTTGGTGTTCGGGCCGGGTTGACCGCCGCGGCGGTGAATGACGGAGTTGAAGCCAGCCAGCCGTATCCGGCCGGGCCGATCCATAGATCCTACTTATGAGTTACCAAGGAAGTCGGCATTGGACTTATCGATTGGCGGGCGGCATCGTTGTTTCCGGTACACGACAAAGGGGAGACGGCGATGATGACGCTCGCGATTCGCGGCGCTGCTGCTGATCATGCTGCCCGGCCCTGGCCACCGCCGACCACTGAGCCGCGACGAAGGAGAACGATGATGCAGCCGAACGAGCTGGCCGAGATTTTGAACCGCCCGACCAGCCAGGAACTACTGGCCCGCGACATAACTCGCCTGGCTTACGTCGCCAAGGACGGCACGCCCCGGAACATTCCGATCGGGTTCACCTGGAACGGCACGCAGATCGTCATGTGCACCCCACCCAACGCCCCGAAACTGCCCGCCCTGAAGGCGAACCCGGCCGTCGCGCTGACGATCGACACCGAGGTACACCCACCCAAGATCTTGCTTTTGCGCGGTCAGGTCGACCTGGACCCCGTCGATGGCATCCCGGACGAGTACATGAAGGTGGCCACCAGCTACGAGATGTCGCCCGAGCAACGGGTCGAGTGGGAGGTGGGGGTGCGTTCGCTCTACCGCGACGGCATGGTCCGGATCGTCGTGACCCCGACCTGGGCCAAGCTGATCGACTTCGAAACAACGCTGCCGAGCGCGGTCGAAGAACTCCTCCAACAACAGGACGAACGCCAGCGCGCCTGATACCAGACCGTGAACCAGCCGGAACGTCCGCGGCACGGCACCCCCTCAATGGCCTCGCGGCCATCCGACGAGCCGACGGGCCGCGGACCCGGGCGCTAGGCGAGCGTGCCGGCGCCCTCCGGTACCTGGTCCGCACCGGTGATGACCTTGTCGATGAAGCCGTACCGGCGGGCCTCCTCGGCGGTGAACCAGCGGTCCCGGTCGGCGTCCTGCACGACCTGCTCGTAGGTCTGGCCGGTGTGGTGCGCGATCATCTCCAGCAGCGACCGCTTGGTGAACACCATCTGCTCTGCCTGGATCGCGATGTCGGCCGCGGTGCCGCCCATGCCGCCGGAGGGCTGGTGCATGATGATGCGCGCGTGCGGCAGCGAGTACCGCTTGCCAGGAGTGCCGGCGCAGAGCAGGAACTGGCCCATCGAGCCGGCCAGCCCCATGGCCACAGTGGACACGTCGTTGTCGATGAACTGCATCGTGTCGTAGATGGCGAGCCCGGCGTACACCGAGCCGCCGGGTGAGTTGATCCACAGGTTGATGTCGCGCTGCGGGTCCTCCGCGGCCAGCAGCAGCAACTGCGCGCAGATGCGGTTGGCCACCACGTCGTTGACCTCGCTGCCCAGGAAGATGATGCGCTCCTTGAGCAGGCGGTTGTACACAGCGTCGTCGAGGGTCTGATCGCTCATGCGACAACAGTAGGGTCGCCCCGCCGGCCGGTGATCGATCTTTCGCTGTCAGCGCAGGTCTTCTGCCCTTGGCAGAACGGCGGCCTCGCGCACCAGCAGCGCCGCCTGTACCCGGTTGGCGCAGTCGAGTTTGGTCAGCACCCGGCTCACGTACGTCTTGACGCTCGGCTCGCTCATGCCCAGGCGGCGGCCGATGTCCGCGTTCGACAACCCCTCGCCGACCAGGCGGGCCACATCCGCCTCGCGCGGGGCGAGCGCCGCCAGCCGGGCCGCGGCCTGCCGCTGGCGGGCGGCCCGCTCGGGCGCGACGAGGCCGAGGACGAGGCGGGTGACGGCGGGGGACAGGTACGCCTCGCCGTCGCGCGCGGCCCGCACGGCGCGCACCAGCTCGTCCGGCGCGCAGTTCTTGAGCAGGAAGCCGCACGCGCCGCCCTGGATCGCGCGGAGCACGTTGGGCTCGGCGCCGTACGAGGTGAGCACCACAGCGCGCACGTCCGGAGCGCGGCGGCGCAGCTCCTCGGCCGCGGCAAGACCGTCCAGCAGCGGCATGCGGATGTCCAGCAGCGCCACGTCGACCTCGTGACGGATCGCCTCCTCGACCGCGGCGCGGCCGTTGCCGGCCTCGGCGACCACCTCGATGTCGCCGGCCGACTCCAGCACCGTGCGGATGCCCGCGGCGATCAGCGGCTCGTCGTCGGCCACCAGCACGCGGATCATGCCACGCCCAGCATCATCGTGGCCGGCAGCAGCAGGAACAGCAGCACCGCCGCGACCGTGCCGACAAGCACCGGCCGGCGCAGTGCGGCCGGCGCCGGCGGCGGGTGCAGTGGCAGCGTCGCGCCGAGCCGGAAGGCCCCGTCGGTGGTGCCGTACCCGAGGCGGCCGCCCACCAGCCGTACCCTCTCGGTCAGCCCTTGCAGCCCGCGACCCGCACCCGCCGCGGCGGCCGCGCCCGGCGGACCCGGGTTGGTGAGCGTGACCCGCAGCGCGCGCCGCTCCCAGGCCAGCTCGACCGCGACCGGGCGGTCCGGCGCATGCTTGGCGGCGTTGGTCAGGCCCTCCTCGACCACCCGGTAGGCGGCCTCGCCGGCCGCCGCCGGCAGCGCGCGGGCGCTGCCCCGCTGCGACAGCCGCACCGGCACGCCCGCCGCGCGAAACTCGGCCACCAGCGCATCCACCGCCGCCACGTCGGGGGTGTCGCGCAGCGCGCCGACCACCCCGTACACCTCGTCCATCGCCTCCCGCGCCGCGGCGGCGAGCCGGCGCACGGCCTGCGCCTGCGGCGGCGGCAGGTCCGCGACCTCCAGTGCGGCCGCCTGGATCGAGACGAGGCTGAGCCGCCGGCCGACCGAGTCGTGCATGTCCCGCGCGATCCGCAGCCGCTCGCCGAGGCGCGCCTGGTCGGCCAGCGCCGCGGTCAGCCGCTCCTGCTGGGCCAGGTAGGCGCCGACCAGCAGCGGCAGCGCCACGAAGACAAGGTGCGCCACCACCAGCTGGGGGATCGCGCCCGCGTCCGCCGGCCGCAGCGACAGCAGGAACGCCAGGCCGCCGGCGGCGACCCCCAGCGCGGCCACCGCGTCACGCCGGCCACCGACCGCGCGTCCGGCGCGGAAGGCGGTCCAGAGCAGCATCAGGTACGCAAGTCCGGTGACCGCGCTCAGCACCAGTCCCGCCGCGAAACCGAAAAGCGGCATCCGGTACGACAGCAGCGCGGCCACCGCCAGCAACAGGCCCACCCAGGCCAGCCCGGGACGCCCGGCGGCCAGGATGGCGGTGTCCGCGGCGACGACGCCGGCGGCGAGGAGGTGTCGGCCCACGCCCGAAGGGTACGTCCGTCAACCTTCGTCGCGGCCACCGTGCGACTTTCGCCGACTGCCGGCCGCCGCGCGCCTGCCTAGCGTGGCCACCGTGATCGAGGTGCGTGACCTGGAGAAACGGTACGGGCGGACGGTAGCGGTCGACCGGCTGTCGTTCACCGTGCGGCCCGGCGTGGTGACCGGCTTCCTCGGCCCGAACGGCGCCGGCAAGTCCACCACCATGCGGATGATGCTCGATCTGGACCACCCCACCGGCGGGCACGTACGCATCGACGGCGCCCGCTACCGCGACCTGCGGCGGCCGCTGACGAAGGTGGGCGCGCTGCTGGAGGCGAAGTCGACGCATGGCGGGCGGCGGGCGTACCACCATCTTTTGTGGTTGGCGCAGAGCAACCGGCTGCCGGCCGCGCGGGTCGCCGCGGTCCTGGAGCTGGTCGGGCTGGCCGGCGTGGGCGGCAAGCGGGCCAAGGCGCTGTCACTGGGGATGGCGCAGCGGCTCGGCATCGCGGCCGCGCTGCTGGGTGACCCGCCGGTGCTGCTGCTCGACGAGCCGGTCAACGGCCTGGACCCCGAGGGCGTGTACTGGATCCGCGGCCTGCTGCGCGAGCTCGCCGCGCAGGGCCGCACGGTGTTCGTATCCAGCCACCTGATGAGCGAGATGGAGCAGACTGCCGACCACCTGGTGGTGATCCATCAGGGGCGGCTGCTGGCCGACACGCCACTGCCGCAGTTCGTGGCCGCGCACGGCTCGCTGGAGGCCGGGTTCCTGGCGCTGACCGGTGGTGCGCGGTGATCTCCGAGCTGACGAAGCTGCGCACGGTGCGGTCCACGCCCTGGACGCTGGCCGCGTTCCTGGTGGTGAGCGCCGGCCTGGCCTACCTGCTGGAGCTGAGCCTGCGCGACGCGGAGTGGCGGGAGGGGTACGACCCGCTGTTCGCCACGTTCCTGCCGCTGACCATCGGGCAGATGGCGCTTGTCGTGTTCGGCGCGCTGGCCGTGACCAGCGAGTACTCCTCCGGCACCATCCGCGCCTCGCTGGCCGCCGTGCCGCACCGCGGCCGCTTCTACCTGGCCAAGCTGGGCGCCGTCACCACTGTCGCGGCCGCGGCGTCCGCGCTGACGGTGCCGGTCACGTTCCTGGCCGGGCGGGCTGCGCTGACCGGCGAGGCGGTGCGGGCGTGCGTGGGCGCCGGGATCTACCTGACGCTGATGTGCGTGTTCGCGTTCGGCCTGGCCACGATGGTGCGGCACACCGCGGCCGCGCTGGGCGGCCTGCTGCCGGTGCTCTTCCTGGGCTCTCAGGGCCTGGGCAACATCCCGGCGATCCGCAAGGTCACCCAGTTTCTGCCCGACCAGACCGGCTGGGTCGCCATGCACCTGGCCGGCCCGCAGGACGACCCGCGCTGGGCCCGCGACTACGGCGCGTGGACCGGTCTGGGCCTGCTGGCACTGTGGGCACTCGCCGCGGTCCTGGGCGGCTACTGGGTGCTGCGCCGCCGCGACGCGTGAAATACGCATGGACGTCGATGTTGCGTGTGAGCGTTAACCAGGACAGGATCGCCTGGGACGCTTCCGGCTGGTCGCCCGCGCCTCGGGGCCGAGCGCCGGCCGGCCGGTCGGCGACGGCAGGAGACCGCTCATGACCCTCGTATTTGGACACTCGCGGCGGCGGGTGGCCGTCCTGGCCGCCTCGACCGCGGTGGTGCTGGCCGCCGCGTTGGTCGGGCCGCCGCCCGCGTCTGCCGCGCCCGCTCCGCCGGCCACCTTGGCGGCGCCACGCGGCGGCCTGCCCGAGCTGCGCCTGGACGACCCGTCGATCGACTGGCGGGAGCTCGTCGTCGACGGCGGCGACGTCGAGCGCCGAGCCGACGGCGCGGCGCACAACGTATTCGGCGGCTTCGGCTCGGTCTCCTGCAACAACACCTCCAACCTGCTGCTGGACTACAAGGAGGAAAACCCGCGCGCCTACTGGAAGATCATGCGGATGCTCTTCGACCCGGACGAGGGCGCGGGACTCAGACACATCAAGGTCGAGCTGGGCTCGGACAGCAACAGCTCGTCCGGCGCCGAGCCGGCGACCAAACGCGACGCCGGCGAGCCGGCCAACGTGTTGCGCGGCGCAGGCTTCCACTTCATCGCCGACGCCCAGCGGATCAACCCCGACGTGGAGGTCGAGGCGCTGCGCTGGGGCGAGCCCTCGTGGACCGGCAACGACTGGACCAAGCGGTACCAGTGGTACAAGGAGACGATCGACGCCGCCCACGACACGTTCGGTGTCGAGTTCGACTGGATGAGCCCGGCGCAAAACGAGGTCCGGCACGCCAACTACCAGGCCGCAGAGCTCAACTGGACGGTCCAGTTCGCCAAGTGGCTCGAGCGGGACGCGGCCGCACCGGACGCGCGCTACGACTACTCGCAAATCAAGATCGTGGCGCTCGACTCCTACCGCGACGGCAACAACGTCGCCGGGCGGATCCTGGCCGACCCGGAGGCGCTGGCCTACGTCGACGCGCTCGGCTTCCACTACGACATCGAAGGCGGGCCGAACGTCACCCGGCTCAACAAGGAGTACGGGCTGCCGATCCTCTACTCCGAGGGTGTCGCCCCGATGATCGACCCGCAGTACCGCCTCGCCGCCGACCCGAGCCGCGGCGGCGTCGGCGGCACCGTCTCCGCCGCCGACATCGCGGACCGGTTCATCAACGCGTACCGGTGGAGCGGGGCCGGCAGCAACCCGGCGCACATGACGACCTTCCTATTCCAGCCGGCCGTCAGCGCCATGTACGAAGGCACGCAGTATTCCCCCAAGCACCTCATCCGCGCCTCCGACCCGTGGTCCGGTTACTGGGAGGGCGACGTCGGGATCGTCACCGTGCGCCACTTCCACCAGTTCGTCGGCAGCGGATGGGAGTACATCGAAGGTGCCACCGGCGGCGACGGCACCAAGGGCGACGGCGGCACCAACGTCGACACCTCCACCCGCACCGTCCTGACCGCCCGCACACCCGCCGGCGCCACCGGCACTCCACAGTGGACGCAGGTGCACGCCAACAACACACGCACCGACCGGTACTTCGAGGTCAAGGTGGCGGACCTCGGCGAGCGCGGCCGCCCGCTGTACGCGTGGCAGACGCGCGGCCCGGACGCGGCGCAGCGGTACGACGCCAACTACTTCCAGAACGTCGGCTACTACGCCCCCGTGCGCGGCGAGGTGATCGACGGCGTCGAGCACGACGTGTACCGCGTGCGGGTGCCGGCGTACTCGATCCTCACCCTCTCCACGCTCGCGCGCGGCGTCCACGGCAGCACGGATCGGTACCGGCCGGGGGAGTTCGCACCGCGGGCGCGGGACGAGATCCTCGCTCTGCCCTACCGGGACAACTTCGAGTACGACGACTACCCGGCCACCGTGGTCGGCGGCCGCAAGATGACCTACCTGCAGCGCCGCGGCGGCACACCGCGGTACACGGCCGACCAGGACGGCGCGTTCGAGGTGGTCGCGACCGGCGACCGGCGCCACCGCCACGTGCTGCGGCAGCAGAACCACGCCCACAACCGCGGCTACGTGTGGAACGTGTGGGGCGACGGCCGGCAGAACGTGCCGTCGACCGCCGCACCGTCAACGGTGCTCGGCGACCACCGCTGGGCCGACTACACCGCGACCGTCGACTTCCGGCTCGACCAGGTCGACCGTGACGCGACGCTGGCCAACTTCGCCGGCCTGGGCGTGCGGCAGGTCGTGGCCCGCGGCGGCGACCAGGCCACGTACGCCGCCCGCGTACACGAGGACGGCCGGTGGGAGCTGCGCAAGCTCGACACCGTGGTCGCGTCCGGCACGGTGGCAGGATTCGACGCCGCCGCGTGGCACAAGCTGTCCGTGGCGGCCAGCGGCAACGTCATCACCGCCACGCTCGACGGCGACCCACTCACCTCGTGGGCCGACACGTCCGTCAACCCGGTGCTGGCCGGGCGCGTCGCCCTGGTCAGCGGCTACTACAACACCGAGTTTGACAACCTCGCCGTTACGCCGATCAAGGGCCAGCCCTGGAAGTCTGTGAAGACCGACGACTCCGACCCCAGCGTCACCTATCCCGACGGCTTCACGTTCGCCCAGGTCGGCTTCGCCCACTTCAACCGCACGCACCACGTGCTGGCGGCCGGCCAGTCGCTGGCGCTAGCCTTCACTGGCACCGGCCTGAACCTGTTCGGAGCGACGGGGGCGGCGACGCTGGAGGTAACCATCGACGACCAAGCGCCGTACACGGTGCAGGTCGGGCCCACCGGCACGAGGCAGACCTCGCACTGGCTGCGCGACCTGCCGCAACGCCACCACAACCTGACGGTGCGCGTAGTCAGCGGCCCCTTCACCCTGGACGGCATCGACGTCTTAACCGGCGGCCACCCCTGAACCCCGACCAGCAGCTTGTCTTCCGCGAGCAGCACCTGCACGAGGCCGATTTGTCCGGCCGGCGGCTGGTCCAGCTGGCCGCAGTCGGCTCGGTGTTCACCCGATGCCGCTTCGAACGCCTGCGGGTGGAGTCCGCGAGCCTCGGCGCCGGTGTCATGGTTTCCGAGTACATCGACTGCTCGTTCGACGGCTCCCGGATAGCGCGGATGGGCAGCGGGTTCACCAGGTTCGTACGCTGTTCCTTCCGAGACGTCGACCTGCGCGGGTGGGAAAGCCACTACCTCGAGCTGGTCGACTGCGTGTTCACCGGGCAAATCCGGTCCAGCCAGTTCTGGGGACGCCCCGAGCCACTCGGCGCCCGCAACCGGTTCGCCGCGTACGTCCGGCGGTGTGAGCAGGATGGCATCGAGCCGTCCGCCGAACAGCTGTATCTGCGGGAGCGCAACGAATTTCGCGACAACGACTTCTCCGGCGCCGACCTGGTGGACGTCTACTTCCGTTACGGCATCGACCTGAGCCAGCAACGACTGCCCACCGGCGAGGACTACCTCTACCTCCCAGACGGACAGGCAGCGATCGACCGCGCCCTGGCTCTGCTGACCGACCACCCGCCAGCGGACGATGTCCGGGCGAAGGCCGACCGCTTCCTGCGCAGCGTATTGGGCCGCGAGATCGACGCCGGGCAGCGACAGCTCCTGCTGCGTGCCAAAGACTTCCAGCGGCGCGGCGCCATCCCGCCCTACGTAGAGGTGGCCATGGACCTGCTCCACCAAGCCGTCGCGGCGTAACGACGCGGCGGTGCGGGCCGCGCGGGAGCAGCCCGACCGCGGAGGGTGAGGCCGCGGGAGCAACGGTCCGGACCACCGCGGACGTCGCGGTAGCTCAATGTGTTTAGGGCAGTTGAACGTCGATTTTGACGGCCGGGCTGCCGCTGCCCGTGTCGTCCCGGACGATGATTTCGGCGGCGGGGTTTGCCTTCCAGCCGAGTGCCTCCAGCGCTTTTCGGTCCACATTGGTCGGTAGGACCGCGGTGACCGACGTGGGTGCCCATTCGCGGACGGGCAGTGGGCGGCCGTCGAGCAGGACCTGGTTGAACGTCGTGGCCGCCCGTCCCTGTGCGTGGAAGCCCTCGCCGGTGATGAGGATTTCGCGGTCGGTGCCCAGCCGCACGCGCATCGGCGTCACCGAGGTGACGACCGGTGCCAGGCCGGTCTCCAGTTGCTTTTTGGCGAGGTAGGCGAGCGTCGATACGCCGGCGAGGCTGAGCAGGGTCGCGGGGATGGTGGGCAGGCCCTTGCTCGGCTCGATCGCGCTCGTGGTGGCGAAAATGATGAAGAAGTACATCAGGGTCACGAGGTTGAACGCGGCGTACTGGAAGTCGAGCAGGTCGGCTTGGCCTTTGTCACCGCTGACCAGTTCGGCCAGGCCGCGGCCTACGCCGGGTTCGCTGGTGTCGGGGGTTTTGACTATCTGTTCGTTTGCCACCTTGCCGGAGATGATGCCTTTCGCCGCCACCGCGCCGGCGATGGGGAGTCCGAGGAGGGCGATGTACTCGGGCCGGAAGCCGGCGTCGAGGAACTCTTTCATCGCGTCGCCGTAGCGGCGGACGCCGGGCGTGTCTAGACCGCCGAAAAGTCGCCGGCCGAGCACGCTCATATACACGAGGGTGAACAGCACCGCGTAGGTCCACAGCACCGCTTGGACCTTGCTGGTGGATGCGCGGCCGTCGCTGCCGATCACGAGCGACTTCATGCCGGCGCGGCGGGCGCGTACCTGGGCGGCTGCCTGCTCGGCGGTCGCGCTGACCGCGACCTTGCTCGCTGCCTGCGCGTCGGCATCCGTGGCTGCGGCGCCGCCGCCGGCCCGCGCGGCGTCGGCGATGTCGCCGGCGGCGTTGCGGGCCGCCTCCACCTGCGGCGCGGCCGCCCGCACGGTCTTCTCGACCGACTCGTCGGCCTGCAGGCGCACCAGCATGTCGAGCACCAGAGTGATGGTCAGCAGGGCCCACGCCGCGAATACCGCAGACCAGCGTGGAGTGAAGGCGAAGCCGTCGACGTCGCGAGCGAGCAATGCGATGACGAAGACCACGGGAATGAGCACCGCGACCAGGACGCCGAGTCGTTGCCACACCCGCCCGCGGATTATGTTTCCACCCATCGTCGCCCCCAGCATTTTGCGCTTTTAAACGAATCACTTTTACCACGGTCCGCATAGCGGGCTGGTCGTGACGCGCATATAGAGGGGACTGGAGCGATCACACCGATTTAAAGAATAAAAGGTCCGGGACGGGCGAATCGCGCCCGTCCCGGACTGAAAGGGTGCTCTCAGGAGGCGGTGCACACCGGGCTCAGGCCGGTGGCCGTCCCGGTGCCTTGGAAACCGAACTCGGTGGACTGGCCGGCGTTAACCCGGCCGTTGTAGCTGACGTTGGTGAACTGCACGGCGCCCGTATTGCCGCTGCGGTTGGCGTTCCACGCGTTGGTCACCGTGGCGCCGGACGGCAGGGTGAGCCGCACATTCCACCCGTTGATCGGCGCGCTGCCGGCGGTGACCCGCACCGTGGCGACGAAGCCGCCGGTCCAGGCGTTCAGCGAGACCGAGGCCGAGCAGCCGGGGTTCGGGTTCGGTGAGACCGACGGCGACACGGACGGCGAGACCGACGGAGACACCGAGGGCGACACGGACGGGGAGACCGACGGAGAAACCGACGGAGAGACCGACGGCGACACGGTCGGGCTCGAGGTGGGGCCGCCGCGGCCGCGGTTCAGCTCCTCCAGGACCGCGGTGTACGCGGCCTTCTTCTGGTAGTTGCCGCTGCTGCCGGTGAACAGCAGACCCCGCTCCGAGGAGCGCCACGACTCGCTGTCGGCGATGCCCCACACGGTGATGCCGGTGCACCGCGAGACGTTCAGGCAGGCGCGCACGACCTTGCGGTAGTTTTCCGCCTGGCCGGTGCCGATGTCGTTGTTGCTCAGGTCGTCGTCGATGTCCAGCTCGGTGATGTGCACCTCGACGCCGAGGTCGGCGAAGCGCTGGATGTTGGCCTGCAGGTCATCGGAGATGATGCTGTTCGGGTTGTCGTTGAAGTGCGCCTGGAACCCGACGCAGTCGATGTACTGCCGGTAGGTGCGGACGATGTCGTACAGCGCGTTGGCCTTGCGGTTAGGGGTGCCGCCCCGGACCGTCAGGCCTTCGACGTCGTAGTCGTTGATGCACAGCTTGGTGCTGAACCCACCGGCCTGCACGACCTGCTTGGCCCGGATGAACGAGTCGCGGATGACGTCGGTGTCGCCGCTGTCGAAGAAGTCACCGTCGCCGTTCGCGTCCCGGTTCAGCGTGTGCGGCCACTGGGTGCGGCGGTTGCCGGTGTTGTTGTCGTCGAGCGCCTCGTTGACGACGTCCCAGTACGCGATCCGGTTGCCCCAGCGGTTGATGGCGTTGCCGATGAAGGTGTTCAGCGTCGCCTGGTTGGCACCCTGCAGTGAGCCGGCCTGCGAGTGCCACACGAGCGTGTGGCCGCGTACCAGCATGTTGTTGGTCTGGGCGTAGTTGACCAGCGTGTCGGCGTTGCCCGTGTTCTGCAGCCCACCGGACGACGTGGCGATCGTGGCCGGCTTCATGTCGTTCTCAGGGGTCAGCTGGTTGAACTCCTGGGCGACGATCGAGCTGAGCCGGCCGGGTGAGGCAGCGACCCCGAAGAACAGCCCGGCATTGGCGGCCGCGGCCCGCAGCGTCGTCTCGGCCGCGGCGGCCGGGCCGACGGACTGGATCGCCGCGGCGCCGCCGACCACCAGCAGGACCGCGGTCGGCAAAGCTATGCTCGTGAACCTTTTGCGCTGTCTCAGGGTGCTGCTCACGGGACCTTCCTCAATGCTAGGTGTCATGTGATCGGTATTCATGTATGTCTTTGAAGGGCAGTATCGATACCAGTCGGTCACACTGTCAACAACTTCCGGAAGTGTTCCGGAAATGTTCGGACGGCGGGAAAGCTTGCGGCGGCGGGTTGACGCAGGTAGAGGGAGTGGGTGAACGCGGCGCCTGACTCAGGGCGGCGATGATGACGCTCGGTGGCCGCCCTCGCAGAGGTGGTAGGTACCGGAACGTCCAAAGTGTGGCTTCCGGGGTGTGGCACAGTCCTGGGTGTGCCGTTGGACGAGGTGCCGGACTGGTTGCCGGCTTGGTGTCTGGACCATCTGGGCGGCCAGCCCGCCGACGTGCTGTTCCACTCGCGGCAGGTCTCGATGGTGTTCGGGCTGCGGTTGGCCGATGGCCGGGACGTCGTGGTCAAGGCGCGCTCCGACGACGGCCGGGCCGCGTCGTGTGTCGCGGCGCAGGCCGAGCTGGCTGGGCGCGGGTTTGCGTGTGCCCGTCCGCTCACGCCGGTGGTCGGTGTCGGTGCGCTGGCCGTGCACGCCGAGGAGTACCGGCCGGGAGGCGAGGTGTTGCAGGGGGACTCGCCGGACATTGCTGTGTGGTGCGCGGAGGTCTTCGCCCCGCTGATGGCCGAGCTCGCCGGCGTGCGCGTGGCGCCGCCGCTGCCGAATCCGCCGTGGGTGCGGTGGGACCACACCGAATCCGGGCTGTGGCCGGCGATCGACTTTCTCGACGGCCGGGACCAGAGCGTCGTGTCCGAGCACATCGTGGCGACGGCTGAGCGGGCCCGGAAGCGGCTGCTGGCCGCCGGCTTGCCGTGCGTGCTCGGCCACGCCGACTTCGAGGCGCAAAACCTGCGCTGGCGGGGACGCCAGGTGTGGGCGGTGCACGACTGGGACAGCCTGGCGTGGCAGCCGGAGGCGGCGCTGGTGGGGGCGGCGAGCGGGTCGTTCGCCAGTTCCGGGCCGCCCACGCTGGCGCCGATCGAAAGCTCCGAGGCGTTCCTGATGGCTTATCAAGATTTTCGAGGGCGCTTGTTCACGGCTGCGGAGCTGGAGGTCGCGTGGGCGGCCAGCTTGTGGATGGCTGCCTACAACGCCCGGGAGATGGCACTGTGCGGTGGCAGCCCCGCGGGCGGCGAGGCGCTGCGGGCGCAGGCAGCCGACCGCCTCCGCCGGGCCAATGCGTAGCGCCAGCCTGGACGCCGGCGGCAACGAGGTCATCGCGGCCAACGTCCCCGAGCATTCGCACGCCGGCATCCAGTGCTGGTGGGCCGGTGACTCCATCGCGCGGTACTTCGTGTCGGACGCGAGACGGATGCTGGACTACCGGGCCGCGCGCCCGGAAGTCGACCCGGCGCGGATAGGTGCCGCCGGCAACAGCGGCGGCGGTACCCTCACCTGCTGGCTCACGCTCGTCGAGCCGCGCCTCGCCGCGGCCGTGCCAAGCTGCTTCATCACCGCGCGGGAGCACTACCAGCGGTCCGGGCAGGCGCAGGACCCGGAGCAGATCATCCCGGGCGGCGCGCTGCACGGCCTGGACCACGAGGACTTCCTCATCGCCATGGCGCTGCTGGACGGGGACACCGCGCAGGGCGACGACCGGGCAACAGCGCGGGACGGGCTCTTGGACCTGCTGTTCGTCTACCTGTTGCGGACCTGGTTCGCCGAGTACCACGACGCCGCGGGCTGGGGCCGCGCTTTGTTGACCCCACACCGACCGACCGTTCATTGATTGACGTAGCCCAATGTATTTGGGTATGTTATCGCTCACATGTGCCGGGCATCCTGCGAGGTATGGCGTTGTCGGAGCCGACCTGCCGGCCGGAAGCGGGGCCACGCCGGTCCGCTGGGCCACGAACACGGAGCCGACCTCGGGTTGCCGCTCACGACAGCGCGAGGAGTCTAGGCAATGGCTGGTGCGTTTCAGCAGTGGTGGCGGACACGCGGCGCCGATGTACGCCGCTGCCTGGCAGTGCTCGGCACCCTCGTCCTAGGAGCGACGGTCGTGCTGACCGGAGCCCAGCCGGCGGCGGCGGCGACCCCGTGGCTCAGCGTGTCCGACGGTTTCGTGTCGTTCCGGATTCCGGCCGCCGACCTCGAAAGCGCGTTGGGTACGGTGTCGAGCGTCGTCGTCGAAGCGGACTTCGGTCCGTCCTTCGCCATCGCGGACCTGGGCCTTGGACGTTCCGGGGACGCCTGGACCTCGGTGATCGGCCCGCTGCGGCCAGGGCTGTACCAGTACCGGATTCGGGCCGACGGCACCAAGCTCCTCAAGGACCCGACCAACGCCACCACGGTCACCTCCGACCCGACCTGGAGCACGTTCCTCGTCGAGGGTGACTCCGCCAGCCTGCTGGCGGACGTGCCCGCCGGTCAGGGCGGTGCCCTCGGCACCGTCAGCTATCCGGCCGGGCCGCAGCAGACGCGGTCCGCCACCGTGTGGACTCCACCCGGCTACGACGCGCACCGCAGCCGCCCCTACCCCGTGCTTCACCTCCAGCAGGGCGCGGACCGCAGCCGTACCGACTGGCTCGACCTCGGGCGCGCCAAGCAGATTCTCGACAACCTCGCCGTGCGGCGGCAGATCGAACCCATGGTGGTCGTGCTGGGTGACGGCAACGCCCCCGATTTCCGGCAGGAGTTGCGCGCCATCGCGCGGGCGGTCCGGCGCGAGTACAACATCGCCGATGACCCCGCGCGCCGGGCACTCGCGGGCGCCTCGGCCGGCGGGACCCAGGTGCTGCGCTCCGCCCTCACCCATCCCGGGGAGTTCGCTTACGTGGGCTCGTTTGCCGGCCCGCTGACCAGCGAACACCTCCGGATCGACGGCCACGCCGTCAACGCTGGAACCCGGCTGCTGCGCCTCTACACCGGGAACATGACCGACCCCGCGTACAACCCGACGTACAGGACCCTGCGCACGCTCGACCGGTCCGGGGTCCGGCACGACTTCGACGGAGTGAACCCGGATGACGGCCACACCTGGAACACCTGGCGGGAGAATCTTGCCGACTTCCTGCCGCGCTTGTTCCGGCCGGTCCACGACCACCGTCCGAGTGCCGGCCACCTGCCGTTGATCAGGGAGTTCGCGACGCCGGCTCCGGGCACCACGCCGACGCCGTGGCTCACCCAGGACGCCAACGGAGACACCTTCGTCACCGTCGAGACGGGCAGCGAGTACGCGAGCGCGGGCCGGGTGACCCTCTGGGGCAACTGGGCGCCGGGCGGAAGCTGGGTCAATGTTCCGCTCACCCGTACCGGTGACCGGTGGCGGGGGACCGTGGGTCCGCTCAAGCCCTGGTTCTACTACTACAAGTTCATCGTCGACCTGGTGTCGAAGAAGGACACCGCGAACCCGACGCGCATCACCACGGAACCGACCTGGAGCACATTCCTCGCCCCCGGACGGGCCGCCCGACCGCTGACCGATGTGCGGGCCGGTCGGGGCGGCACGCTTGCGACCCTGACCTACACCAGCACCGTGGTCGCGGCCGAACGCACCGCCTACGTGTGGACACCGCCCGGCTACGACCCCGCTCGGGCGGAGCCGTATCCGGTGCTGTACCTCCAACACGGCGGCGGCCAGAACTACACCGACTGGGTGGAGATGGGCCGCGCCAAGCAGATCCTCGACAACGGCTTCCGCGACGGGAAGCTCGTGCCGATGGTGGTGGTGATGGGCAACGGCAACGTGCCGGACTTCGGGAAGGAGTTGCTGGACAACATCGTCCCAGCGGCCCGGGCGGCGTACCACATCTCGCACGACCCGGCGCGGCAGGCGCTTGCCGGCCTGTCGATGGGTGGGTTCCAGGCTCTCGACGTGCTCAAGACGCATCCCGGCGAGTTCGCGTACATCGGCACGTTCTCCGCGGGGGTGTTCAACTCGACGGGCTTCGACGTCGCGGCGGTCAACGACGGCACAAAGCTGCTGCGGATGTACACCGGCAATGTGACGGACTTCGTCTACCCGCTTGTGTTGTCCACGATGGCGACCTTCGACACCCTCGGAATCCGGTACGAGTTCGCCGGGGTGACGCCAGGTCCGCACGGCTGGGACGCGTGGCAGAAGAACCTCATCGACTTCGCGCCGCGGCTGTTCCGGCCCGACAGCACCTGACAGGCAGCAACAGGTCGACAGCATCGAAGCCTCGACGGGAGTACTCGTACACGCCGCCGGTGAGTACCCGTGCTCAATGAACCGGCGGCGCCGGCCGCGACCATCGATGCATGACCACCTCGGTTCCGCGCAAGACCACTACGGCGTTCTTCGTGCAGGCGGTGCTGTCGTTCGCCATCTCGCTGTTCGCGGCCTGCGTCGCGATCGTCTACCTGCCGGTCGGGATCTGGATCCGCGCGTTTCTGGCCCTCGCGCTGCTCTACGTCGTCACGTCCGCGTTCACGCTGGCCAAGTGCATCCGTGACTACCAGGAGAGCTCCGAAGTGGTCAGTCGCGTGGACCAGGCCCGCCTGGACAAGCTGCTCACCGAACACGACCCCTTCAAAGTGCACTCGACCGGCTAGCGCGGGGGCCGCACCAACCCTGCCGGCGGAGCCGGCCACGGTGGATGGCCGCCGCGCGAGCGCCAACCCTACTTGTCCCTGCCCAGCGACTCCGCCGCCCCGCGCAGCAGCTGGCTGACCCGAACCAGCTCATCCGACACAAGCATGAGCAGGCGGCCCGAGTAGCTCCTGGCCATGCGCAGGAGCCTCGCCGCGACCGGGTCGACCTCGTCGAGCTCGCGCAAAGCCCGCCGCACCGTGGTCTTGTCCATCTTGCGCATGGCGGATGCGGCGCGGTGGGGATGCTCGCGCAGCAGCTTGTGCAGCCACAGCTGGGTCTCCGGGCCGTAGAGCGGGCTGGTCAGCAGGTCCGGTATCCACTTCCTGAGCGCGTCTTCGAGCTCAGCGGCGGCGGGGGACGGCAGGGTCTTCGGGCGGGCGGCGCTGTGCAGTGCGTACCGGCGGGCCAGCTCAGCCGTCAACAGCCCGCCGCCGACCAGAGCGAGCGCGTCGGCGCCGGCCAGCGCGGTCGCGGCCGTGGGCGCGTTTGTCGCGAAGGTGGCCACGGTCGGCGCCGCCACAAACGATGTCGCCGCCACGAACACGCCGATCGTCGCGAGCCTCTTCAACGCGGGCGAGGCGGCCTCTTTGGACTGCGACGACGGGCTGGCGCCTTGACTCTGCTGGACCTGGTGGACGACCGAATACTCCGGACGGTGCGGAAAAGGACTGCTCATGGGCGCTCCTGCACGCGCGGCCTTTTGCCGGGACAGTAGTGCACCACGGCCACTCAGGTCACCAGCAGACCGCCGCCCCACGCGGCCGCGATCGCCAGGGCGGCGGCCAGTTCGATCAGCATCGACAGGCCTGCGGCCTTCAGCGCGTGCACTGTGGACGGCCACGCCTGCCGGTGGTCACCCAGCCGCACCCGCTCGGCCAGCCACACCCCGAGGACGAAGCCCAACACAAGACCCACGATGGGTACCACGAAAAAGCCCACCAGGCCGAGGACCCCGCCCACCAGCAGCGTGCGGTTTGGCACCCCGGAGCGTTTGAGGTTGCGGCCCGGCCACAGGTACTTGACCGCGGTGCCGCCCGCCGCCAGCCCGGTGGCGACGGCGAGGACCAGCCACTTCGGCCAGCCCGCGTCGGAGAGCAGCGCCCAGGCCAGCACGCCGAGCCAGCACAGCAGCAGGCCGGGCAGCACCGGCACCACCACGCCGACGATGCCCGCGGCGATGGCGAGGCCGCACAGCAGCGTGACGGTGGAGTTCGTGTCGGTGAGTTCCACGCCGTCAAGCCTGCCGCACGCGGGCCACCTTCGCTGGGTGAGCGGCTACGGCCTGTCGCTGACCTCGCGCAGGCGGCGGTACGCCTCGAAGCCGTCCGGCACCCACTCCCACTCGGCCAGCCGCTGGTCCAGCTCCTCCTCGGTGAGGAAGGCGTGCCAGTCGACCTCCTCCGGCTGCGGCCGCACCGGACCGTCGATCCGCACCTCGTAAATGGCGGACCACCACGTGTGCTGCGGCGTCTCGTACAGGAACCGGAACAGCGGCACCGGCGCGAGCGGCCCCTCGACGCCCAGCTCCTCGGCCGCCTCGCGGGCGGCGGCCGCGTCGTAGGTCTCGCCGGCGCCGACCACCCCGCCGACGAACATGTCGTACAGCGACGGGAAGACAAGCTTCCGCGCGGTGCGGCGGTGCACGAAGATCCGCCCCTGCGGGTCGCGGGCGAGCACGAAGGCGGCGCGGTGGCGCAAGCGGTTCGCGTACACCTCGCGGCGCGGCGCCTGCCCCACCACCACGTCGTGCTCGTCGACCACGTCCAGGATCTCGTCTTCGGAGAGCGGCGCTTCGTCGGTCACGTTCAGATCGTAAGCGAGCGGCGTACCGTGGCGACCCGCTCCGCCAACGGCCCCGCCGGCACCTCGACGAGCGTGTAGCCGAGCTCGCGGTAGGTGTGCTCGTGGACCCGTTCGAAGGTCAGCGAGTCCGCGAAGCTGAGCCGGCGCGCGGCGGTGCGTTCCACGAAGCCCTGGTTTCGCACGAAGAGGACGGTCCGCTCGTACTCGCCCTCGGCCCGCGCGACCTCCTCGCGCAGCAGGCGGGACGGCGGCAGGCCGAGGTGGCGGCACAGCGCCAGCGTGCAGACCGGCGAGCGGTCGAAGAACGTGACGCCGCCCGCCGCCGCGGCCGCGAAGCGCCGCCGCTGCAGGGCCGCGACCTGGTCCACGAAGTCGTGCTCGCGCCACGGCTCGGCCCGCCCGAGCGCCCGCCACAGCGCGATCACGTCGGTGGCGGCCTCCTCCACAACGGCGTGGCCGTCGAGCTCGAGCTGGCGCAGGATCGCGGTCTTACCGGAGCCGGGCGTGCCGGTCAGGATGTACGCAGGCATGGTCGTCCCTCGCAGGGTCAGGATCGGGAGGCGGCCCCGCGAAATCCGAGAGCGGTGCTCGATCGGTGCGGTGCCTCGACCAGCGTACCTATCGTGGCGGTCATGCAGGCTGAGTGGACGACGGCCGATGTGTGGGTCTTCGCCGCGATCGAGGGGAGCGGGCCGGACGACGGCTACACGCTGGCCCAGATCGTTGCCAAGGCCGACGGCATCAACCACGCCATCCTGCTGGAGCGGGAGCTCACCCAGGCCGTGCCGCGGCTGCTCGCCGCCGGCCTGATCGGCGCCGACGCCGAAGCCGACCGCTACTGGCACACCGAGGCCGGGCGCGCGCTGCGGCAGCGCTGGATCAAGCGGGGCGGCCTGTTCAGCTGGGGCAAGGCGATGATGCCCGCGCTGCGCCGGATGGGCCCGCCGCAGGACGGGGAGTGGCGGCTGCCGGCCGGGGCGTTCGAGCGCGCCGTCCAGGCCCATCTGGCCTGGGGCGAGTCGATGCTCAAGCGCCGAAGGAGCTAGAAGCAGCAGATCAGAGCTACCGCGATGTCCGCGGTGGTCCGGACCGTTGCTCCCGCGGTCTCACCGTCCGCGGTGGGCGATCTCCCGCGGTCTCACCCTCCGCGGTGGGGCGGGCCTCGTCTGCTCGTGGTGGGCGGGCTCCGGCGGTCTCATCGTTCGTGGTGGGTTAGATCCTGCGGCTCATCGTTCGTGGTGGGCGACTTCCGCGGTCTCACCGTTTGCGGTGGGCGAGTTCTGGCGGCCTCACCGTTCGCGGTGGGCGAGATCCCGCAGCCTTACCTCCGCGGTGCGCGATCTCACCCCGGCCCGCCAGGGAGTGGCGGCCCGATCCCTTGATCGGCGCCACTACCCCGGCGCCGAGTGCGAAGGACATCGCGGCAGATCGGGCCGATCCGCTAGCGCGCTTCGGTTTGTGCCGGCTCGGAGGTGGCGGCGGCCTGTGCGGGCAGTGTCGGTGGGTCGGGGGTGACCGGGTGGCGCAGGCCCGGGTGGTCGGCGGTCGGGCGGATCCGCTAGCGCGCTTCGGTTTGTGCCGGCTCGGAGGTGGCGGCGGACTGTGCGGGCAGTGTCGGTGGGTCGGGGGTGACCGGGTGGCGCAGGCCCGGGCGGTCGCGGATCCGCTAGCGTGCCTCGGTCTGTGCCGGCTCGGAGGTGGCGGCGGACTGTGCGGGCAGCGTCGGTGGGTCGGGTGTGACCGGGTGGCGCAGGCCCGGGTGGTCGGCGGGCAGCGTGCGGCGGATCACCCACCAGCTCACGGCCAGGCAGGCGGCGACCAGCGGCCAGGTCAGGGCGGCCCGCGCGACGCCGAGCGCGGCCACCTGGTCGGCGGCGTAGAGGGGGAGGAAGACGGCGAGGCGCAGCGCGTACTGCAGGACCCAGATCCAGCTTGCCCGGCCGTAGGCGCGCAGCAGGTCCGGGTCGCGGCGCCACCGGGTGCGCTGGCGCAGGACCGCGCCGACGATCACGCCCAGCAGCGGCCACCGCAGGACGATGCTGACCGCCCAGACGAGGGCGCTGGCGGCGTTGGAGACGAGCTGGAGCAGGAAGAAGTCGGCGGCGCGGCCGGTGCGGACCGCGATCAGGGCGGCCACGCAGACGGCGAGCAGGCCGACAAGAGCGGCGCCGGGCTTGGCGCCGCGCGACAGTCGCCAGACGGCGACGGCGGCGCCGGCCACGAGCGCGGCGATCACGCCGCCCCACAGTGACTGGCCGCCGGCGAGCCAGCCGGCGGCGAACGCGAGCGGTGGTGCCGTCGCGTCCACCGCTCCGCGCCGACCTCCGAGCAGGTCAGCGAGCGACTCGTCCCTCACGTTAGGGAAGCCTAACTTAGTGAGATCCGCTCGTCACGCCTGCTCGGCCGTGGTGGCCTGCACCGCGAAGACGTCGGCGCGCCGGATCTGCGCGTCCTCGGGTGGCCCGGCGACCGGGGTGTGATAGGTGGCGACGCGCCGCAGCTGGCTCTCCGGCAGGTGCCGCCGGTCCGGGTCGCCCAGCAGGACGTGTGCGCCGCGCTCGACCGCCCGGGTCAGAAACGGCACGACCCGCTGTGCAATGGGCCCGTCGTAGAGGGCGTCGCCGGCGAGGACGACCTCCGCGCCGTCGCCGTCACCGTCCAGCATGTCGCCGGGGGCTGGGCTGATGGTGACGCCGTTGATCCGGGCGTTCGCGGCTATCGCGGCGATCGCGTACGGGTCGATGTCGTTGGCCGTCACGGCCTTGGCCCCGGCCAGCGCGGCGGCGATCGCCACGAGGCCGGATCCAGAGGCGATGTCGAGCACCGTGCGGCCCGCGACGGAGGCTGGATTATCGAGGATGTACCGGGCGAGAGCCTGGCCGCCGGCCCACGCGGACGCCCAGTAGGGCGCGCGCAAGGGCCGGCCCGCGGTAGCCTCCAGGCGCGCCCACAGGATGATGGCGTCCTCAGCGAGGAACAGCCTCACCTCTGGCACCAGCGGCGCGTGCGCGAGCCGGAGCTGGTCAAGGCTGGTGAATCCGGGCGCGTCCAATGTGTTCAGCTTGCACTCTCCACATAGGAGCGGCGGCCGGAGCCGGCGGCTCCGGCGCGTAGGCAGGACCTACCGCGTTGGCGTGCTCGACGCGCGCGGCGACGCCAACCCGAACTCAGCTCAGATCAGCCGGATGTTGGCAGCCTGCGGACCCTTCTGACCCTGCTGGATCTCGAACTCCACGCGCTGGTTTTCCTCGAGGCTGCGGTAGCCATCAGCGGAGATGGCGCTGTAGTGGGCGAACACGTCCGGGCCGTTGCCGTCCTGCGTGATGAAGCCAAAACCCTTGTCCGCGTTAAACCACTTGACCGTGCCGGTAGCCATGACTTTCTCCTTGTCGAAGGCCGATGGGGCCTACACCGTGTAGGCGCCCAGTCGCCGTGTTGATTCAATCCTCGTCCGGAAAAAGTCCGGAAAAACAAAGAACGCCTGGTGGTCTTCGTTACCAGGCGTTGGCAAAGTCCGTGGAAGTCCCAAAACCGCAACAGCGTAGAGGCTACCACGTTGGGGGAGGTGCCGCCGGGGAAACGGCGACTACGATGAGCGAGGCCATCGATCCCGGAGTTCGCGCGCCGCCCCTCGCGGCCGAAGCAGGAGACGATCACCACATGCACGTTCTCTTTCTAGGCGGTCCCTGGCACGGCGAGCGCCACGAGGTCATCCCGTCACGGCGGGCACGCGGCAGCGAAGGACTGCCCCAGCAGTACAGCGTGCGCGAGTCCCTCGGCGGCGCCCTCGCCGGCGAAGGCGGCGGCGCGCCGGCCGGCGACCGTGTCATCTACACCCGGCGGTTCGCTCAGGGCGCCGGCGAGCGGAGGGCGGTCTACGTGGCGCCCGACTACCGCGGGCCCGCCCGCGCGTAAGGCGAGCAGGCGACTACTCTCAGTCCCGCTTCGGGCGGGCTGAGAGTTCGCCGTAGAAGTCGTAGATCCTCGCAATCGCCGCGTCGAGGTCGACAAGGTCGATCGGCTTGGTGACGTAGGCGTTGGCGCGCCCGGCGTAGCTCGCGGAGATGTCCGAGGGCTGCTCCGACGTGGTCAGGATGACCACCGGGATCGTGGCCAGGGCCTGGTCGGACTTGACGGCGGCGAGGACCTGGCGGCCGTTCATCCGGGGCATGTTGAGGTCCAGCAGGATCAGGTCCGGCCGCGGCGCCTCGCTGTGGTCCGCCTCGCGGCGCAGAAAGGCGAGAGCCTCCACCCCGTCGTGCGTGACGTGCAGCCGCACCGGTGCGTGGTGCTCGGCGAATGCCTGCCGGATCAGGGCGATGTCCGCCTCGTCGTCGTCGACGAGCAGCACGTGGTAAGGGTGGTCCGGTTCGTTCGTCAAAAGACGCCTCTTCGCAAGGTGTAACCACGGACAGTCCGGCGTGAGCGTACCTCTGCGCCGGATCGGGTCTTGACCCTGACACCGTGTCAGCCGGCAGCATCGAGGTCGTGTTCGGGATCGGGGATTTCGCCGCGCTCGGCCGCGTGTCCGTGCGGATGCTGCGGCACTACGACGCGATCGGGCTGCTGCGGGCGGCCAGGACGGATCCGGCGACAGGGTACCGGTTCTACGAGGCCGACCAGCTGCGCCGGCTCAACCGGATCATCGCCATGAAGGACCTCGGGCTGACGCTCGGCCAGGTCGCGGACGTCCTCGACGACAAGGTCACGGTCGAGCAGTTGCACGGCATGCTCCGGCTGCGCCGGGCACAACTGGAGGCGCAGCTGGCCTCGGACGCCGCCCGGCTCGCGGGCGTCGAAGCGCGGCTGCGCATGATCGAGCAGGAGGGGCACATGAGCACCGAGGACGTGGTGTTGAAGCAGGTCGCACCGGCGCGGGTCGCGGAGCTGTCCGCGCTGGCCGCCAGCTACGAGGGCGAGGACATCGGCCCGGTGATCGTCCCGCTGTACGAGCAGATGTGGCAGCGGCTGGGCGCCGCCGGCATCCGCCCCAGCGGCGCGCCGGTCGCCTACTACGTGGCCGAGCCCGACGGGCAGGCGGTGACGGTGCACGCGGGCGTCGAGGTGGCGCCCGGCACGAGGGCGGACGACACCATCGACGTGGTGGATCTGCCGGGGATCGACTCCGCGGCGACGATCGTGCACCGCGGCCCGATGGAAGAGGCGTTCCGCAGCATGGAGATCCTCGCGCGGTGGATCGACGACAACGGCTACCAGCCGGTCGGTTTCGCCCGCGAGGTGTGCCTGCACTTCGACCCAGAAAGCCCGGCCAACTGGGTGCACGAGTTTCAGCTAGAGGTCGCCAAGCCCGATCCGGCGGCGGTGACTCCGCGTTGATCAGGGGCTTGGTGGGCGTGTCGGCCGGCGTGTCGACCCACGAACTCCCTGATCAACCGCCGAGGTCCGTTTGTGCCAGCGCAGCGGGCCGGGGTGCAGTGACCAGAGCAGGCGGCGCCACCAGGAGCGCCGGGCGCGCAGATCGCTCGCGTAGGCCACGGCCTGCGCGCCGGCCCGCCGCGCCTGCGCCTCGTCGGTCGCGAACGGCGCGAACGTGGCCTGGTTGACCAGGTCGGCCAGCTCCTCGATCGGCGGCGCGGCTTGCCGCAGCGCGGTGGCGCGGCGTCCCTCGGCCGCCACCTGAGCGTGCGCCGCGACCTCGGTGGCGTCCAGGTGCGGGCCGGCGGGGCGGCCGGCCAGGCGCAGCGCGTCGCTGACCTCCAGCCAGGCGCCGGCCACCCGCTGGGCCGGCGGCCCCTCCTCCAGGCGCCGGCGGCGCAGCCCGCGGCGCATGGTGAGCAGGACGGCCGCGGTACCGCCGATCAGCAGCACCAGCAGCGTGCTGAGCCCGCCGGCCACGATCGCGGCGGTGGGTCGGCCGCTGGCTCCGCCCGGCGCGGCGACCGGGCCGGCTGAGGCGCTGGCGGCGGCGGACGCGGTGGGCGCCTCGGTGGGCGGCTCGCTCGGCGGCTCGGTGGGTGGCTTGAAGTCCTCTTCCACCGGGCGAGGGTCGGTCTCGGGCTGCGGCATCGGGTCGAACGCGACCCAGCCAACCCCCTCGAAGAGCACCTCCGGCCACGCCAGCGCGTCGGCGCCGCGCACCGGGCCGCTGCCGGTGGCGGACTGGAAGCCGACCACGACCCGGGTCGGCAGCCCCATCAGCCGGCCGAGCACCGCGTAAGCCGCGGCGAACTGCTCCGACGTGCCCTCCTGCCCGCCACCGCCGCGCGGGCCGAAGAGGAAGAAGCCCAGGTTGGGGAAGGCGTGGCCGCTGGGGGCGTCGGCGACGACCCGGTAGTGGGTGGCGAGGAACTCCTCGATCGCGACCGCGCGCTGGTAAGGCGCGCCGTTTTCGTCGGCGATCTGGTCGGCCAGGCGCTGGATCTGCTCCGGCACGCCGTCGCCGAGCCGCAGCACGCGCGCCACCGCCGGGCCGGAGGGCACGTCGGCCGCGGACAGCAGGCCGAGGTCGGGCCGCTCGCGGGTGGAGGTGGCCGTGTACCGCAGGCCGGACTGCAGGCCCTCTGGGCGGATGAGGGTGCCGCTGCCCGGGTCGTACGCGACGCGGGCGCCGTCGACCGCGGTCGGGGTGGCCGCGGTGGGCAGCAGCCGCCCGGTGAGGTCGGAGATCGTGATCTCCTGCCGCACGGTGTCCACTGTGGAGTCCGGCGCGACGGCGGGGGAGGGCAGCACCCGGCCGGCCGTGCGGTACGTGGCGCCGACCCGCCAGGTGATGCCGTCGTAGTCGTTGAGCACGGCCAGCCGCAGCCGCAGCGGCCCACCCGGCGCCGCGCTCACGTCGAGCAGGTGCTGGTCGGGGTTGAGCGCCCACCCGGAGATGCGGATCAGCGGGTTTTCGTCGAGGCTGTCGACCTGCGGCGGCTGCACGTACTTGCGGGGGTCGACCGGCCGCGCGCTCACCTGGCCGGCGACGAAGGGGCCGACGACCGCGGCCAGCACCACGATCGCGGCCAGCCCCGCGGCGGCGCCGGCGGCCACCCGTACCCGCATGGCAGCCCGGACCGGCGCGGCGAGGCCGCCCTGCGCCGCCGACGGTGGGCGACCGGTCACGGCCAGCCCGGCTGCCGCGGCGGCCGCGAACGCGAGCGTCGGCAGCACCGCGGACTCGGCGTTGGGGCCCACCACGTAGAGGGCGCCGGCGTAGAGCGCGGCCGGCGGCAGGTAGCCCAGCAGCACGCGGCCGGAGCGGACCGCGACCTCGGTGGCGGCCAGGCCGGCCAGCCACGCGCCGACCACCGGCACCAGCACGGTGTCCGGGGTCGGCTCGACCGGGATCATGGCGGTGAGCAGGCGCGGGATGCCATTGCGTGCGGCGTCGGAAAGGATCTCGGCGAGGCTGCCGGGCAGCTCGGCGCGCTGCGCGGCAAGCCGCAGCGCGATCACCGTGTAGATCGCCATCGCGACCACCGACACCGGTGCCACCAGCCACGACGGCAGCCGGCGGGCGGCGGTGCTCACGCCGACCGAGCCGATCGCGGCGCCGACGACGAGCTGGGGGAGCAGCGGGCCGGCGTAGATCCGCGCCAGCACCGCGCCGCACAACCCAATCAAGATCATGAGCACGATGGGTACCGGCGCCGCGCGCAGCAATCTCACCACCGCTGGACGCCCTCCCACTCGGCGGCGAACTGCGGCCCATCCTTGGCGTCCAGCACCACCATGCCGTCGACGGCGGCCGGCGTCGGCCCGTCGGAGCCGAAGATGCCGACCACCACCGCCGGGTACGAGCCGCGCAGCGCACCCACCAGCCCCAGCTCGGCACCGCCGCCCGGTCCGGTGAGGAAGACAAGCGTGTCGCCGAGGCGCTGCTGGCGCAGGCGGTTGGTGGCGGCGCTCAGGTCGCCGTCGCGGTGCAGGTGTGCCTCGGCGAGCTGGTCGAGGAAGTTGGCCGTGCCGCCACCGCCGGAGACCAGCTGGAGGGTGACCGGCACGTCTTCGCGCACCGCGGCCGCCACCACCGAGGCGGCCGCCTCGCACGCCGACTCGAACGTCTCGTCGACGCTCTCCCTCGGGTGCGCCGACGCGCGGTCGTCCAGCAGCACGACGATCTGGGGCAGCGAGGTGTCGAGGTCTTCGCGCACCATCAGCTCGCCGACCTTCGCGCTGGTGCGCCAGTGGACGCGGCGCAGCTCGTCACCGACCACGTACTCGCGGAGGGAGTCGAACGTGATCGTGCCGTGCGGCACCCGGTCGAGGCGGCCGTCGAGGCTGCGGGCGACGCCGGCCGGTACCGCGTTGAGGTGGTGGATGCGCGGGTGCACCCACACGGTGGTGGTATCGCCGTGCGCGCGGGCCAGCGACACAAGGCCGAGCGCGTCGCGGCGGGTGACCCGCAGCGGGCCGACCGGGATGACGCCGCGGCGCTCGGTCGGCACCGGGTAGCTGACGGTGGTGTCGTGGCCGGGGCGCAGGCGCAGCAGCGGCACGGGCACCGGCCTGGCGCCGCACCGGTCTTCGGCGATCAGGCTGGCCGAGGCGAGGCGGCCGGTGTTGCGGACGGTGAGCGTCATCGTGGCCGGCTCGCCGCGGGCCACCCGGTCGGGGTCGGCGACCCGCTTGACGGACAGCCCCGGGCGCCACGCCGCGTGCGCGAACGCGCAGCCGACCGCGATCGCCGCCGCGCTGCCCAGCACCGTGAGCTCCGGGTAGCCGAACCAGAAACCGGCCACGAGCATCAGGCCCGCGCCGGCCAGCAGCCCGACGCCGCGTGCGGTCAGACGCATCGCGCGGTCCTAGCCGGAGTGGCGCGGCGCCGGCGCTCCGTAGTGCCCCGGCGCGGCGCCGCCCTGGTAGGCCGTGCCGTTCTGCGGTGCGGCGCCTGCCTGGTACGCGGTGCCGTTTTGCGGCGCGGCCCCGGCCTGGTAGGCCGCCCCGTTTTGCGGCGCCGGTCCCGCTTGGTAGGCCGCGCCGTTTTGCGGGGCGGGTGGCGCCTGCTGGCCGTTGGGCAGCGGGACGGGCACCTGCTCCATCGCGTCGTTGAGCACGTCGGCGGCGGTGACGCCGCGCAGCTGGGCGTCGGAGGTGAGCAGCACGCGGTGCGCGAAGACCGGCTCCAGCAGCGTCTTCATGTCTTCGGGCAGCACGAAGCCGCGGCCTTCGATCAACGCGTACGCACACGCCGCCCGGGTCAGCGCGATCACGCCACGCGGGCTCACGCCGACCCGCACCTGCGGGTGGTTGCGGGTGGCGGCGGCGAGCCGCACCGCGTACGCGTACAGCGGGTCGGCGACGTGCACCCGCTGCGCCATCGCGACCATCTGGCCGATCGTGTTGGTGTCGGCGATCGCCTCCAAGGCGTCCGGCGAACGCATCGTCGCGCCGCGCAGCACCTCGATCTCCACCGCCTCGCTCGGGTAGCCGACGGAGAGCTTGACCAGGAAGCGGTCGAGCTGCGCCTCGGGCAGCCGGTAGGTGCCGTCCATCTCGACCGGGTTTTGCGTGGCCACCACGAGGAACGGGCGGGGCACCGGGTGCCGCACGCCGTCGACAGTGACCGTGCGCTCCTCCATGACCTCCAGCAGCGCGGACTGGGTCTTGGGGGAGGCGCGGTTGATCTCGTCGGCGATCACCACGTTGGCGAAGACCGGCCCGGGGTGGAACTCGAAGCCCCGCGTGGCCTGGTTGAAGATCGTCACGCCGGACACGTCGGACGGCAGCAGGTCGGGCGTGAACTGGATCCGCCGCCACTGGCCGTGGATCGTGGCCGCCATGGCCCTGGCGAGGGTGGTCTTGCCGACGCCGGGCACGTCTTCGAGCAGCACGTGCCCCTGCGCGAACAGTGCGGTCAGCGCCAGCCGCACCACCTGCGGCTTGCCGAGCACGACCGCGCCGATGTTGTCGGCCAGCCGCGCGGCCAGGTGGGCGAAGCCCTGCACGTGCTGCGGGGTGAGCCCTTCGGGTGGGCTCGATGCCTGGGTGTGATTGACGGTCGCGGTCATCAGCACGCCGGCAGGGATCCGAGTTCGTCGGGGTCGCCGACGCCCTCGAGGTTGAACCAGGCGAACGAGATGTACCGCTCCGCACCCTGCCACTTGATGCGGATCCAGACGTTGGTGCTGTCGTTGGGGTTGGTGCCCATCTTGCCCGGGTTGTAGACGTAGTCGTTGATGCCTTCACCGGTGGTGTGGCAGATCGCCTCGATGCGCGTGCCGTTGCCGGCTCGCCCGGCGGTGCCCGAGCGCATGTTGGTGCCGTTGTAGATACCCATGCCGTTGCCCTCGGAGCACCACGTGTGCTGCGCCGGGTCGGTGCTGGCGGTGTTGTTGATGCACACGGCCGTGCCGAAGATGGCGGGGGTGGCGCGGCTGCCGGTGCCGGTGGCGCTGCCGGCCGCGTTTGTCACGGTGACCGTGAAGTTGTACGTGGTGCCGGGCGTCAGCCCGCCGACCGCGAGCGTGCCGCAGTCGCCGTTGGCCGTCTTGCCGCCGACGTCCAGGCTGCAGGTGGCGTTGCCGCCGCCGTCGTTGACCGTGAAGTTGACCGTCACCGCGGTGACCGTGGCGGAGCTGCCGGTCACCGTGACGCTCGGCGTGGCCACGGTACGGCCCGTCGCGCTCGCCTCCGCGCCTTCGCCGGCCTCGTTGACCGCGCGCACCTTGACCGTGACGTTGGCCCCCTCGCCCAGCCCGGTGATTTCTGCGCTGGTGCCGGTGACCTCGGTGCGGTTGCCGCCGGCGTCCACCACGTACTTGGTGATGGGGCGGCCGTTTTCGGCCGGGGCGGCCCAGACCGCGTTGAGCGTGCCGGCCTTGCCCTTGACGGTGGTCACGTCCAGCGACGCCGGCCGGTCCGGCACGGTGAACGGCACCACGCTGTTGCTCACCGGTGACGCCGTCGACGCGCCGCCGCGCTCGTTGACCGAGACGACCTGGAACGCGTACTGGTTGCCGTACTCAAGCTCGCCGGCAGGCACGACAAGCTCGGTCGAGGTGGACTCGCCGGCCGGCGCGGCGGCACCCGCGGCGACAGCGGTCACCGTGTACTTGCGGATGTCCAGGCCCTGCCCGTTGGCGGCCGGCCACTTCACGACGACCGTGCCGTCCGGCTTGGCCTCGGCGGTCACGCTCGCCGGCGGGTCGGGCACCTCGGAGGTCGGCACGACCGGGTTGCTCTGCTTCTTGGGCCCGGCGCCCTTTTCGTTGACCGCGTGCACCGAGAACCGGTACTCCTGACCGTTGACCAGGCCGGTGATCTTCACAGAGCGCTGGCTGGCGCCGACCTCGATGGTCTTGCCGTCGCCCTCCACCACGTACTTGGTGATGTCGGCGCCATTCGGATTGGCCGAGCGCCAGCCGACGGTCACCTCGGTGTTGCCGCCGGTCGCGACCACCGAACGCGGCGCGCCCGGCTTGCCCACCGGCGGGTCCTGCTTCTGCGGCGGCGGGGGAGGCGGCGGCGGGTCGCCACCGAGCACGTCGTTGGCGTACTTGTCGACGGTGCGCACCTCGTGCTTGTCGTCGACCACTGTCGCGTTCTGCGAGTTGGGCGCGTTGATGAACAGGTAGTTTTCGCGGACCTCGAGCTCCAGCGGCCCGTTGGCGCCCTTGATCTCGATCTTGTTGACAAGCTGGCCGTTTTCGTCGAACACGTACACCGTGCCGGTCGAGGCGTCCGCGGCGTAGAAGCGCCCGGCCCAGGCGACCGCCGGCTCCAGCTTGGCGCCCTCGCCGGGCACCTCGAAGTCGTGCACCGGCTTGTCCGGGTCGACCACCCACACGTGGCGGGCGTCGGGCACTGTCACCGGCACCCGCGGGCCGTTGGTGCGCGGCGGCAGCGAGCCCAGCCCGTCGAGCGTGAGGGGGGTGGCCAGCTTGTCGTCGCCCTTGACCGTGGTGAGCGTCTTGGTGGTGCGGTTGAGCACGGCCACGCCGTCGTCCAGTGTGGAGATCGTCAGGTCGTGGCTGGGGTCGGCGACGTCGACAGTGCGCACGATCGCCGGGCTCTGGCCGCTGCCGCCCGCGCCGCCGGACGCGGCCGGCGCGTCGGGCAGGGGCGCCGCGGTCACCGCGGACACCGTGCCCTCGCTGGGCACCGCCACCCACAGGTTTCCGCCGCCGTCGAACGAGCCGCCGGTCAGGCCCGGCGGGTAGTGCACCGCCTCACCGATCGGCGCGAGCGAACGGGGTCGAGCTGGCGCACCACACCCTGCACCGCGTCGACCACAAACGCCTTGTCGTCCTGCAAAGCCACGCTCACGCCCACGCCGGCGACCGTCTTGGTGGTCGCGGTGATCTGCAGGGTGGCGAGGTCGAGAGAGCTGACCGTGCCGGTGGTGAGGTCGCGCAGGATCAGGAACCGGTCGGTCTGCGACACCTGCATCTTGTGGCCCTGACCCTTGGGGATCTGCAGCCGGGTGTCGACCCGGCCGGTGACCCCGTTGACCCGGGCCATCTCGCTGCGCAGCGAACTCCACAGCCACGAACTCGCGTCATAGCTGGCCACCGCGTGATCGGCCGCACCCAAACCCAGAATCGTCAGGCCCATGGCCGCGACGAGCCCCAGCACGGTGGCGATCGTGACGATGCCGCCGCGCTTGAGCTTCCTACCCTTTACCGGGCTCGCGCCCGCAACCTCCGCTGTGCCGATCCCTGTGGTGACCACAGTCGGCCGCCCTCCCCACCCCGTGAACGCGGGCCGGCGTCCTCCCGCGCTGCTCGTCGATGCGTTCCTCCCCAAATGCCGCTGGCCATCATAGGGGGTGCGCTAGGTAGGCGGATACCCGCTGTGGATACGCTGCCCCAGCCTGTGGATAACTCGGATGCGGGCAGTGTTGGCGCAGGTCCGCTCAGTTACATGCGATCTTGCCTACTGTGGATCAGCCAGGCGTCGGGGACTTACGCTCCGTACACACCTGGCCGGAGGTGGCGAACTCCTCGGTGCTGTAGACCGCGAGGACCGTGAAGCAGTAGCCCAGCCGCGGGTTCAGGCCGTTGATCGTGGCGCTCGTCTCGCCCGGATCGACGTTCAGCATCGCCTTGTGCTGCCGGCCCGCCTGCGCGCCCGCGATGATGAACGGCACCCGCCCGTCCGTCGGGTCCTTCCAGGTCACCGTGATGGCGGTGCCGTCCACCCGCAGCTTCAGCTCGGTCGGCGGGTCGCCGGCCAGCCGCGGACCCTGCGTCACCGTCGTCGGCGGCGGCGTCTCGTCACCCCCACCGGAAAACACCACCTGAATCGCCACGAACCCCGCCGCCAGGACGGCGGCGGCCGCCGCGATCATGGCGGCCGCCGTCGCGCCACGCACTTTCCGTGGGCTTGTCACGAGGTACGTCGGCTCGGAGTCCCCGCCGTACGCCGGAGGTGCGTTGTGCGCCGGCGGCGGGTTGTAGACGGGCGGCGGGTTGTAAGCGGGCGCCGGCGCCGGTGGCTGTTGCGGGTATGCCGGCGCCGGTGGGGGATTGGGCAGCGCGAACGCCGCCGACGACGGGAACTGCATCGGCGGCGGTGGCGGCGGCTCGTCGGACGGGATCGTCAGCTCGACCGAGGGTGTCGAGTCGCCCAGGTACTCCCGCGCCGCGCGCACCGTCCAGTGGTCATCGCCGAAAACCGCCGGCGCCAGCGTCGCCACCCGCCCGAACGCCCGCCGCGCCTCGTGCCTGTTGCCCAGCTCCTCGGCCACCCCGCCCAGGTCGAACGAGATCGACAGCATCAACGGGTGCGAGTCGCCAAGGTGCAGCTGTCCCGCCGCGTAGGCCTCCTCCAGCACCCGCCGCGCGGCCATCGGATCGCCCGCCTCCCGGTGCAGGCCGGCCAGCACCTGCCCGGTGGCGATCACATCCGGGCTGTCCTCGCCGAGCGCCGCCTTGGCGCCCTCCAGGGTCTGGTCGAGCATCACCCGGGCGCCGGCGAGGTCACCGGCGTCACGCAGCGCACGGGCGTTCTGCTGGGCGGTAGCGAGCGGAGACGGCTGGGACACGCCCGCCATGCTGCCTGCCACCCCGCCATCCGCGCCACCCGGGTCCCTTGGGTGGGCTGCGGGTGCTGGGTCAGCGCGGTGAAGAATTACTTGATTCACTCAAGCAACCTGTGATCCAATGATCCTTGATTCAATCAAGTAAAAATGGAGGACCCATGGAAAGCAGAGACACGATGAACGCGATCGTCCTCGACCGCTTCGGCGGAGTCGACGAACTCGCCTCGCGCCGGATACCGCTGCCGCAGGTCGGCGACGACGACGTCCTCATCCGGGTGGAGTTCGCGGGCGCCGCGTCCTGGGACGCGGTCGAGCGGGAGGGGCACTACGACGGCGCTTTCGGCGTCGCGTCGACCTTCCCCTACGTCCTCGGCTGGGACGCGGCGGGCACGGTGGCCGCGCTCGGACGCAACGTCACCGGGTTCGACGTGGGCGAGCGTGTCTACGCCTCGACGAACCCGGTGCAGCGCGGCGGCTTCTACGCCGAGTACGGCGTCGTCGAGGCGGAGTTCGTGGCGCGCGTGCCCGACCGCCTGCCGACCGAACAGGCCGGCGCGATGCCGTGGGACGCTCTGACCGCACTGGGCGGCCTCGATCTGCTCGGGCTGCCGCAGGGCGCAACGCTCATGGTCTTCGGGGCCAGCGGGGGTGTCGGGCACATGGCCGTGCAGCTGGCTCGGCACCGCGGCATCCGGGTGCTGGCCGTGGCCTCTGGCGACGACGGCGTCGCCCTGGCCCGGCGACTGGGCGCCGACGAGGTCGTCAACGGTCGCAAGGACGACGTGCTGGCCGCGGCCTCGCAGTTCGCGCCGGACGGGCTCGACGCCGCTCTGGTCACCGCGGGAGGCGAAACCGCCGAGCGGTCTCTTCGCGCGGTCAAGAGCTCGGGACTGATCGCCTGGCCGAACGGTGTCCTGCCCCTGCCCGTGACGCCGCCGAGCGCGAAGGTGTCCTACTACGACGGGGACATAACCCGGGCCGCCACCGATCGGCTGAACGCGATCATCGAGGCGAGCTCCTTCGAGGTCCACCTAGCCCGGACCTTCCCATTGGAGAACGTCAAGGATGCGCACCGCGCCCTGGACGATCACTACGTCGGGAAGCTGGCCCTCAAGGTCGGATAGCGACGCGGCGACGCTCAAGTCGGGGTCGGCGACGTCCAGCAGCCCGCCGGTGCCCCAGCGGGCGTCCGGTGAGACAAGAAACGCCACCGCGTCGGCGATGTCGGCGGCCTCGCCGACCCTGCCGAGTGCGGTCGTCGCCGCTACGCACCTGAGTACGGCATCGACGACGGGTCTGACCCGGCCACGGCGCGCTGGCCGCGCTGCGGCGGGCCGCCAGTGCCGGCAGCCGGGTCGTGTCCGTGTGCTCGGGGGTGTTCCTGCTGGCCGAGGCCGGTCTGCTGGACGGCCGTACGGTGACGACGCATTGGCAGTACCGGGAGGCACTGGCCGCTGCCTTTCCCCACGGTCGAGGTGCACCACGACGCGATCTTCGTGGCGGATAGACCGGGTCCTCACCGCCGCGGGGGCATCGACCCTGTACATGCACCTGATCCGCGCCGACCACGGCGCCGAGGCGGCCGAGCGCATGGCGCGGCTGGCCATCGCGGCGCCGATCCGGCGAGGGCACCAACCGCAGGTCGTCGACAGGCCGGTCCCGGCTCGGGGAGCGGGGCTGGCAGACACCCGCGCGTGGGCGCTGCGCCGGCTCGACCAGCCGGTCGGCCTCACCGACCTGGCCCGCCACGCCCACACCAGCCTCCGGACGCTGACCCGCCAGTTCCGGGCAGAGACGGGCCACCCGCCGCTGCAATGGCTATTGCAGCAACGCATCGGGCGCGCCGAGCTGCTGCTGGAAACGACCGACCTGGCGGTGGAGCGGATCGCGCGGGACAGCGGGCTGGGCACGGCCGACTCGCTGCGCCGCCACATGATGCGTTACCGGGGCGTGACGCCGTCGGCCTACCGCGCGGCACATCGCACACCTCGGCAGGCATCGAGCCCGGCAGGATGAGACCGTGACGAGATCGGCGGGGTTACCAGCCGGCCGGTGGGGCTTCGAGGTGGACGGCCTTGGTCACGGTCAACTCGTCCAGCAGCTCAGGGCCGTACCCGAAGCCTTGGCCGCTGCCGCGGCGCGGATGCGCGGCACCGCCCGGTGCCCCGCCGAAGACCGCGTTGACCTTGACCGTGCCGACCGGAAGCTCGTGGTAGGCCCGCTGGGCGTGGCTCATCCTGCCGGTCAGGACGGTGGCGGCGAGGCCGTAGGGCGAGTCGGCGGCCCGCCGCAGGGCTTCGTCGAAGGAGTCGACCGCCATCACGGGGGCGACCGGCCCGAACGTCTCCTGCCGCATGACCGCCATCTCGTCGGTGCAGCCGGCCAGCACGGTGGGTGGGTAGAACGCGCCTGGGCCGGGCGGCACGGCACCGCCGCGCAGGGCGGTGGCGCCCTCCTTGATCGCTTGCTGGACCTGCTCGTCGACGGTTTCGCGCAGCCGGCGGTCCACCAGCGGCCCGATGCGCGGTGCCCAGGCGTCGGCCTGCGCGGCCAGCGCGTCCAGGAACGGCTCGGCCACCGTGCGGTGGACGTAGACGCGTTCGACCGCGACGCAGATCTGCCCCGCGTTGGCGAACGCGCCGACAGCCGCCTGCTCGGCCGCCCATTGCGGGTCCACACCGGCGTCGACGATCAGCGGGTCGCTGCCGCCGTTTTCGAGCAGTGCCTTCGCGCCGGTCCGCGCGCAGGTGGCGGCGATCGAGCGGCCGGTCGCGGTCGAACCGACCTGCGCCACCACGTCGACCCGCGCGGCGGCCAGCGCGGCACCGACCGCGCCGTCACCGGTAACGAGGTTGAGCACGCCGGGCGGCAGGTGCGGGGCGAGCAGCTCGGCCAGCCGCCACCCGGTGGCCGGGGTGCGCTCGCTGGGCTTGTAGACCACCGTGTTGCCGGTGACCAGGGCGGCGCCGAGCAGTCCGCAGGAGACCGCGACCGGGTCGTTCCACGGCGTGATGACCGCGACGACGCCGCGCGGCTGGAAGACCATGAGGTCGACGGCGTCGGCGTTTCCGGCCAGCGAACGGCCGCGGTGGGTGGGACCCAGCTCGGCGTACTGGCGCAGCGTGCCGACCCCCGCCATGATCGATTCGGCGGCCTCGCCGACCGGCTTGCCCATCTCCGCCGACATCGTCCCGGCCAGCTCGTCCACAGTGGACTCGATCGCTGACGCGGCGGCGTGCAGCGCGGCGGCACGGGCGCTCGGCGCGGTGCCGGCCCAACCGGCGGCGGCCGCCCGGGCTGCCTCGACCGCCGCGGCGACGTCTTCCTCGCTCGACATGGTGAACGCGGTGACCGGCTGTCCGTCGGCGGGGTTGGCGACCGTCAGGGTGCGTCCGGAGCGGCCGGGACCGCGGACGCCGGCGATGAGCTGCGCGACCTCGTACATGGGGGTGGCGCTTCCCTCAGCCGGCTGATGTAAACGTGGGCCGGTCTGCCGCCAGCCTCGGGCTGACTGTGCGGTGGCGCTTGCTCATAGGCTTCCTAGCCTGGCCGGGCGGGGCTATTCCTCGAGGGCGGCGGTGACGTCGAGCTCGATCAGCTGGCCGGTGAAACCAAGCTGGGCCACTCCGAGCAGCGTGCTGGCTGTGGTGAACGCCGGCGCCAGCGGCGAAGCCTGAAACCGCGCCCACACCCGCGACAGCACCGGCTGCTCGGCGCTGACCACATAGATCACCGTGCGCACCACCTGCTCCGGCCCCACACCGACAGCGGCGAGTGCGGCAAGCGTATTCGCCGCCACCTGATCCACCTGCGCATCGAAGTCCCCAAGCCCCACCACGACCCCGTCAGCGTCCAGCGGACACTGCCCGGCCAGGTGAGCCGTCCGCCCCGCCTCCACCACCGTGATGTGGTGATAACCAGGCGTATCGTGCAAGGAGTCGGGGTTGATGCGGCTGATCGACATGGCGCCCAGTGTGACCCGCCGGGCCCGCGCTTCGCCGCCCTTTTCGCCCCGCGTGCCCACCGTGCAGACCCCCGCCGAGGCCGTGTAGAGTGATCCCCCGTGCGACCCTCGGGTGGCGGTAGGACGGCGTGCCCGTTCCGACCCCACCGGTAGAGTGGACGCACAAGTCCGGGTGGCGGAATGGCAGACGCGCTAGCTTGAGGTGCTAGTGCCCGTATAGGGCGTGGGGGTTCAAGTCCCCCTCGGACACAAACCGATGCCCCACGGTGCGGTGCAACATCAACTGTTGCCCGCACCGTTTGTGTTCCGGGTCGGAGGTCAGGCGCAGGCCAAGGCTTCGGTAGACCTGCGGTTTGTGGTCCGGGTGGGCCTGTCGGAGTGCCGCGACCTGGTCGCCGAGCTCGTCCAGGATGGCCACGCTCTCGTCCTCGCTGAGTCCGTCGATGTCGGTCGGGCGGTGGGCTGTAGCGTGCTGCGCACGTCTGCGGTTCTCGGCTAGCGCCGCCGTCTCGTTGTCGTACTTGCCGACCGTGCTCCTGAGCTGTCGTGTGCCTTCTCGGAGCCGGATCTCCCAGGCGTACGGCGGTGACAGTTCTCCCGGTAGCTCCACGGAGACCAGTGCTAGGGCGTCGTGGTCCTCAGGCATGCCCCGGGACCAGGCCAGGCACGTTCGACGCAGTACGGGAGCCGCACATCCGGAGCGTACGTCCGGAGAGCGCGTGTCAAGATCGCGTCAGCCAGGTTGCTGCCGTATCAGGCCGCGCGGTAGCCGGTGCGATGGCCGCAGGCGCCGGCTACATGGTCGACGTCGGCCGCGGTGACCAGGAGTTCTCCTGGAGCGGCCTGGCCGGCACGATGATCGAGGGCGGCCTGGACGGCGCCCTGAGCGCAGGCATGAGCCGCTTCACCGGCGGCCTGACCCGCTTCACACCGGGCGGCGGCCTCACCTCCCGACTGCCCGCACCCGGCATGAAGGCCAAGCCCTCCGGCGGCGCCCGGTCACCGGCGGCCAACGGCGGTGGGCGCCCGGCAGGTGGCTCAGGCGGATCCGCCACGCGTTCCGGCGGTGGCGACCCGAGCCCCGGGGCCGCGGGTCCGCGCCGTGACGGTGGTGGCGGCGACCCGGGCTGCGCGGGACAGGGGCGTAGACACAGCTTCGACCGGGCCACGCTGGTGCTGATGGCGGACGGCAGCGCCAAGCCGATCGAGGACATCGTGCTGGGTGACGAGGTCGCGGCGACGGATCCGCAGTCCGGGGTGAGCGGTCCGCGCCAGGTGACCCGTCTGCACATCAACTTGGACACGGACCTGACCAACGTCACGGTCCGGGCCAGCACGGGCCAGACGACTGTGCTGGAGACGACCGAGCACCACCCGTTCTGGGATGCGACGGACGGCCGCTGGGTGGACGCGGGTGAGCTGAAGCCGGGTCACCGCCTGCTGGTGCACGATGACAAGCGCCTGGAGGGCGACGGCTCGGGTGCCGGCAGCGGTGGCGGTGGCCCACCGGTTGAGGTGACGGTCGTCAAGGTTGACAACCGCGTCGGCGAAGAGTTGATGCACGACCTGACGGTCGCCGACATCCACACGTACTATGTGCTCGCCGGCACCGAGCCGGTCCTGGTACACAACTGCGGAGACGGCGCCGAAGACAGGCTGCGAGAAATAGCGGATGAGATCAAGAGCAGCCCGCCGAAGAGGGAACGCCCTGGCACCGTCAGCGAGAGTATCGGAATCCGCCCATCCGGATTGCTGGTCGCCGTGCACACCAGGTCCGGCAATCGGGGACCGATACCAGGCCCGCTCATGTCTGCGTTGACTGCGTGTTCACACGTGCACGGTGGGTGTAGCGAGGTGAGCGGTGCTGCAAAGCTTATGAACCTCGGTGCGACTCCAGAATCGGTGACGACGGTAGGAATTCAGTCCAAGCGTCACGGGGCCGCCTATCACGGGAGGTTGATGGGGCCGTGTCCATCATGTGGCCGCATGTTGTCGGCGCTCGGTATGACATCGTCGGGTGACGGATGATTCCGAACACACTTTACGTGGCTGCGTCTTCGGCTGGCCTGTCTACTCGTGCGACCGAGTTCATCCGGGCCAGGTCGCACAGGGCTCGATTTGATCGTGGTATCACCGGCGAGCGCCTGCGGGACGAGATAGCCCGTGTCTATGGGAGGCCGAACGACGCAATTGTCGACCTGCTGGATGCGCTTCAGTCGAGGTACGGGGGGCTCACCTACGAAAGCGGCTTCTTTCAGACAGTCGTGCGCTTTGCTCCCGTCTGTGAACCGGAAGATGCGCTCGAGGAGCTGGAGATACTCTACGCGGTGGTGACAGGCGGGCCGGCCGGGGCGTCAGTGAAGGCCAACGGAGGGGTTGAAGTCGGCCTTGACGCCGCAGGCGTCGTGGAGTTCGCAAGCCTTGACTCCCTCATTGAGTGCGACGCACTCTTTGCAACGGTTGAAGCGTTGGGTGCCACGACGGAGAGGTATCTCGATTCCGAGTCGTTTGAAACGGTCCTCGGGAGTTTGGTAGCGGATGAACGTCTGGCCCTCCGGCCAGTATCTGAGGCGAGTGGCCGACGTACTCACTGGCTTGAAAGCGAGTCGTTGATGGTCTACGCGACCAACGTTTGGTCTGCGCTCGGGCTGGTGATGCCGCCGATGATTCGGGCATGGGCGATCGACGAGGATGAGATCGATAGGGTCGATTCCCTCCTGGGATCGACCCCTTGAACAGGCACCGATACTGACTACGCGGGCCCAGCCGGGTGGGGAGACGGGGTCGGCGCTTTCCTCTCGAATGTGCAGACGAGCGGATCCACAGCCGGGCGGTGCCGGCAGCCGCCCACCCAGATGCCGGCCCTGATCGCGAGCCTGCGCGCACATCGCCGCGGTTGTGCGGAACCCTTCGAGCGAAGAATCGCCCGATGCGCTGGAACGTCCACAGTGATTGGACCGCCGGCCTCGGGCAGCCACACCTGAACCCCCGTACTGGTCGAACAGCGGCACCAGTTCGAGCAACTGATTGCCGGCGAACGCACGCTCGTGCTCACCGACCACGATCGCGTCCAGCAGAGCCGCGGCCTGGGGTCGTTGGGTCCAGAGCAGGCGGCGGGAGCAGCCGACATCGAAGTACTCGGCCACGATCACGCCGCGAGCAGCGACCAGGGCCACTGCGGACTTGTACTGCAACGCCCGTGAAGACGCCCGATCCTGAAAGTCAGCGGCGCTGCCGCAACCAACCCGCCAGCACGTGGCCCTGCATGTCGTGCGTGTCCGAGGCCATCACGCTCCCTACCCGCTGCCTGCGAGACATCCGCAGCCGCCAACGCCAAGAGCGGGAACGACCAGAACGGGGACAGGCACCACGATCGTGAACGGGGGAGACCGGAACCCGCCTGTGCCGAAGCCTCACAAGGCCCAGTGCCGCACCTCGATGTCGGATCGAACCTTGCCGTGAAGGACGTAGAGCCGGTCGTACGGACGCTTAAACCCAGCGGCCACCGGAGCTGTATGTGCCGCCTTCGACGCCGGCGGGCCGGTACCGGCCGCCGCTGCCCTGCCACTCGCGGTGAGGAGGCTCGATGCTGTACTTCAGCCCGGACGGCGCGCCAGGGCGAGGAGTGCGGGTCCCCTGTGCGGGGTGACGGCTTGGAGCGCGGCGAAGGGTGCGATGCCGGCCTGGATCGCCAGCCCGGTGAGGCGCGCGCCGGGCTGCAGCACTCGACCGGACCCGGCGGTGCGCTCCTCTACCGTGCTCTCCGCGACCTCGCCGCCGCGCCGGCTGGCCAGCCTGTTCCGGACGGCCTCCAGGGCGTAACCCAGCGGCCAGGCGTAATGCCGCAGCACGATGTCGACGGCGCCCGCGGCAGCCAGCCGCTCGCCGAGCTGCTCGGCGCTGTAGCGCCGGTAGTGCCCCGCTTCCTCGTCCATGGGGCCGAACCGCTCCGGGTCGGCGGGGACCGAGAGCAGCAGGTGCCCGCCGGGGCGAACCAGTGGCAGCCACTCCTGCAGTGCGCCGGCATCGTCAGCCAGGTGTTCAAGCACCTCGAACGCGCAGACGAGGTCGTAGGTGCCCGGATCGGGCGTCTTGTGGTGGTCGCCGTGCACCACCGTGCCGCCGACCGCAGTGATCTGGTCGTGCGCCGCCTGCCAGGATGTCTCGTCGGGCTCGACCGCGGTGTAGGTGGCGATCCGGGCCAGCCGTGCGCCGAAGCCGCCCCGACCGCAACCCAACTCGAGGATGGTCGACGGGGCGATCCCCCGCACGAGGTTGCGGACCACCGCCCAGCGAAGGGCGGCGCGCGGGGCGAGTGGAGGCGGGGCTGTCGGGCTCATCGGTGTCCAACCTCGAGGTGGGCGACGGATCGGCGGAGCGGTGCGACGACCTCACCGGGCTGGATGCTCGGCGGCGTTGACCTCGACCACCCCGTCGCCACCGGCACGCAGCCCTCAATGAGGACGGCCACCCGGGGTGGCGCTCGGCATCGAACGTGTCGAATGCCAAGCAGCGCATCCGTAGAGCCTACGCGTACCGGCCTGCCTGCGGAACCCGGAGAACACGTTGCTGGGCGCGGCACCGGCTCCCCGATCCTCACCTGGAGCAAGCCCTGGAGCAGTTCGAGGAACAGTGAAGCCGCAAGTTGGTGGCGTAACCGGACGGTAGCTCTAGGGCTGCCAGCCGGGCGTCGCTGTGTTCACGTTCGGCTCGATCACGCCGCCCGGCCCTGGCAGATGCCGCTCGCACCCGTCACCGTTTGGCGTCCAGGAGCCGGGCCAGCCATCCCGTACGGGTGGCTCGTGCGGCGGACGAGAGGGCGGCTGCGGGGAACAGGGCGTCGAAGCCGTGGAAACCGCCCGCCCACAGGTGCAGGTCGGCTTTGCCGCCGGCGGCCCAGATGCGGGTTGCGTAGTCGACGTCCTCGTCGCGAAAGACCTCTTCCGAGCCGGCGTCGATGTAGGTAGGGGGCAGTGCGGACAGGTCGGTCGCGAGCGCTGGAGACACGTACGGCGAAACCTCGCCGTCGAGGTCACCCAGCAGGCAGTGCCAGGCGAACTCGTTCATCTCGCGGGTCCACACGCCCTCACCGGTGAACTGGCGGCTCGACGTGGTGCTGTGGCGATGGTCGAGCATCGGGCCGATCAACATCTGGGCCGCGATGGGGACCGTGCCGCGGTCGCGGGCCATCAGGGTGATGCCGGCAGCCAGGCCGCCACCCGCGCTGGCGCCGGCGACGATGATGCGGGTCGGGTCGATACCAAGCTCGGAGGCGTGCTCGGCGATCCACAGCAGGGCGGTGTAGCAGTCGTCGACCGCAGCGGTGCCCCGAGCCTCGGGTGCGAGTCGGTAGTCGACCGAGACCACGACCGTGCCGAAGCGGTCGAGCCATTCGAGGGGGATGTCGATCTGCGAGTACCGGTTGCCCATGATCATGCCGCCGCCGTGGATCCAGTAGACGCACGGGGCGTTCGTCGGGCGCAGGCCTTCGGGACGCAGGACGGTCAGCGGGATCGAACCGCCGATGACGAGTTCCTCGCGGTTGCGCTCCGGTGCGGGTGCGGCGGCGTACGGGCGGATCTGGGGGAGGGTCTCGGTGGTCAGCTGCGGCATGGCCGGCATGCTGGTGAGCAGGGCGCCCAGCTCGAGGTCGAGGTTCATCGCGCGAACGCCTTTCCGCCGACGGGGACCTCGTCGGTGTACTGCGAGTCGCCGGTGACCAGCTTCTGCAGCTGGGCGACCAGGGTTTGGGCGGGCTCGGTGGCGAAGAACGCGGCGTGAGCCTCGCGGGTGGTCCAGCCTTCGGTGACGTGGATGACGTCGGGGTCGCTGGCCGAGCGGCCGACCAGGAACACGACGCAGTCGGGGTTGGGCAGCGAGGGGGCGTCGAGCAGCAGTGCGATCACCTCGTCGCCGCGGCCGGGCGCGGCGGTCATCGTGGCGTGGAAGCCGTGTTGGACGCTCATCTGATTCTCTCCTGTCCGATGTTCAGCTCGTTCGGTGGTGAAACAAGCATCGCGGCTTCAGCAGGGGAAACGTTAGAGCGATCCTGTCCGACTCTTGCACAATCCTGCTTCGACGGCGAGGATTGGGTGATGGAGGAGCTCCGGAGCCTGCTCGCTCGTCACGCCCGGCCCGATCTGAGCACCCCGATCGAGGATGTGCTGATCTCGCGGGTCGATCGCACCGCGCCGCCGTCCACGTCGATGTCGGGGGCCGTGCTGGCGGTGATCGCGCAGGGCGCCAAGCGGATCGCGCTCGGCGATCGGGTCTACGAATACGGCGCCGGGCAATACCTGATCGCGTCGGTCGATCTGCCGATCACCGGGGAGTTCACGCGGGCCAGCCCGACCGAGCCGGCGCTCGGTTTCGGGTTGCTGCTGCGCCCGGCGGCGATCACCGAGCTGCTGATGCACGCGGCGCCGGGCGATCTGCCGCCCGTGAGCGGGGCGGCGCCGTCAGGGCTGGCCGTCAGCGACGCGCCAGCCGAGCTGCTCGACGCCGTGGTGCGGCTGCTGCGGCTGATCGAGCGGCCGCGTGACATCAATGTGCTGGCGCCGCTGATCAAGCGAGAGATTCTGTGGCGGGTGCTGACCGGCGAACAGGGCACCGCCGTACGGCAGTTGGGTCTGGCCGACAGCAGCCTCACGCATGTGGCGCGGGCCGTGCAGTGGATCCGCGACCATTACGCGCAGGCGTTTCAGGTGGAAGATCTGGCCCACCTGAGCGGGATGAGCGTGTCGGCGTTCCACCGCAATTTTCAGGCGGTCACGGCGACCAGCCCGATCCAGTTTCAGAAGCAGATCCGGCTGCAGCAGGCGCGGCTGATGCTGGCCACCCGGCCCGGTGACATCGGCGGGGTGAGCCGCATGGTCGGCTATGACAGCCCGTCGCAGTTCAGCCGGGAGTATCGCCGCCAATTCGGGGCTTCCCCGAGCCAGGACAACGGACGGCTGCGACCCGTTATGACCTCGTCCCCAACCATGTGAAGGGGACGGTGATGACCTCGTTGGATCCCAGACCGCTCAGCCGGTCCTGCGTAGCCGCCTGGTCCACAGCTCGATCGTGACCACGACCAAAAGCAGCGCCAGCGCCAGCCAGAATCCGACGCCGGTACCGACGAAGTCTCCCGCGGCCTGGTCGGGCGGCACCTTTCCGCCCTCCCGGACCCGGGTCTCGATCAGGCGCAGTACGACCAGTTCGCCCGCGACCAGCAGTCCTGCGGCGACTCCCGCCAAAATGGCGAGGACGGCATGCGACCGGCCGCGGTCCTTGCGCCGCAGGCGCCGGTCGACGGCGACGGCCAGCGCGGCGAAAGTCACCAGCATGGCCCCGATCAGCAACGGCTGCGGTGCCAGCCGGTCCTCACGCCATCGTGACGGCGGCGCCAGGTGACCACCGGTCACCTCGGGTGTCCCCCAACCGCGAGGACCGCTCCGCGGTAGGTGGTGGTGCCACCCGGATCGGCCCGCCCGTAGCCGTCCGGCAGGCCACACGAGACGGTGGCGAAGGGTAGAACGAAGCAGAGCAGGACGCCGACGAGCAGGCCCGGACGCATCCATCCACGACGCCGCGTGGCGCGTCCCGAACCAGGCGTGGGCGTGACCGCGGGCAGCTCGCTCGTGCCGGCCGCCGCGATGCGCGGCGCCGGTGCGGTGAGCGACGTACGCGGTACACGCAGAGCCCCCTCGACGACCACGGTTTCCGGACGCTCCACAGTGGTGGGTGGTATCCCGAGCCTCTGATGCAGAATGTTGGCCGCTTGAGGGATTCGGCTCCCGCCACCGACAAGGAGAACCCCCGCCAACCGGTCGGTCGTCAGCGCGGCAGTGGCGATCACCTCCGCGGTGAACTCGCCGACCCTGGTCAGGATCGGCTCCGCGGCGGCCTCCAACTCTGCGCGGGTCAGGTGGGAAGCAGCGGGCTGGCCGGCGATCCGCAACGGCGTGTAACTGGCGCGGGACAGACTCTCCTTCGCCGTGCGCACCTCTCGCAACAGCGGCACCCGATCGTAGCCAGGGTCGTCGATGCCTGGTAGCAGGCACTGCCTGGCGAGATGGTCGACCAACGCGGCATCGATATCCAAACCGCCAAGGTCCATCCCCGCCGACGCGAGCACCCCTACCCGCGTACCGCAGCTGACGACAGCGACGTCCGTGGTGCCAGCACCGATGTCGACGACCACGAGCGGCCGGTGCGTGCGGATGCCGAGAACGGTCGAGAAGTACGTCGCCGCGGCGACAGCCTCGCTCACCGTGTACACCTCACCCAGGCCCGCGCGTTCCGCCGCCTCGGTGAGAACCCTTTGGCGCGGCGCGCCCCAACCGGTGGGATACGTCATGACGACGGACGAATCTCGGGGTAGCACTCCCGCCTGGCTGCGCACCTGGGCCAGCACGGCTGCCAGAGCGTCCCGGACATCGACGTGCCGGGCGCCCAGCAGCAGCACGCCGTCATCGACCCTGCGCTTCGGATGCGGCTCGAACGCGCCCGGCTCGGCCAGCCCGAGCCGCTCAGCGTCGCGGCCGCTAGCCAACCGGCCATCCGCGCCCGCGAACACGGCCGAGGGCAGCAGCTCCGACCCGTCGAACAGCAACGGCCGCACCGATCCCGAACGCTCCAGCGCAGCGGCTGTGTTCGACGAACCGAGATCCACCGCCAGTCGGTACGCCGCCACCGCCGGCAGTCTAAGAGATCAGTTCAGAATGAGTTGTCTGAGGCAGATCACTGAGCAGGCGAGGCTGATCAGTGCTTGGTGGATGTCGGCGCGGCGTTCGGTGCGCAGGCGGAGCTTCTTGAACGCGTGCAGCCAGGCGATTGTGCGTTCGACGTACCAGCGGTGCTTGCCCAGACCGGATCCGTGCCCGGCGCCCCGGTGGGCGATGTGCGGGGTGATGCCGCGGGCTCGGACCAGGCGACGGTACTTGTCGTGGTCATAGCCGCGGTCGGCGTAGATGCGGCGCGGTCGTTTTCTGGGCCGGCCACGCACGCCGCGGACCTGAGGGATGGCGTCAATGAGGGGCAGCAACTGCGTGACGTCGTTGCGGTTGCCGCCAGTGAGGGTGACAGCGAGCGGGATGCCGGCCGCGTCGGTGATCACGTGATGTTTGCTGCCCAGCTTGCCCCGGTCGACCGGGCTCGGGCCGGTGTGCTGCCCCCTTTGAGCGCGCGCAGGTGCGAGGAGTCCACGATCGCCGCAGACAGATCCAACCGCCCGGCGGCGCGCAACTCGGCCAGGATCAGCTCGTGCAGCTGCTGCCAGACGCCAGCCTCGTGCCACTCCTTCAGCCGCCGCCAGCAAGTAGCACCAGACGCGCCGAACGCGGCCGTCGGCAATGCGTTCCACGACACCCCGGTCCGGGCCGCGAACAGGATCCCTTCCAGCGCGGCCCGGTCGGAGGTCCGGGCCCGGCCCGGATAGCGGTATCGCCGCTGCCGCACCGGAATCAGTGGCTCCAACCGCGACCACAGCTCATCTGTGAGCACCGCATCAGACACCTCAGGAGTGTCGAACACCCTGAACAGCAACCCGATCAGACACGCCAGCTCATTCTGAACTGATCCCTAAGCCCACCCATCGACCGGGTTCGTGCAACAGTTCGTGCCCGTCGAGCGTGTTGGAACCGATGAGAGGTGGGAGTGGTCGAGACGCTGGACGGGGTCACCACGATCCTGCACTCCGCGCGTTTGGTGTTGGGCAGGCCGCAGGGAGCCTGGTGAGCTATGGCGTCGACGGCAGTCGACCGTTGCGGGCGACCGGCGTCGCGGTGGACCTAGCCGGCATGGGCACGTGCAGTTCGTGTCCGTCACCCATCAACGTGTTCTTCGACAGCACCGGCCGATTCATACAGCTCCGGCTGTGTCCGGTAACGAAACGCCAATCCACCCGGCTGGAATCGAATACGGCCGAAGACGGGCCCGGATTGGCTGGATCAGCTCGCGCTATATCACCAGGGTGTCGAACCGGCCTTCCCGGCGGCGGACGTGCCCACGCCATCCCGCTACCAGCGCGATGAAAGTCCAGCCGCTGCCGCCCAGAACCAGTGACCCCAGCTTGGCGGTGGAGTCGACCCGATCGGCCTCCTTGAGCGCGATCACACCGTTCGGATCGGTGAGAACGGTCAGGGTGTCGCCGATCTCGTAGTCGGGGGCGCTGCCTCGATAGATCAGCGGCTCGCCGAGCGGCCCATCGTCACCCTCGAGCGTGAACGTGTGCCGCTTACCGGCGACCTCAGCGTCGACGACGGTTACCTGCTGACGGACGCCGCGATTCTCCAGAGCCAGGTCGGGGGCGAGTTCCACCGACCCGACAAGCACGAACAGGCCGGGAATGAACGACAGCAACGACAGCCACATCGCTCGGTGCAGCAAACGTACGACGATCATGAAGGCCAGGCAGAAGGCGACTCCCGTCACGATCGAAATGACCTTCGACCCCACCGCGGCGTACGCGATCGCGGTATTGAGCGCGATGAAAGCCAGGCCAAGCAGCACCACCAGCGCCGTCCTGGTGGCCGACTTGCCCGCCGGCCAGGCTCCCGCCCAGCGGGTGGAACCAGCCGGCGGCGCCGCGGCTGGACCGGATCCGTACGAACCGAACCTGGCCGGAGGCGTTCGGGTGAATCGCTGGTCGGCCTCTCGTCCTCCGTCCGGCTGGATCCGGTCTGGTGGGGCGGGTTCGGAACGCATGACCAAGATCATAACGGTGGCCGACACCCAACTTGAGCGTGCCTGGAGGCCATGGAGGCGCGCGGGCCGTACGGACCCGGTGCCGCTCCAGTAGGCTAGGGGTACTGCTCCACCGTTCTGCCCTGGCCGCGTTCGACTCCGGGCCACCAGCGTGCACGGCCGCCGGCCTGCGCCGGGCAGCTCATTCTTCAACGTTCGGAGACTTCATGGCGGTACGCCGCCCCCGTTCCACCGCACCTTCAACCGCCTTCGGCGAGCTGGGCGTACCCGCCGCGCTCGTCGAGGCCCTGGCCGCCGTCGGCGTGACAACGCCGTTCCCGATCCAGGCGGCGACGCTGCCCGATGCCCTCGCCGGGCGCGATGTGCTCGGCCGGGGACGTACCGGGTCAGGCAAGACCTATGCGTTCGCGGTGCCGCTGCTGGCCCGGTTGGCGGCGCGCCCCGCGTCGCGCCGTCCGGGGCGGCCCCGAGCGCTGATCCTCGCGCCGACCCGCGAGCTCGCCACACAGATCGAGGCGTCGATCGCACCGCTGGCGGCGGCCGTCAAGCTGCGCACGCTGACGGTGTTCGGCGGGGTGGCCGCGGACCGTCAGATCGCCGGGCTGCGTTCCGGTGTGGACGTTCTCGTCGCGTGTCCGGGCCGGCTTCTCGACCACATCGAGAACGGTCACGTCAGTCTCGACGCGGTCGAGGCTACGGTGCTCGACGAGGCCGACCACATGGCCGACCTCGGCTTCCTGCCGGTCGTCCGGCGGCTGCTGGACCAAACGCCGCGGCGCGCTCAGCGGCTGCTCTTCTCGGCCACGCTCGACGCCGGCATCGACGTCCTGGTCCGGCGGTACCTCGTCGATCCGGTCACCCACAACGTCGACGCCGCGTCGGCGCCGGCGGCTGTGCCGCACCACGTGTTGCACGTCACCCATCAGGAGCGGCTGTCCGTGCTGGTCGACCTGGCCGCCGCTCCGGGCCGCACGCTGGTCTTCGCGCGCACCAAGCGGCGGGCGAAGACACTCACCCGTCAGCTCGTCGAGGCAGGTGTGCCGGCCATCGAGCTGCACGGCAACCTCGGGCAGAGTGCGCGGAGCCGCAACCTGACGGCCTTCGCCGCGGGCAGCGCGACCACCCTGGTGGCGACGGACATCGCCGCCCGCGGCATCCATGTCGACGACGTCGCGCTCGTCGTTCATGCCGACCCACCGGCCGAGTACAAGGCATACCTGCACCGCTCCGGCCGGACCGCCCGGGCCGGTGCGACTGGCACGGTCGTCACTCTCATGACCGACGACCAGATCGACGGGGTACGCCAACTCGCCCGGCAGGCTGGCATCACTCCGACCACCACACGGCTCCGGCCTGGGCACCCGCTCCTCGCTCAGATCGCCCCCGGCCCGCGCACGTTGGTCGCCCCGCCAGCCGCCGAGCCCGCAAAGGCCACCGGTCGCGGCCGGTCCCGGGCATCTGCCGCTCCCAAGACGACCAGCCAACGCCGCAAGACCGGTTCCCAAGCGGCGGGCAGCGCGCGCGGCAGCCGGCACACCGCCACGCCAGCCGCGCGGCAGGTGTCCAGTGCAGCCGCCTTCTCCGCCGGAAGCCGCGCCGGTACCACCCGTCGCGGTGGCCGGCCTCGATAGGCCCGGTTCCACCTGGCGGGACGGACCGGACGGACCGTGTAGCCGCTATCGGACCGTCAGGGTTTGACCTCGTCGGTTTCGCCGACATCGCGCAGGTGGCTCTCCACGTGCGCCGTCAGTCGCGACCGGTACTCCCGCCCGAATGCCTCAAGGTCCTCGATCTGGTGCTGGGCCGCGACGCGCTCCGCCTCCAGGCCGCTCATCGCCTCGTTGTGGCGCTGTCGTGCATCCCGCTCCAAGGCATCGGCGTTGGTCAGTGCATCGCCGGTAATCTGCTGCGCCGCCGAGCGGGCGTCGGACAACACGTCGTGGGCCTCGCGCTGGGCTTCGCCGAGGTGGGTGTCGGCGGTGCGCTCTGCCATGGTCAACACCTGAGATGCCTGCTCACGGTCGGGGACGGCCACTGCGCCGCTCTGCGCGCGTGCCCGCTCTAGCTCGGCCTGGATCGCGCGGGCTGCCCGTTCCGCAGATGCCCTTTCCCGGTGAACGCGGTCGAGTTGGGCGGTCAACTCGTCCAAGGCGGTGGCCAGCTGTTGGTCGGGGCCGTGCCAGCCTGTGCGCGGTCGTGCGCCATCAGGTTGCGCAGGTCGTTGTTCGCCTCGATCAGGCGGATGAGCTCCTGTTCGAGCTCGTCCAAGAAGGCATCGACGTGTTCCTCGTCGTAGCCGCGCTTGCCGATGGAGGGCTTTTTGAAAGCGATGTTGTGAATGTCGGCCGGAGTGAGCGCCATCAGGCTCCTTGGGTTGGTGCGGCCCGCGCGTCGACTGGTCACCGTTTCTTCCATGATCACGCCGCACCACGAGCCGTAAGCACGACAGAACCCAGGTCACGGCCGACACTACCAAGCCTTCCGCCTTGCTAGCGCGCCGAGAAGCATCCGGGGGCGTCTCGGCCGTGCGGGAACGATGCAGGATCGATGAAGGCGTGGCGCAGGATCCGAACCGACGAGGTACGCACCGGGTGCGAAACCCCGTCCATTTCCGGACACCGGCCGAAGGAGAAGCATGCTCTCGACGTCACGCTTACGTCGCCTGGTGAAGCGTCCAGGACGGCTCATCGCTATCGCCACCGCCGTGGTGACCGGCGGCGCGTTGGTCGCCGTCCCGTCGGTGGCCTCCGCCGCCACGTACAACACCTACTACATCCAGAACGCGGCCACCGGTCAATGCCTGGAGCCGAGGAACAACCCCGCGTCCAACAACATCATTACGAAAGTGTGCGGCTCATACGATTCCTGGTCCTTCAACGGCAACCTGATCGCCGACGCGTTGCAGGTAAACTGCCTCACCCTCAACACGGTCCCTGGTGGCGTGAGCCTGCGTATGACCGGCTGCCGCCCGCAGGATCCCGAACCGCGGCGGCGGTGGGCGTTCACGAACTTCGATGGGAGCCCGACCCAGATCCTCAGCGCCGCCACGGGCTGCGCGCTGCTGGACTCCGACATCCCCGGTGACACGGCCTTCTGCGTGCGCGCCGACAGCGGCAACTCCCATCAACGGTGGCGGATCGTCTTCGCGGGAACCATCGAGATCCCGGACAACCCGACCGGGTGACCTCGGCACGCGTCCGGTGTCGACAGCGGTTCCGGCGACACCGGACGCGGAGGCCTCGTCGAATCCGGCCGGCCACCACCTGCGCTGAACCGGCGCCGTCAGCTGGCTTTTATGATCGACCGAACCTGGCCCAACCGGCCGCGGATGGCCGGCACGGTGGTTTCCTCCTCGTCGGTGTGGTCGACGCCCAGGCGGGTGAGGATGGCCAGTGCATCCTCCCAGTGGCGGCGGGCCTGCTCGTGCAGGTTGAGGGCGCTGTGTGCGGACGCGAGCCCGTCGTGCGCGCGCGCCTGGTCGGCGGGCTGCCCCAGCTCGCGACAGAGCGCGAGAGCCCGGCCGTGGTACGCGATGGCGGCATCGGGTTGGCCGGTGGCGTGCCGCAGCCGGCCCAGGCCGTGCCATGCCTCGAACTCGAAGTTGCGGTCGCCACTGTCGCGGGCCAGTGCGAGGAGTTCCTGGTAGTAGGCATCGGCCTGCTGGTGGCAGCCACGCCGCCGGTGGATGTCGCCGAGGCCGGTCAGCGCGTTCAGCTCGCTTCGGCGTTGGCCGGCGGCGCGGGCGATCCGCAGCACGTGCTCGTAGTGCTCGACAGCCAGCGTGTACCGACCCTGCAACCGATGGATGTCGCCGAGAGCGGCCAACGCGTCCAGTTCGCCGGCGCGGTGGCCGGTGGCCTTGGCGATCCGCAACACCTGCCGGTAGTGCTCGGCAGCCTGCTCGGGCTGGCCTTGCCGCCGATGGATGTCGCCGAGGCTGCCCAGCGCGGTCAGCTCGCCGAGGCGATGGCCGATGGCACGGGCGATTCCCAACGCCTGCTCGTAGTGTTCGGCGGCCTGCCGGGGGCGGCCCTGCAGCCGGTGGATGTGGCCCAGGCCGGTCAGCGCGGTCAGCTCGCCGGCGTGGTGGCCTGTGGCCCGAGCGATCCGCAGTACCTCACTGAAGTCGTCGGCGGCCTCCGCATGTCGGCCCTGCAGCCGCCGGATGTCGCCGAGGCCGGTCAACGCGTCCACCTCGTCGGCGCGGCTGCCGGTGGCGAGGGCGGTGGCCAGGGTTTGCTGGTGGAGCGTCTCGGCGTCGTGGTAGCGGCCACGGGTGCGCATGTGTCGATGCAGGATGCCGGACAGGTGCCGGACGTGGTCAGCGTGGTGGTGCTGGCCGGCATGCCGCACGGCGGCCAGAAGGTTGCCGTGTTCGGTGTCCAACCACTGCAGCGCCGCCGCCGCGGTGGACAGGTCGGGACAGGGAGTGCGCGCCGCTGGGACCGGCGGCCGGTGCTCACGCTCGGCCGGGTACGCCGCGTTCATGGCCAGCGCGGCGACGTGCCGGTAGTAGTCCAGCAGGCGGCTGATCGCCGCTTGCGCGGTGTACTCGGTCAGGCTGCCGGTGGCCGCGTGCGCGCGCGTCAGGTCGTGAAACCCGTACCGGCCTGGGGTCGGCTCCTGCAGCAAGTGGGCATCGAGGAGCCGGTCGAGCGTCCGGCCGGCGAGCCGCAGGGTGACGTTCAGCAGGGCGGCCGCGGCATACCGATCGAGGTCGGGTCCGGGGTGGCGGCCGAGGAGCCGGTACGCCTGCTGCTGGTCGACGTCGAGGTGGCGGATGGACAGGTCGAGGGTGGCGGTGACACTGCGCTGCCCGACCTCCAGTTCGGTCAGCCGGTGCTGCTGGTCGCGTAGCCGCTCCACCAGATGACTCAGCGACCACGTGGGGTGAGAGCGCAAGCGGGCGGCCGCGATGCGGATCGCCAGCGGCAGCTGGCCGCACCTTTGCACAAGCTCGATCAGTAGATCGGGTGGCTGCTCAGAAAGCTGGTCCGGGCCGGCGATGCGGGTGAACAAGGTGACCGCGTCGGAAACGGGAAGGGTGTCGAGTGACAGCGTGTAGGTGGGATCAAGTCCGGGCAGCCGGTGCCGGCTGGTGACCAGCACCATGCTGCCCGGAGCGCCGGGTAGTAGCGGCTGCACCTGGGTCTCGGCGGCGGCGTTGTCCAGCACGATCAGCATCCGCTTGTCGGCGAGCCGCGTCCGGTACAGCGCGGCCCGTTCCTCCAGACCGGCCGGAATCTGCGCCGCCGGGATGCCGAGCGCCCGCAGCGCGTGGTCGAGTGCCGCCCCCGAGTCGACCGGCTCCACCCCGCACGTGTATCCGTGCAGGTCGACGAAGAGCTGCCCGTCCGGGTAACGCTCGGCGATGCGGTGGGCGACGTGGACCGCCAGGGCGGTCTTGCCGATCCCGGCCATCCCATCGATCGCGCCGATCGCCATGGCGGAGCCGTCGTGTACCCGATCCAGCGCGGCCACCTCCCGGATCCGACCGGTGAACATCCGCGGCGGCGCCGGCAGCTGCCGCGGGACGCTCCGGGGTGCCGTCGTGGCGGCGGGTGGTGCGGCGCTGGTCGGTGCGGCGGCCCGGACCGGCGGCGGCGGGAAGGCATCGCCGCGCAGGATGGCCTGGTACAGCTGCTGCAGGTCATGGCCCGGGTCGATGCCGAGCTCGTCGGCGAGCAGCCGCCTGGTGCGGGTGTAAACATCAAGGGCCTCGGCGGTACGGCCGATGCTGTGCAGGACGCGCGTCAGCTCCACGGCCAAGGGCTCGACCAGGGGGTGCTGTGCGACCAACTCGGTCAGCGGTCCAATCACCGTGGCCGGATCGCCGACGCCGTTTTCAGCCCGCGCCCACAACACGACGGCGTCCAGGTACTCCTGCTGCCACGCGGCACGGGTCCGGGCCGCCCACTGTCCCGGTAGGCCGGCCAGCGGTTCGCCGTGCCACAGCCCGATCGCCTCACACAGCCGGGCCGCGCGGTCCTGGTCCGGGCTGTCCGGGGCCCGCGCCTGGACGACCAGCCGCCGGAACTGATGCAGGTCAACCTGAGCGGGGTCGATGTCGAGCAGGTAACCCCCGGACCGGCGGACCAACGGCACGGTGGCACCGGCCGTCGTGCCAGCCGGAGTGAGCAGCCGCCGGAGCCGGGTGATGTGCACATGCAAGGTACGGCGGGCGCCCGCCGAGGCGGTTTCCCACACCCGATCGATCAACATCTGGGTGGACGTCAACCTGCCGGCCTCGACGAGCAGAATCGCCAACACGAGCCGCTGTTGTGGCCTCCCGAGCGGGATCGCCTGATCGCCCGCACGGGCCTCGACCGGGCCCAGCACCCGAAACTCCATGACGCGCCCCCGCAGTCGACGTCTGACAGCGCGGCCCCGCGCTGCCCCAACCAGCACGGATCCACGCCCAGCTATGAGTGTAGGGCGGCGGCGCGGCGGTGGTCGGTCGCGGCGTTAACAGCCCGTTAGGAATTCACGCCACCGTCGATGTGCAGGCTGGGAATCGCGCGGCGGACATCGACAGATCTATAACCCGCGCGTGTACCACGATCTGCCCTTTTCCCTCGCCGAACAGGAAGGACGCTGACGATGTCGATCACACCGCCACGCAGAAAATTCGCCGGAAGGTCCGTGCGCGCCAAAGTGCTGTTCACCGCGACCATCGCGATGATCCTCGCGCTTCCGGCGCCGGCCGCTGTCGCGGCCACTGATGATCAGGTCACCACGGGATCCCCGACGGTTGGCGCGTCCGAAGTCCCGATCCGGGTCAGCGACGCCAGCCGCTTCGGAACGCAGGTGATCTACGACGTCGGTTGCTGGACGACATTCCGGCCGCCGGCCCCGGGCGGAGCGCCGATGACGCACTACTACGCGAACTGCGCGAACACCTGGGACATCGTCTGCCCGGCCGTCTACGTCAACGGTGTCCCGACGGTCTATGACAGGGCATGGCAGGTCGTGGGCCCGTACCCCGGCGTGGCCGACGACACCAACACCGCCGTGTGGTACTACGGGGCGACCATCCCGAACGGCATTTACACCACCGTTTTCTGTTGACCCGGTAAATTCGCGGCGCGGACCTTGTCGGGTCCGCGCCGGATTGCGCCTGACGACCTCGACCGGACCAGCAGAGTCGTCGTCCCGAGTCACGCCGCGGGGCCGGTCACGGTCGCGGCAACATTGATCGTTGGCGGGTGACGTCGGAGAGTTCGGCTTGGATCAAGGCCTCGGTGTCGCGGCTGGCGTATTCGGCGGCGAGTGCGCGGGCCCGCTGCCGGTAGGTGGGGTTCCGCAGGATGGTCTCGACGGCCGAGGCGAGGGCTGGCGTCGTGGGGGTGCCGGTGCGCAGGTTGATGCCGGCGCCGCTGGCCGCGACGCGGCCGGCGACTTCGAGCTTGTCCTCGGTGTCGCCGGCGACGACCAGAGGGATGCCGTGGGCGAGCATGAGTTGGGTTCCGCCGAATCCGCCGTTGGTGATCGCCAGGTCGACGTGGGGCAGCAGGTCGGCGTAGGGCACGTAGGTGGCCGCGCGGGCGTTGGCCGGTAGCACGCCGGAGAGCTGCGCCGGATCGGGTCCGCCGGTGGTGACCACGACGAAGACGTCTTTGTCGGCGAGAGCGTGCAGGGCGGGGCCGATCACGCGGTTCAGGTCTGAGGTGTCCACGGTGCCCTGGGTGACGTGGACTACCGGGCGGCCGGTGCCGCGGGCGGCGAGTAGCTCGTGCCACCAGGGTGGAGGTTTCTGGTTACGGATCGCGTCGTGCGCCGGTGGCGGGCCGACGAACCGCACCTGGCTGGGCAGGTCACTGCGCGGGTATTCGAAGCCGCGCACGCTGAGCTGGAGGATGCGGTCGGCCAGCCGCGGCCAGTCGAGGAAGAACGCCGGCGAGTGGGGCAGATCCATGGCGCGCAGTGTCCGGTTGAGGCGCCGCTGGTTCGGGCCGAACACGGCCCGGCGCACGAGGAGGTTCAGCAGCCGGTTGCGGACCCGGCCGGCGGCGCTCGACGAAGGGGGCAGGCCGAGGCCGAACGGTGCCGTGTCCCGGCTGGACAGGGTCAGCACGGTTATCCCGACGCTGACCACCGGCGGGCGCCGCGGTCGCGGATCCACCAGTAGTGGCAGCACGCCGAGAAAGCCGGTCTCGGCGAGCACGGCGTCGACCGGCTCGGCGTCGAGCAGCGCCCGCAACGCGTCGGCCTGCGCCCGTACCGGTTTGACGAAGGTGTGCTGCACGTCGAAGGTCAACTTGCGCAGGCCGGAGCGCGTGGTCCGGCCGGGGAACGCGGCGTCCATGTCGCGGGCGTCGTAGTCGGCCGACGCCGGCAGGGCGACGTGCTGCCCGCCCGTCGCCGCGATCGCGTCGTGGAACAGCGCTCCGGTCAGGAAACGCACCCGGTGGCCGGCCCGTACGAGTGTGGCGGCGATGTTGGCCATCGGTGCGACGTGCCCGTGCACCGGAGTGCTGGCGAGCAGATACCGGGCCATGGGGGATCCTTCCGGCCGCGAAGAGAATTTCGCTACAGTGGCACTGTAATTCAATACATCGATACTGTAGGTAAACTGTCGCCATGCCGACACGCGCGTACCACTCTCCGACCCGCGAGGCGCGGTCCAGCGCGACCCGTCACAAGGTGGTGGTCGCGGCACAAGAGTGTTTCGAGGAGCGCGGTTACGTCGCCACGACGATGCGCGCCATCGCGCAGCGGGCACAGGTCTCGGTCGAGACCGTGCACCTGACCGCCGCGAAGCGCGATCTGCTGTTGGCGGCGTTCACCCTTGTCGTCACCGGCGAGGATGGACCGGGTCGGCTGCTGGAGCGTCCCGAGCCGAAGGCCATCCTCGACGACCCGGACCCGGTACGCCGGCTGCGGCGCTTGGCCGACTTCGTTACGGCACTCAACACCCGGGTAATGCCACTGTGGAGGGTGTTCGAGCAGGCGGCCGCCGCCGACGCTCAGATCGGCGTCGAGTACGCGGACCTGATCACGCGAATGCGCAGCGAAATCCGTGACGTCCTGACGATGCTCGCCGAGCGCGGCGACCTCCGCGATGACCGACCCATCGACGAGCTGGCCGACCTGCTCTGGCTGCTGGCGCTACCCGACCAGCATTTTCGGCTCTGCGAGCAGGCCGGTTGGACCCTTGAGCGATACACGGCATGGCTCGCCGAGAGCATGCTAGACCTGCTCTTGGGCGACCGGTGAGCCGCAGTGATCATCGAGGGACTTGCTTTCGGCGGTGCGCCAGCTGCGCCTTCAGCGGGCGGCGCCCTGCCTCTCCGACGAGAAACGGGCTCGGTAAGGGTCGTGCTGCTCGTGCACACGAACACCGTGAGAAGGGCCGCTCAAGTCACCAGGCCGCGGCGGTACGCGTACACCACGGCCTGCACCCGGTCGCGTAGGTCGAGCTTGGTGAGGATGCGGGACACGTACGTCTTTACCGTTTCCTGGCTGATCACGAGGGCCGCGGCGATTTCGCTGTTTGACAGGCCCTCCGCGATGAGCCGGAGCACCTCCAGCTCGCGCGGGGTCAGCGCGCCGCTGTCCGGGTCGCCTTCGGCGGGGCGGATGCGCGCCGCGTACCTGCCCACCAGCTGCCGGGTTACCTCCGGGGCCAGCAGCGCGGCGCCCGTCGCGACCGTGCGGATGCCGTTGAGCAGCTGCGCCGGTGGGGCGTCCTTGAGCAGGAAGCCGCTGGCGCCGGCGCGCAGCGCCTCGTATACGTACTCGTCGAGGTTGAACGTGGTCACCACGAGGACCTTTACCGGCTCGGGGACGCCGGCGCCGGCCAGCAGGCGGGTCGCCTCGATGCCGTCGAGCACCGGCATCCGAACGTCCATCACCACCACGTCCGGCCGGAGCCGGGCGGCCAAGCCCACCGCCGCGCGTCCGTCGCCGCACTCGCCGACGATCTGCATGTCCGGCTGGGCGTCGATGATCGTCGCGAAGCCGGCGCGGATCAGCTCTTGGTCGTCGCAGACCAGCACCCGGATCGGCGTGGTCACGACGGGTCTCCGGCCGGGATCCGGGCCCGCACGAGAAAGCCGCCGCCGGTCTGCGCGCCGGCGCTGAAGTCGCCACCGAGGACTTTGACCCGCTCGCGAAGCCCGGTGAGGCCGCGCCCGCTGCCGCCGGGCGACGCGCTGCCGGATCCGGAGCCGTCGGTGCTGATCTCCACGGTCGTCTGCCCTTCCCCGTGGTGAACGTGAACCCTGGTCCGGCTGCCGTGCGCGTACTTCAGCGCGTTCGTCAGCGCCTCCTGCACCACCCGGTACGCGGCCACCTCGGCGCTGCCGGTGGCCGCCGTCGGCGTACCCTCCCGGACGAACTCGACCGGCTGCCCGGCCTGCCGGGTCTGGTCGACGAGGGCGTCGAGGTCGCCGACGGAGGGCGTACGCGGGTCGCCTGTGCTGTGGTCCGGGTTGAGCAGGTCGAGCAGCTGCCGCAGGTCGCCGACGGCCCGGCGGCCGGTGCCGGTGATCGCGGTCAAGGTCTGGTCCAGCTTGTCCGGGGTGCCCGTCAGGTAGCGCGCCGCCTCGGCCTGCACGACCATCGCCGTCACGTGGTGTGTGACGACGTCGTGCAGCTCCCGGGCGATGCGTGCGCGCTCCGCCGCACGGGTGGCCTCCTCGACATGGCGGCGGCGTTCCGCCTCGGCGGCACGGTTCTGGCGCAGCCACGCCCCGATGCCCCACGCGAGCGCCAGCATCAGGTAGAAGGTGATGAACCCGGAGATGCCCTCACCGGAGCCGAGCCGGTCGAGGGAGATCGCCAGGGGCACGTACGCCGCCGAGGCGAGACCCGCGACGAGCCAGCGGCGCCGTTCCAGGTGGGCGCCGGCGCTGATGAGCGCAATGGCCAGTCCCGTGCCCGCGACGGTGTGGTAGCTGCGGAGCTGGTCGATCGCGAATCCGAGCGACACCAGCGCGAGGCAGGCGGCCGGCCACCGACGGCGCACGGCCAACGGCAGGCACTCCAAGGCGACGACACCGACGGTCAGCGCGTCGTACGGGCGGTCCGGGAGGTCGCCGAGCTGCGTACCCTGCCGCTCCAGGGCCGGGACCACCGCCGCGAGGGCGAGGGCCAGGGCCAACGGGAGATCCCGGACTGTGATCGGCCACTGCCGCCACAGATCCGGGAGCCTCCGGAGCCTGCTCACTGGGAGACTGTAGCCGTTGCCGGAACCTGCGCCGTGCGGCGGCGGCGCGGGACGATGTGCCCGCGGCGCTTGGCCAGCCACAGGAACACCGCGGTCAGCACCACGCCGGCCAGCACCGCGTACAGGCTGCCCTCCGGCCCGAAGGCGCCACCGCTCAGCGCGACCGGCCCCGACGTCGAGGCGTCGAGTAGCCCTTTCGACTCGCCGTTACCCGAGACCGCGACGCTGAAGATGCCGCCGGCGGCGAAGTTCCAGCCCAAGTGCAGGCCGATCGGGATCCAAAGGTTCCGGGTGGCGGCGTAACAGGCGGCCAGCATGAACCCGGCCTCGATCGCGATGGCGGTCGCACCCCACAGGGTGGCGTCCGGGTTCGCCAGGTGCATCGCGCCGAACACGACGCCGGTCAGGGCCAGAGCGATCCAGGTGCCCGTACGCTCCTCGATGATCCGGAACAGCACCCCCGGAACAGCAGCTCCTCCGCGACCGCGACGGCCGCCATGAACCCGAGCAGACCGAGCGCTCCCATCGGCGAGCCCCAACCCTCGACGTGGTAACCGCCGAGGAAGGCGATGTTGGCGATGACGGCCGCGAACATGGCCAAGCCGATGAGCGTCCCGCGGCTCAGCTTCCCGCCCCAGCCGTCCCGACTGAGCTCGGTAGGTTCGCGGCGCTCAGTGCGACGCACGACCCACCGGTAGACGACCACGCCCAGCACGGCCGTCACAGCGCCGATCACCAGGGTGAGGAAGAAACTGCCCTCGACGGCGGCGAGGCCCTGCCCGCCGACGAGGGCGACGGCGCCGACGGCGAGAAGCTGTTTGACGAATCGCATGATGACTCCTTCGCAGACCGCGACCGGAGCGCCGCGGACACGAAAGGAACCTATGGATTTCCGCCGCCACAATCGTCACCGTGCGGTGGACACCTGCGGGTAGCTCGCACGGGGGACAAGACCCCTCTCGACGCGTCGGCGGTTTCCTGGCGCAACCGGCGATAGCTCACCGCGTGAGGAGGCCTGCGGCCCTGCGGGGTTCGCCGTCCGCGTGGAGGATTTCGCCGACGACACGTTCGGCTGATTCCAGCGCCCCGTTCATCCAGGCCATCCACAGCGACGTGTGCTCGCCGGCGAAGTGGACGCGGCCCTCGACCTGGCGCATCGCGGGGAACATCCAGCGCAGCTCGCCGGGCTGTGCCCAGGCCGTGACGCCGCCGGCCCAGGGGTCCTCCTGCCATGCCTTGTGCGCGATGCCGACGATCTGGCCGCGGATGCCGGGTAGCAGCTGCCGGAGGAGGTTGCCCATGGCGGTTACGCGGGCGTGGCCGTGTCGGGCGAACTCGAGTGCTTCGGTGTCGAGCATGTAGGCGTGGATCATGCCCAGGTGCGGGTCTGTCTGCTGTGAGCTTGTGTTCCATACGCGGCCGGCCATGGTGTCGGTGCCGACGAGGTTCAAGCCACCCAGTGGACCGAGCGGGTCGCGTTCCCAGAAGCGGTTGCGGGTTTGGAAGTGGCAGCGTGCGGCGGCCAGGTACCGGAGCCGGTGGATCGCCGCCATCTTGTCGGGTGAGAAGGGGGTGGCAATGTTGACGCGGCGCAGCGGCGCGAACGGCAGCGCGCACACGCAGCGGTCGGCGCGGATCTGGTGCAGGCCGCCGCGGTCGCGGTAGCCGACCGTCACGCCGGTGCGGTCCTGGGCGATCCTTAAGACCTCGCTGCGGTACCGCACGCGGTCGCCGAGGGCGGCGGCCATGGCGTAGGGGAGGCGGTCGTTGCCGCCGCGGATGCTGCCGAGGAAGGTTCCGGTGGTGAGGCTCTCGCTGGCGAACCCGGCGGCGGCGTTGACCCGCCCGATGCGGCCCTCCTGCGCGTAGAACCATTCGCGCCAGGTGGCGGACGCGCCCTGCGATCGCAGGTGTCCGGCGAACGTCGTCGCGTCGAGCTCAAGCGCTGACGGAAACGCGGCGGGCCAGCCCGGATCGAAGACGTCGCCGAGCTTGGCGAAGCCGGAGTTCAGGTAGTCGCCGAACCGCGCGGCCGGGTCCGGCTGCTCGCCCGGGGCGAAACCGGAAAGCGGCCACGGCTCGCCGGGCCGTGGCGGCAGAAACCGCCTGCCCTGCAGGTGGAAGGCGCGCGCACCGGTGTCGTACGGCGTCAGGTCGAGGCCGAACTGGCGCACGTACCGCAGCGTGTACTCGTGTGACTCGAAGATCCGGATCGCGCCCAGCTCGGCGTGGCCGCCGCGCCGGAAGCCCTCACGCACCGTCTGGACGCGACCGCCCGGGCGGCCCTGAGCCTCCAGCACGATCACGTCGTAGCCGTGACGCACGAGGTTGTAGGCGGCACCCAGCCCGGCCAGCCCGGCACCCAGCACGACGACGCGCTTCGCGGCACCACGGCCGCTCGCGCTCGCGGCAGCGCCGTCGACCGAGTGGGTCAGTCCAAGCGCGCCCACGGCCGCGGAACCCTTCAGCAACGCACGCCGGTCCAGTCGATTCATCGGGTCGCTCCCGCGTGTCCAGTAGGGATCGTGTGTACCCATGACGGCAACGGTGACCCCGCGACAGCCACGACCGCATCGGGAGATCGCCCATGGACCGACGGTGTAGAGCCTTAGCGGTAAGCCGGCGGTCCTTAGCACCACGCTGTCGGCACTTCGGGACTCCCGCCCGGGCACACTGCCGGCGGCTACGCGGTAGCCGCAACCGGTGGAGTCGCGCGCCGGGTTGGACATGGCCTCGGCCGACGAGGTGGAAGCCCTCTACGCGGGCGCGGCCCACCACCCCGACATGGTCTTCAACGTGCCGCGGGATCACCGCGCTTGAACGCGTCTCTGCCGTACTCCTTGCGGTATCCCACCGCCTCTCAAGCGGAGCTGCCCTCCTTACCAGGTCGCGCATGACAGGATTTCTACCGCTGTCAATCGAAGTGATGAGGGGCTATGGCTACGATTCGTCTGTACCGCGAAACGGACCTTGAAGAAGTGCGTCGAATTTGCGTGCGCACCGCCAACTCCGGGCAGGATTCCACCCCGATGACGGAGATGCCAGACCTGGTTCCCGACATTTTCCTGGTGCCGTACACGGTCCACGACCCCGATTTATGTTTTGTCGTTGAGGAGGACGGCCGTGCGGTTGGCTACATCGTCGGCTGCGCGGACACGGTGAGTTTCGCGACCTGGTTTCGCGACGAGTGGGCCCCGCAGGCGGGTCGCAAGTACCCGCAGCCGATCGAGTCGCCGAAAACCTGGGACGAGATGTGGGTCTACTGTCTGCACTTCAACTCGTACCCGCGCATGGTCATGCCAGGAATCGAGGGCTATCCGTCCCACCTGCACATCGACCTCGCACCGGAGTACCACCGGATGGGTTTGGGCCGGGAACTGATGTTGACCTACCTCGACGCTCTGAAGGCCGCCGGTGTCCCCGGCGTGCACGCTTGCGTCTCGGCAAAGAATCCCGGCGGGCTCAAGTACTACGAGGGCATGGGTTTCACGCCCATCGACGTGCCCGACCCCGCGCCGGTGGTGTGGCTGGGCCGTTCCACCGACACCAGGGACCTGACCGAGCCCAAGGTGGCCGCTGGCACGACCGACTAGCCCGCGGTCGTACCGTCTCGCAGTAGGGCGAACGGTGCGTCGGTGGGGACGCCGTCCGGCGTGCGGCAGGCGACCACGACGAGCCCGCCGGACCCGGCGTGGTCCCGGGCCGTGCATCGGTGGTTTCCCGGGCCGAAGGCGGTCACCGTCGCGGCGCCGGCGCGCGCGTCGAGGCCGGGCAGGCGGACGAGGTACTCGCCGGTGCCGACCCGTTCCACCGTGTTGCGCGCGCCGGTGGCGTTGTACTGGAACGCGAGGTCCGGCTGGTAGAAGGGCGCGGTCGGCCGGGTGGCCCGAAGGTAGGCGCTCGGTGCGCCGGGCGGCGGCGGTGGCTGGCCCGGCGCCGTCAGCCCGAGGTGGGCGTAGGTCAGCGCGAAGGTCGCGTTCGCGGCGACGCCCGCCGGCGTCCCGCCCAGCGTGGGAGAGGCGGTGAGGGTCAGGGAACCGGTACTGAAGCAGGCCACCTCGACATCCGTACCGGGGACGTCCCGGTCCTCGATCGCCCGGACTGCGGTGACGCCGCAGTAGGCGCCGTTCGCCTCGGTGATCACCGCGACGCCGTTCGCGCCGAGGCCCGGAAGCCACACGGTGTATCGCCCGGTGCCGGTGCGTATCACGTAGTCGACGTACCCGGTGGAGTCGGTGGAGCCCGGCCCGGCCGCGTACCACGCGTGCGCGGGATGTGCCGCCACGTCGTTGACCACGTACGCATGCCCGTACGGCGAGCTGCCGATCATCTTCACGCCCTGCGGGGGCACGGGCGGCAACGCCGCCGCCGCGGGCGCGGCGCCCCAGAGGGTGGCCAGCGTCGCTGTGACAGCCAGGGCAGCCGTGGTCACCTGTCGTCGAGTCATCGTCGTGGTCCTCCCGTGCCGATGCGAGGGCATTCGGTTCTGTCGACATCAAGACGCACGCTGGCGCCGGCCCGGCGGTGCGGCGAGCCTTTGTGGACAGGATGGCCGCGCCCATCAAGGTGGGATCAAAGCAGCTTCAAACCGGTCGCCGCGGCGCCCGAGCACCTGGGAGGCGGATATATGCCGGCCCTGGCGACCAACCCGCTCGCCGGCCGGGTCACGATCGTCCTGGCCGCCGCGGGCTACGGCAAGACCCGTGCGGTACGCGCGTGGCTCGGCGCCACCCGAGCCACCTGGCACAACGGCACCGACCTCACCGGCGGGATGGCCGCACGCGACGGCGATCGGGTAACGGTGGTCGACGACCTGCATCTGGCGTCCGCTGACACGCTGGCGGCGTGGCTGGCGCCGGCGCTGGCGGCGGGTTCCCGCCTGATCCTGCTCACCCGCAGCCCGGTGCCCAGGGCCGTGCTGAGGTCTTTTCCCGAGGCGGCCACCGAGGTGGGGCCCGCCCTGCTCGCGCTGACACCGGAACGGACCGCCCGGCTGTTGCGACGCCGCTACGGCCTGGCCGACCCCGACCTGGCCGCGCGGGTGCACCGGCTGACCGGGGGCTGGCCGGCGCTCATCCATCACGTGGCCGCGGCGCTCGCGGCCGACCCCGCTCTCGCCGACGCCGGTGGGCCCAGCCAGGAGACGCTCGCCGCACCGGGCACGCCGGTCGCCGGCTATCTCGGCGTGGAGGTACTGGACGCCCTGCCTACGGCCAGGCGCCGGCTGCTCGCCGACGCCGCCGGGCTCGGATACATCTGTACCGAGCTCGCCGCCGAGCTCGGCCACCCTCGGCCCGAGCAGGCGGTCGGGGAGCTCGCCCGGGCCGGCCTCTTCACGTCACCGACCCCAGGCGACCCGTGGTTCCGTCCGGTACCGATGGTCGCCGCGGTGGTGGGCATGGGCGGGAGGCGTTCGGCCGGCCGGTCCGCGCGGGTGCTGGCCGTCGCCGCCGACTGGCACGGCCGCAACAACCGTCCGGTCGAGGCGCTGCGGCTGCGGCTGGCCGCCGGCGACCACGCCGGGTGTGTGTCCATTGTGGCTGGACACGGTGCGGAGCTGCTCGCCGCGGGGGCAGCCGCCGACGTGGTCGCGGCCGCGCGTGCCCTACCGCCGAAGCTCCGCGACGACCGGATCGAGCTGCTGCGCGCCGAGGGTCTGGAGATCATCGGGGACCAGGCCGGCGCGGTCGCGGTCTATGCCGCGCTCGCCGGCGACGCCGAGCGGATCCCGCCGGCCATCGCCTGGCGGTACGGCGTCGCTGTCTACCTGTGGGGCGATCCGCGCCAGGCGCTCGGCATCCTGCGGCGCGGCGCCCTCGCCCGCGAGGACACCGCGGACGAAGCACTGCTGCTGGCCTGGACGGCCGCGGCGTACTGGCTGGCCGGGGACGCGGCGCCCTGCCGGGACCGGGCCGCACGGGCGCACCGCGCCGCCGTCGCGGCCGGCGACGACCGGGCGCTGGCCACCGCACACGTGGCGTTGGCGCTGTGCGCGAACCTTGACGGCGACCCGGCGGCGCTGCGCACCCACTACGCGCGGGCGCTGGATCTTGCCGAGGCGGCCGGCGACGTCATACAGGCCATCCGGATCCGCGCGAACCTCGCCGCCGGAATGGAACGCGAGGCCCGCTTCACCGAAGCCCTGCAGATGGTACGCCCGGCGGTGGCGCTCGCCGAGCGCTGCGGCCACACCAGCATGCTCGCGATGTCGCTGTGCAACGAGGCCGCCCTGCTGCACCGGCTCGGCCACCTCGACGACGCGGTCGCGCGGCATCGACGGTCGGTGGAGCTTTACCAGCGGATCGGCTCCGACAAGGTCGCGTACCCGCTCAACGGACTCGGCGACATCCACCGGCAGCGCGGCCGGCGAAGCGAGGCGCGGGCCGCGTACGAGGAGGCGGTGCGGGCGGCGACCCGGGACGGCAACCGGCAGAGCCTGGTACCCGGGTTGGCTGGTTTGGCTCGGGTGATCGACGGTGATCCCGCGGCCGAGATCGCGGCGCGGGCGCTGGAGTCCGCGGTCGGACCGCAACGCACCGCGGCGCTCCTCGCCGCCGGCTGGGTCGCGGTGGGGTCCGGCGATCTGCGTGACGCGCAACAGCGGTCCTCGGCCGCGGCCGAGTCCGCGAGGTTCCACCGGGATCGCACCGGGCTGGCCGAGGCTCTGGAGCTCCGCGCGGCCGCCAGCGACCCGCATGAGGCCCGGCAGGCGCTCGTGGAGGCGCTGGCCATCTGGCGGAGCGCGGAGGCGGTACTGGATGTCGGACGGGTGAGCATCGCGCTCGCGGCGCTGCCCGGGGCGCACGCTGACGACCGGCTCGCCGCGCGGCTGGCCACCACCCGGCTCACCGCCGCGGGCGTCATGCTCCCCACGTCCCCGCCGGTGGCGGGCGGACCGGCCGAGGTGCGCATCCGCGTACTCGGCGGGTTCGCGGTGCTCATCGACGGCCAGCCCGTACCGACCTCGACCTGGCAGTCCCGCAAGGCCCGCGACCTGCTTCGTATCCTGATCGCCCGCCGGGGCCGTCCGGTGCCCCGGGAGGAGCTGGTCGAGCTGCTGTGGGGGAGGCGGCCGGCGACTCGGGCGTCGGCCACCGGCTGGCGGTGGCGCTGTCCACGGCGCGGGGTGTGCTCGACCCGCGCCGCAGCGCTCCATCGGACCACTTCATCGCCGCGGGCGGAGCCAACGTGCGGGCCAACCTCGACCGGCTCGACGTCGATGTCGAGGCGTTCTTCCGGGACGCGGCCGACGGCCTCCGGCTGCTCGCCGACGGCGCGGGCGACGACGCCCAGCTCGCGCTCGCCGCCGCGGACCGGCAGTACGCCGGCGACGTGTACGACGACGAGCCCTACGACGACTGGGCGCAGCCGCTGCGTGAACACGCCCGGGCGGTGCGCTTGGACGTCCTGCGCGCGCTGGCCGAGTTCCATCGGCGGCGCGGCGAGCTCGACGAGGCGGTGCGCTACCTGCGGCGGATCCTCGACGTCGAGGCGTACGACGAGCGCGCACACCGCACCCTCGTCGGCGTGCTCACCGACGACGGCCGGCACGGCGAGGCGCGGCGGGCGATGGCCCGGTACACCGCCGCGATGCGGGAGATCGGCCTGCCGACGCCGGTGACCCAGCCGTCCCCCACGCCGTTCTAGCACGGTGGGGACGCCCGGGTCACGGGTGCGGTCGGCCGCTACTTGGGCGGGTTGACCGTGATCTGGCAGTCCTTGCACCGGACCTTGATGATGATCTGGCACTGACCGGCGGGCCAGGGCCCAGTGGTGAGCTCGTCGAGCGTGAGGTCGAGGCCCGCACCGTCGATGAGACGCGTCATGGTGTAGCTGGGCACCTCGCGCCCGCCGTCGATGGCGATCGACAGGTCGCTGGCCGGCACGGACCTGCCCAGCGCGTTCTCCGCCCGTCGCTTGAGGTCGCGCAGGGTGAGCGTCGCCGGTGCGGCGTCGACCGCGGCCACCTCGACGTACACCTCCTCCGCCGGGACGGTGGTCACGCTCGCCGCCTGTCCCACCGTGGGTGCCACGACCAGCCCCACCAGCATCGCCAGCAGACCGAGCACGACCGCCGAGCCGAACCGGCGGTGCCTACCGTTGCCCTTGTTCACGGGGATTCTCCTTCCGCCGTCCCACCGCTTGCCGCGGCGGCGACTGCCCACGAGGTTCGGCGGTGACGTCATGGCGCCGTCAAACCCGATTCAAGGCGGGCGGCAGCAGGCTGGAAGCGGTCCCAGAAATCGTCGGCAGAGGCTCTGGTCCGAGAGCGGCTCCACTTGACATCCATCCCATTTTTACTGAGTATCGGACTCATATATATGGACGAACGTCACTGGAAGCGCTTCCGGTCATCTAGAGGAGACCTGCTCATGAAACGACGGACCCGTCCCTGGGTGCTTGCCGCCGCGGTGGCTTTGGCGGTCCCCACGGTCCTGCTCGGCGCACCGGCCGCCCACGCGGATCCGGTCAGCCAGACCAGCGGTTTCTATGTCAACCCCAACTCCAGCCCTGCGACGTGGGCGGCCGCCAACCCGGGTGACGGACGCGCCGCTGCCATCCGGACCCAGATCGCGCAGAAGCCGATGGCCAGCTGGTTCGGCAACTGGAGCGGCGACATCGCGGGCGCGGTCAGGGGCTACGTGGGAGCTGCGGACGCCGTTGACAAGCTTCCCCTCCTGGTGGCCTACAACCTTCCCGGCCGGGATGCGTGCGGCGGCCACTCCGGTGGTGGCGCCGGCAGCGTCGCCGCCTACGACGCGTGGATCGCCTCGTTCGCGTCCGCCGTCGGCAGCCGTCCCGCCGTGGTGGTCCTCGAGCCGGACTCCCTGGGTGACTTCAACTGCATGAGCCAGGCGCAGATCAACGACCGCGTGGGCATGCTTTCCCGCGCCGTCGGCCAGTTCCGGTCCAGGGCGTCCAACACCTGGGTGTACGTCGACGCCGGCAACCCCGGCTGGGTGGACGCCCAGACGATGGCGCAGCGACTCAACATGGCGGGCGTGGCCAACGCGCGCGGCTTCGCGCTCAACGTGTCGAACTACTTCACCACCGGCGAGAACACCAACTACGGAAACCAGGTGGCCTCCGCGCTGCAGAGGTTCGGGTACAGCAAGCCGTACGTGATCGACACCAGCCGCAACGGCAACGGCTCCAACGGCCAATGGTGCAACCCCGGCGGCCGCAGGATCGGCACGCCGAGCCGGCTGGGCGGCGGCGCGGAAATGCTGCTGTGGCTCAAGACGCCCGGCGAGTCCGACGGCAACTGCGGAGTCGGTGGCGGTTCCAGCGCGGGCCAGTTCCTGCCCGAGGTCGCCTACAAGATGATCTACGGCTACTAGCACAGCGGCGGAGATCGTGGGCTCGCCATCGCTGGCCTCGCCAGCGATGGCGCCCAGGTCCACGCGGTTACCCGGCGCGGCGGCTCCCCCGGTCGTTGCGCGGCCGGCGGCCCAGCAGCGCGGACAGTTCGCGGAGGGTGTGGCTGTCATGGTCGTCGAGTAGAGGGCTGGCGGTGTCGGTGGTGCGGAGCCGCTCCTTGGCGCGGCGGTCGGTGATGGCCGCGATCCAGGCGCGGCTGTCGATGCCGGCTTCGTCGACATGGTGTCTGGCCATGTGCCACACCTCGACGAACGTCGACCGCATCACGGCCCGGGCATCGAGCGCTCGCGGCAACGCCCGGATGGCGTCGCGCCAGACACGCATGGCCAGAAGGGTGTACAGCCGTCGAAACGCCACCCGGTCGCCGGCCGCGATCCGATCGACAAGCGCATGTAGACGATCGCTGGTGTTCGCTGTGGTGATGGCACGTGTCGGTGCTGCAGCGTTGAACATGTCCGCTCCCGGATGCGTCAGGTCTCATGTGGACGCGCCGCCGGGGACCGGAGCGGCAACCAACCAGCAGACAAACCGACGGCGAGGGCGCCGGCCGCCGCGTGGTCTGCGGTTCACCGGTGACGATACCCGGATGCGGTCGAGTGTTACGCCTTGTCGGCGACGAGTCCCTCGGTGGTGAGAAACAGCGCAGCGGGTTGAGGTCGTGGCGGCGCTGCTGCTGACCGGCGCGCTGACGAGTTTGGTCGCTTGTCGCCAAGACGGACTCGGCGCCGCGCGAGTAGTGGCGCGTGCCCGCTACGGTTAGGCCGTGACAAATTTAATCGTATTGGCCGTTTTTGTCGCCGCAATTGGCGCGGTTGTCGGTTACGTCGCCTGGCGCGACCGGCGTCGCCGAGGAATACACATTGACCCGTCCGTCAGCCGCGACGCGCTCACGCAGGCGCAGTGGCAGGCCGCTCAGGGTTATGCCGCGGACATTAGCCCGACCGGCACCCCCTCCCACGCCACCAGGCGAGAGCTTACGACCGGCACCACAGCTCGTAGACCCAATTCGAAACTGATCCGGGCTACCGCGATGTCCGTGGTGGTCCGGACCGTTGCTCCCGCGGCCTCACCCTCCGCGGTGGGCGAGCTCAACCCAAACCCCGGGGGTGCCGTTCAAATCGCCCCCTTGGCGGCCGACTCCGCCGGACCTGTCAGCTTTCTCGATCGGCATCGGCGACCACCCCTCGCTTGTGGACGGATTCGCTCACCTCGACCCCAAGCCGGTCCTTGCCGCGTCAGGGTGAGCCTTCTCAGAGCCCGACCCGAGTTAGCTGTGGGATGCCGCTATGCCCGCGGGTGCCGCCTCACCCTCCTTGGTCGCCCAGCTCAACCCAGGAGCCCGCTCCGGCAGATCTTGGCAAGTTAGCGTCGAAATAATGCGCCTCGACTTTCGGCGTTTCGTCGTCTGGAGTCCTTTCGCGGTCAGCCGCCTCACCCCGTGGTCGCCAGCTCAACCCAGGCGCCCGCTCCGGCAGATCTTGGCAAGTTAGCGTCGAAATAGCGCGCTAACTCACCAAGATTTCGACGCTCACCCCGCCTGCGCCTGATCGGCAGTCACAGACCGCGACGACGGTGCCGAACTGCGGGCGGACTTGCGCATTCCCGCCTCTAAAGGTCTGCAGAAGCACGGGCGGGGAAGATCGGACAGGTAGATCTTGCATCTTGCCTGGTCAGTGCCTTACCCCGTAAAAGCTGGCCACTGCGGCGCGGACACCGTGAGCTGGGAGGACACCGGAGGCTGTCGCCACGGCAAGCAATCCTTACTCCGAAAGTCGAGATGCGCCAACTCACCAAGATCTCGACTGCGGCGCCGCGTGCGTCCGACGGATGGTCGCTGACGGTAGTAGAGCCCTCCAAGACGGCGCCGCATCGTGGGCGGACTCGGCGCCGCGGTCCGTGACTGCCATTGGAGCAGGCCCGTGGGTTGAGCCTGGCGACCGCGCACGTTGAGGCCGCGGGAGCAACGGTCCGGACCACGACGGACATCGCGGCAGCTCACATCTCGTTCGGTTTGAACTTTCCAGAAAAGCTCACCCTGACCGTGAAGGATGCCTGGTTGGACACTCGTGCGGCGGCGCCGTCATGACTGACGCGTGATGCGGGCGCGAGCGGCCACGTTGGCATGGTCGATCGCAGTCGCCGTTGCCGGATAGGCGCATGCTGTACCCATGGAGAAGACCTGAAACGCTCTCGTCGACGCGGCTGACGTCGAAGATCTTGCCCGGCGGGCATCTGACGGGGATTCGATGGCGTTGGATGCGTTGCTGGTGGCGGTAGGACCGGATGTGTTGCGGCTGTGCGCGCGGTTCCTGCCGAACCGGGAGGATGCCGAGGAGGCGTGTCAGGACACGTTGCTCGCGGTCGCCCGTGGGATCGGGCGGTTTGACGGGCGGTCCTCGTTCCGGACCTGGTTGCACCGGTTGGCCGCCAACCGGGCCCGGTCCACGTACCAGGGATTGCGGCGTCGTTTCGTCGCGGAGGCCGCGGGGGTGCCGTTGCCGGATCGGCCGGACCCGCGGCGGACCAGTGTGGTGGCCGGTACCCGGTTGGACTTGCTCGATGCTCTCGGACAGTTGGCGCCCGGGCTGGCCGAATCGGTGGCGTTGCGGGATGTCGTCGGGTTGAGCTACCACGAGATCGCCGTGCTCCTGGACATTCCGGAGGGGACTGTGAAGTCGCGAATCCACGAGGCGCGGCGCCAACTGCGGCAGTGGATCGGCGACGGTCGGATGTGAGACACAGCGCGGGGCGAACAAAAGCCGGTGGCGGGGTGACTAACCAAGTGAAAGGTCCGATCGACAGGGGAGTCCCGTCATGCATCGTCGCTCAATTCGTCACCTCACCGCCGCCGGCGCGTTCGCGCTGATCGCGGTCCTTCCTACAGCGGCCTGCGGCTCGGAGCCGGTGTCGCCGCTGCCGGTCCAGGTAGGTACCGCCACGCCCGGCCAGACGGTGTCCCGGCCGCCGCGCAGTCGACGCCGCCGGCCAACGCCCCGCCCCAGAGGAAGAATCCGCCCGTCGTCCAGCGGCCGAAGACCAGCACCCACAGCCCCACGGGACCGACGTCGTCGTGCAAGGGCGCCATCCTGTACCCCGTCGATCTGCGCAACACGGAGCTCGCGCTGCTCAAGTCGATGTGCTTCGCGACCGGTGCCGTCCTGCGCCTGCAGGGCATCGGCCCCGGACTGGTGACCGTGACGCCCGCCTCGCTCGTCTCGCAGAGCTACGAGGGTGGTGTGGTCGACATCCGTCTCGTCCGCCGAGGCACCGCCACAGTCAACATCCCGCAGGATGGGCAGACCTACACGATCACAGTGGTGATCCGGTAGCCGCTACCGCACCCGTACCCCGGCGAGCAGCGTGTCGACGAAAGCCGGCCCGCTGCCCGCCGGGGGCGCGATCTGTACGTACACCAGGCCAGCGTCCCCGGGTCCGACGCCGGCCGTCTCGACGATCACCGTCTTGGCGCCGGGGCACGAGCTGTAGAGCGCCACGACCCACTCGATCCCCGCCTGCCGGCTGGTGCGTACCGGCGCCGCAGTGCATCCCGCGTGCGGCTGTCCGGCGACGAACGCCGCGGGTGTGGTCCGCCTGGCCATCTCCCGCGACAGCCCGATGAACGCCCCCGGCACCACCGGGTCGGTTTTCCACCGGTCCGGGGCCGGTGACACCGCGAGGGCCGGCTCCCGTGCCCCGCTCGTGTCCCTGCGGCCATCCCAGCCCGCTCCGGTGGCACGCCAGCCCGCCGGCAGCGTGATCGTGATCCGGCCGGTCGCGTCCACCGCGACAGCGGCGGCCGGCCGCGGGGACTGCCCACCGAGTCGGACGCCACCGACACGACCACCGCCGCGGCCAGAACGCTGGCGAGGGCCACCGCACGGCGTCTTCGGGGAACAGCGATCGTGCCCACCGGCATCGCCGTCGCGGATCGCGCGGTGGTGGCCCGGCCGAGCGCCACGGAGAACGCTGCCGCGTCCCGGTAACGGTCCGCGGGCAGCCGCGCCGTCGCCGTCGCCAGCACACCGGCCACCTTCTCCGGAACGCCGTCGCGCAGCCGCCCCGTGTCGAGCCCGCCGGCGGCGGGTCTGCCAAGCAGCCTGGCGCCAAGACGACCGAGGCCGTAGACGTCGGTGCGGGTGTCGACCACGGCCAGGGGATCGTCCTGCTCCGGCGCCATATAGCCCGGCGTACCCGCGCGGGCGGTCAGGCCGGAGGCCGCGGCGATCGCTTTCGCCAGACCGAGATCGGCGATCATGACCTGCTCGGTCCCGGCCGGCTGAGACCGAAGCAGCACGTTGCCCGGGGTCAGGTCGCGGTGCACGATGCCGTTGGCGTGCAGGACCGCGACCCCGGCGGCAATTTCCCGCAACAGCCAAAGCCCCTGGCCCACCGGCAACGGACCGGCGGCCAGCCGATCACTCAGGCTGCCTCCATCGGCCCACAGCATCACCAGGTACGGCCGGCCGTCGGGCAACTCGCCCAGCGAGTACACCCGCACGATGCGCCGGTGATCGAGCCGCCACAGCAGCCGCCCCTCGTCAAGAAACCGCTCCCGGACCCTCAGGTCGTGGCTCCAGTTGTCGGCCAACACCTTGATGGCGACGCGGGCGCCGAGCGCCGGATCAAAACCCAGCCACACAGTGGCAAACGAACCGACGCCCAACAGCCGCTCGATGCGGTAGGACCCGATTTGGGCGGGCGCAATCACGGCGACACCGTCCGGCGCACGAATCCGCTCCTCCCCACTGCTCCAGAATAGACGGCCTTGCATGAATTCTTATCCGGCAAATTGCTGGGAGGCCGCGCCGTCAGCAGGCGCCGGGGTAGGGGCGAGCCAACGAGATCGCGTGGACCCGGTCGTTGTGGGCGTCACCCACGTACTCCACGTCCCAGCAGAATGCCTTGAGGGCCCCATCGCTGCTCCGGATCGCCGACGACCAACAACCGTTGTAGACGAAGTACGAGGAGATTCCGGGAATCCAGCCGTTTTCGAAAACCGTGCTGAAGTTGTAGCCGGCGTAGTCGCAGGGGCCGTCATAGCCCCACATGTTGGACCAGTTGCCTTGCCAGCCTCGGTGTTGGAAGAGGCGGGCCAACAAAAGCTCGGCCTGCGGTGCCCGCTTGGCCAGTGCGACCGGGTCGGTGTCGCAGTCCCGGGATACGACGTCGGAGGTCTTCTGGCCGGGGCGGAGTTTGCGCAGCACGATGTTGCAGTGTTCGACATTGGTGGCCGTGATGGCGCCGGCCGCCGGGTCGCCGACCGCGGCAGAGGGGACGGCCTGCGCTGTGACGCCGGCTTCGGATGCGGACGCGCTCGAGGGTGGGCCCCAGGCGAGTGCGGCCATGGCCAGGCTCAGCACGGCGGCGGCGATGGTTCTGCCGTTTCTCACGGCGGTACCTCCCAAATGGACGACGATTCCGGCCACCATCGGAACCCGGCCCGGTTTCGTCTCGCTGACGCGGCGGTGACGCGAGCGGCCGATGGCCGCGTCTGGCTGACGCCAGGGACGCGTCAGCGATGTGAAACCGGCCCGGCGTTGGATGGCGGTGGATTCCTCGTCCACTCAGGGAGGTACCGCAAGATGAGGTACGGCAGGACCATCGCCACTGCGCTGCTCGGCGTCACGCTCACCGCGCTGGCGTGGGCCACGCCCGCGGGTGCCGCGGTGGCCCCGGACGGCACGTCGGCCCGCGGCGAACACTGCAACATCGTGCTGCGCAAACTCCAGCCAGGACGGTCCGTTTCCGAGGTCGTGGCCAAGGATTGCGACACCGACGCCGCCGCGCTGGCCGAGCGCGCTCCGCAGGGTCAGATTCTGCTCAGCACGGTGTTCCAGCACAGCGGCTGGAAGGGCCTTTCCGTCAACATCTTCGGTTACGACGGCCCCTGTGACTCCGCTGGATACACCTTCGATACGACCTCACACAACACGGCCGTGGAAGGGATCTCCTCGTACTTCGTCTACAACAACTGCTGGTACACCGTCATAACGAACAACGCCGGTGCCGTCGACGGCAACTGCTGGGATATCCCGTACGTGGGCGACGCCCACAACGATCAGGTCCGCAAGCTGCACCTGCGCGACGGATACTGGTGCAACGTGTAGCGCTAATCCTTTGCGGGCACGTGCTTCGCGGGTACGTGCTGGCTGAGCGCCGAGCGGCGAGTGACCCCGAGCTTGGCGAACGCGCGGTGCAGGTGGTTTTCGACGGTTCGCTCGGAGAGCCCGAGGTGCTGTGCCACCTCCCGGTTGCTGGCTCCGCCGGCGGCGAGCGCGGCGATCTGCTCCTCGCGTCGGGTAAGCGCGGTCGCCGGGCTCAGCCGCCCGAGCAGGGGCGTGTCGGCGCGGCACTGCTGGGCGAGCGCCGCGGCCGCTTGCAGGGCGCGCGTGCGTTGTGGCGGGCCGTGTGGTCGCGTCCGGGTGGCCGCCAGGTAGTAGGCCTCGGCGGCCAGCAGGCGCATGTCCTGGGCCCGAAAGGCGTCGCCGGCGGTGACGTAGTCCGCCGGACGGCGAGCACGGATCAGCGCGGACACGGCGTTGCCGAACGGCCAGTCGGCCGGCACCTCGATCCGGTCGAGAAGGGCCGCGGCGCAGTCGCCGAACCGGAGCCGGAACAGCGCGAAGGTCGCCAGCATCGCGAGCCCGGTCGACTGCTCCGCGAGCCAACCGTGGGCGGCCCGCTCAAGGCGGTCCCGCGCCGCCGCGGCGTCGGTGGTCAGGAATTCGTACCATGCCATGCCCACGGTCTCGTCGATGTCGTAGCAGCGGATCTGGCCAAGATCGGGCATCGCACGAAGCGCTTTGACGAGCGTGCCAGCCTCGTCTATCTGTCCGCGTTGGACGGTCGCCAGCAGCCGCAGCGCCAGAGTCCAGCGTTGTCCACTGTGGTGCGCCAGGCTCGCGAAGAGCCGGCCGGCGTCGGCGGCCCGGGTCGCGGCGTCATCGAGGTCGCCCTGGCACAAGTGGGCGTACGCGACCGCCGCCGTCGACCACGCGTGGCGCATGGGATCGCCGTTGGCGATGGCGTCGGCCACGGCCGCCGCCGCACGCCGCAGCGCCTCCTGGGCATAGCCTTGATCCGCGAGGATACGGACCTCGAGCAGGAACGCGGCCGGCACGGGGCTGATGGAGCCGCGGTCTGCCTGCGCCGACAACGTTCGCACCAGGTCAGTCGCCGCACGTGCCTGCGGGAAGCTTGCCGTCATGAGGTTGGCCAGCGCCGCGGCGGTACCCGCGATCATGCGGGCACCGGGCTGCGCGGACGGGACGAGCGCCTCCCGGGCGTCCGCTAGCGCCGGGCCGGGGCGGCCGGACATCGCGTACAGCATTGCGCGGTGGGCCATGATGTCGGACAGCAGCGCGGGACTGTGGATCGTCCGCGCGACCTCGTCGAGCGCGTCGGTGCCCTCGTCGGGGCGGTGCGCGACCCATCCGATGTGGTAAGCGTGGGCGATCATTATCGCGGCGCGGTCCGGCTCCGTCCGCGCACGCGCCGCGAGGTCGGCCAGGAGCGAGTCCAGGTCGTCGCTGGCCACCTCCACCAGGCTTTGGTAGAGCAGAAGGCCGTTGGCGACACTGGGATCGGCGGCGTAGGCGGCCCGTGTCAGCCTTTCGCGTACCGCGAGGTCGACCCGCCGCGCGACCGCAAGACCCGCGGCCGCGGTAAGCCTTGCCGTATCGATCGGGCCGCCGCCGTCCAGCCGCCACAGCGCCCACCGGAGCAGGTCGTCGGCTCGGCGGAGGTCGTGCCGCTCCATCTGGTCGGCCAGCTGGCGTGCGTATCCCAGGCGGGAAGCGGCCGGCGTGGAGTCGGCGACAAGCTCGCGGTAGAGCGGATGGCTCAGCCGTACCGGCAGGCGGCGGTCGAGCCGGTCGACGGTGAGCAGCCCACGCCGCTCCAGGGCGGCGAGCGCATCGGCCGTCACGAGCTCGCTCAACTCGCGCAGGCCGATCGGCACCGCCATGGCGGCGATCTCCAACGCTTCCCGTTCCTCTGCACTGGCGCCACGGAGCCGGTCGACCAGCAGGTCGGACAGGCGAGGGGACGACGCCGGGTTGGGTCTGTCAAACTGCCATTCCGCGCCAACCTTGTGCAGGTATGCCGCCTGCAGACCATCCAGGAGGATTTCG